>JAGXIK010000038.1 GCA_024635715.1 Gillisia sp.
GAATATCACTGTTATCAAACCTACCCATAATTTCAATAGAATTTTTTTTACTCTTTTTTCCTAAATCTTGAGTAGCGATAAAAGAGCAGGAATTTATATTGGCAAGGTCTATCACATTAATTCCGCCGGTACTATTATTTTTTAGATAGGACTGTGCATCTTCCGGATCCCGAATCAAGATCCTCATCCAAGGTGGGCAATCAAAAACTCCATTTCCTGCAGAATATGCTTGAGATAATAATTCGGTCATTCCGTATTCGCTATGGATGGTAGCTACCCCAAAACCTTTTTTAAGGATACTATGCAGTTCTTCCCGGATCATCTCTTTACGCCTGCCTTTCATGCCACCGGTTTCCATAACTATGGTATTCTTCAGTTTAAACTGATAGTCTTCTACAAGATCTAATAAGGCAAAGGACACGCCAATAAGTAAAACTTTTTGACCCTTGCTATCCAAGGAGATTAATTTCTCTTTTAATTCAGAAAGATTATCAAGATAAAATCCGCTATCTGGGTGCTTACTTTTTTCAATCAAATGCTGCGCCATATAAATTAAAGAAGAACCATCCCGTTCTAAGTAAGATGGTAGAAGTGCTAAAACTACATAATCTTCTATATCTCCATAGAATTTTTCAAAACCTAGATTAAAACTCTGTTCGTAAATAGCAAGATCTGTTACATGATGTTTGCTGGTTTTACTGCCGGTAGTCCCACTACTTGTAAATGTTTTCTGAATATTTTCTTCAGAAGATAATATAGTATGAGACTTAAAAAGATCTATTGGTAAAAAGGGAATGTTTTCAATCTTATTTATCTGCTTTGGATCTTTTTTTAATAAATCTGAAAACTTTCGGTATACCGAATTGTTAGCATATTGAAATCTGAAAATTTCTAGAGCAACTTCATTGAAATCTTGTTCAGAAGAAATAGAAAAAATCTTTTCTGGATTCATTTATGGGTTTTGAAGAAAATGAAGGTAAAGGTAGAAATAAAAAAAGCTTCTAAGAATAGAAGCTTTTTATTATTGTTATTATGTTACCTGACCACCAATTTTCTGGTAGCTTGAGTAGTTCCTTCTTTAATTTTTAAGATATATATTCCAGGAGTAAGTTCTGAAACATCTAATTCTTTACCTGTAATTCGGGCATTTAGAATTTTTTTACCTAATACATTATAAATTTCCACTTCTTTAGTTTGATTTTTATTGGAGGTAATATACACTTTACTGCCAACCACAGGGTTAGGGTAAATAGAGAGACCTTCAATTGGTTTTTCTGTAGCAAACACAGGAATTGCTGTGTTTTGAGCTATAGACCGAGGGGTGAACAGCAGAAAACTAACCAATAATAAACTTAAGATGTAGAATTTTTTCATATTTGTTACGTTGGTAATTGTAAATCTACAATAAATAATTCAAAAATGATACCATTAATTCATGCTAAAGATATAATTAACTATTCTTATTTTACTCCTAAAACAAAACAGATGAGGTAGTTACACCTCATCTGTTTTTCAACTCCAATGCTAACCTCAACTAATAAAGGGTATACCAAATTGAAATTTATTTTTATAATCTTGCATTTCTCCAAGACCAACCAGAAACATCTACCTTAGTTCCTGCATTATAAGTACCTGTTAAACTGGCATTTGCTCCATCCACCTTTATGTTAGCTACTGGTCCATTATCTTTCATGTCCAGATTGGTTTGATAACCTTCTAAATAAATGTTGTTGATTGTTGCCCCAGATTCTTTCTTAAACTGTAGAGCTGTACCCCCAGTTGTGGAGATCGCAGTGAAGTTAACAAGCTTTGGATTCTTATTCATTCCATCTGCCTCCAAGGCTGTAGAAAATCCTGAAACAGTATGAGAAACGTAGGTATTTGTTACCGTTCCATTCCAGCCTTCTGTCCAGTCTACAGCATCATCTTCGTTATTTTCTAGGTAAATGTTGGTTGCAGAAACAGTTCCTCCAAAGAACTCTACTCCATCATCTGCTCCATTTATCACAGCTAGATTTTCTATAACTGTTCCCGATCCAACCGAATAAAATGAAACTCCATTATATTGAGATTCAGCATTAATTTGCGCTCCAGTTCCAAGGATCACTAGGTTTTTAATACTTCCAGAGCTGTCTGTATCGTCATTACCTCCGTATACAAATCCACCAACTTCAGCGGTTGCATTTACACCTTCTGTAGTAGTTGCTTTCCCAACTAGCGTTAATCCGCCCCAATCTCCTGGTTGTGCATCTTCAGAAGAAATTACAACTGGGTTAGCCGGAGTTCCCTGAATATCTATTTTTCCACCTTGTAGAATGGCGATGTATACACCTGTTCCTCCATTTCTAGCAATAATTTTTGTTCCTGCTGGGATGGTTAATTTTCCTCCATCTTTCACGATTAAAGAAGAAGTTAACTCATAAGATACAGATGCATTTAAACTAAGTTCACCCTCAACAATACCTTGTAATATTGTAGCTTCAACAGATCCTCTATTATTTATCCAGTTAAAAAGAGCGATATCTACGCTTGCCACATCTGTATAAGATTTTCCTGGATCGGCTACCACATCTTCAATAAGAATATTTGCAATTGGCCCATTATCTTTCATGTCTACAGAAGTATCGTATCCTGTTAATGACAATCCTGAAATAGTAGCTCCAGATTCTTTTTTGAACTGTAATGCAGTTCCACCTTTAGAAGACACTGCCGTTAAGTTGATAAGCTTAGGATTGTTGTTTAAACCATCTGCCTCTACAGCTGTAGAAAAACCAGCTTTAGTATGTAATACGTATGCGTTGGTAATAGTTCCGTTCCATCCTTCTGTCCAGTCGATAGCATCATCTTCATTATTTTCTAAATAGATGTTCTTAACAGAAACAGTTCCTCCAAAAAACTCAACTCCATCATCTGCACCATTAATTAAAGCGATGTTCTCTATGGTAGTTCCAGATCCAACAGAATATAAGGTTAATCCGTTGTATTGAGAATCTGCATTTATCTGCGCCCCAGCACCTTCAATGATCATGTATCTTATAGACCCTGAATCATCCTGATCGTTATTTCCTCCGTAGATAAATCCACCTACTTCAGCAGTTGCATTTACACCTTCAGTAGTTTTAGCATCTCCTAAGATCACTAAACCTCCCCATTCTCCTGGACTTGAATTTACAGAGGACATTCTCACTGGGTTGCTTTGAGTTCCTTGAACATCAATTTGCGCTCCTTTTTTTACTACGATATACACTTCCTGACCAACACTTGCAGTGATGTTTGTACCAGCCGGGATAGTTAATTTAACCCCTGGTTCTACACTAAATGAACCTGTTAATTGGTATGATACATTAGGGTCTAATGTTAAGTTTGAAGTTAATGTTCCATTTAGATTATTATCTATAGGTGTTACCGGTGTTCCACCTTGTTCTCCGTTGTCGAAAAAGCCATCATCACTACTACAACTTCCCAGGAAAAGAGAAGAAAGAAGTGTTACTAATACTGCAATACTTTTAAAGCTTGTTTTCATTTTTTTGGATTTTAAAATTGGTTTATTCGTTGTTTTCATTATTTAAAAATTATAATTTAAGCCTAAGCTTATTGTTGCTCCACGGGTGTAAGATCTCACGGTCTCTGTGGATTCTATTCCAGTGGTGCTAGGTCTAACATTTTGGGTTCTTTTTATTTCGGGGTTTAATAAGTTTTTTCCTGATAGTTGGACTCCCCAGTGTTCGCCAAAATCTTTACTTATTACAGTATTTAGCGTTACAAATCCCTTTTCTATAATAGCATCGTTGTAAAAAGTTTCACTTTGAGTCTGGATTTCTGGGGCACCTAAAGCAAAGATCTTGTCTGAAGCATAATTAGCAGTTACGGTAGCCAAAAATGGGTTTGGAGAATTAGTTGAGAAATTAAGCGACCCATTAAAGATCCAATCAGAAGCTCCTTGAAGATCTGTTTCTGTTAGTCCTTTATATCTAAAGGTTTTTAGAAAGACTCCTTGAGCATCTCTTAGTTCTTTTAAGTCCTGTGAGTGCCACATTCTTGAAGCATTCAAATTAAGATCTAAATTGATCCCTGATTCGTCTTCTGCTTTAATCAGGTTCAATTTGGTTTCAACTTCTAATCCAAATATTTCAGCTTTTTCAGCAGAATTGAAGAAAGAGAAAACTCCCGCAGAACCTCGATCTTGAACTTTATTTATAGGGTCTTCTATTTTTTTGAAAAAGCCAGTAAGTGACACTAACTGATTTGCAGTTGGAAAGAATTCCCATTTAACATCAAAATTATAATTGGTAGAAGCTTCTAAATCTGGGTTTCCACGAGTTACTTGCCCAGTTGGAGATACATATTCAAACGGTGCGATCTCTTTAAATTCTGGTAAAGTAATGGTCTTACTAGCTGCAACTCTAAAATTATTGCGCTCGTTGGCAGCATATTTTAAATTGATGCTTGGGTAAAAATTGTCGTAAGATTTGTCTGAAATACCAAACCTTCCCGGGATGTTTCCAACATCATATTTTACATTTAGATCATCTTTTTGATAACGCAGCCCAAGATTAAAATTGAATTTAAACCAATTGTAGTTTGCAGAAACAAACCCTGAAGTAGATTCCAATGTTGCCAAATACCTGTCTGGAGCGAGAATATTTAAAGTAAGTAAACCGTTCTGAAGATTTTCTGGAGTGAAGACTCTAGATAAGTTATCTATAGAAGTTGGATTAAGTGTATTTAAAGTGCTTTCCTCTAAGCCCAAAAACTGAGATCCAAAATCACGTTCTTTATTTCTATAATTAGCACCAAAACTTAGTCTTAAACTTTTCTCTTCAGAATCTAATAATGTTAATTCATCTTTGATAAGTCCATTGAATTCCTGGTCATTGATTATTTGAGCAGATTTTCTTTGTTGAAACCCACCGGTTCTCCCCAATTGTACAAAGCCATCTCTAAAATTAACTTCATTTCGAATTCTGTTTGGCTCATCTGCATCTACAGTATTATAGCCAATAGCCCAATCCAATTCGTTTTTTTTATTTAGCTGATGATTCCCTGTTAGCTGATTCACCCATAATTGGGTTTGTTTGATGTTTTGGTCTCTAATAAACTGAGAGAGATCTTCTACAGGTTCAGTTTCTTCAAAAATGGTAGCTTCTCCATTTCTTCCACCTTCAAAAACTTCATCTGTTAATTTATTAATGAAAAGGCTGGTGAATTTAACTTCGTTATTCTCATTGAAATTATAAGAGGAACTAAGTAAGCCGGTAGTATTGATAGATTTCGAAAACGTTTCGGCATCTGTAATAGAGTCATTTATAAAATTCGCTCTAAATTCTCTAAACTCTCCCTGTCTATGTTCAAAAGAAATGTCTTGAGAACCAGTAAATAATACTTTCAGGTTTTCACCAAATTTCTTCCCTGCAGTTAAGGTGTATTTATAATCAAGAGGAAGTTCTGCCTGTTGCGTATTCCAGGTTTGTTGTGTTAATGCCTCCCGTGTTCTAAGGTCTCTGGAATAAAATCCAAAAGTCACATTTTCTGAATTTGGCGATGTTTTGAAATTATCGCCAACACCATTTCTTATGGCATTGGTGTTAAAACCTACTTTTACCCCAGCTGCTAATTCTTGGGTACCAAGCAGTTCCCTAGTGCTAATATCTATAGTTCCCGAAGCTTGATCTGCAGAATTTTGAGCCGAATATGTTTTACTAATACTTACATTTTGTAAAATGTTAGTAGAATACAATTCTAGGTCTATATTTTTGCGCTCTACATCGTCTGAGGGGACTGGCAAACCGTTCATGGTGGTGTTTAAATAACGATCTCCAAGGCCTCGCACAAAAATATCTCCTGAAGCCTCACTACTGCTTACTCCAGAAATCTTTGTAGTAGCAGTAGCAGCATCAGAAACTCCCATTTTGGCTAATTCTTGGGCACCTATACTTTCTTTAATTTCTATTGCCTTTTTTTGTTCTATTAAAAGAGCAACTTGAGAATCTCTTCTTGCAACAGTTTTAATAACTACTTCATCTAGAGAGGCAGCATTAGATCCTAATGCAGTATTTATTTCTGTAACTTTTCCGGCAACCACAGTTATATTTGGAACTTCCAAAGTTTCGTATCCTACGAAGCTAAAAATTACGGTATAAGTCCCGGGAGTTAAATTTTCAATAGCATATAATCCATCTATATCTGTAGTAGTACCTATAGAAGTGCCTTTAATAATCACATTTGCAAAAGGCAGTGTTTCGCCACTTATTTCTTTATCCATAAGCTTGCCCGCAATGGTGCCTTTAGTAGTTTCCTGAGCGTAAGAAATGCTTATAAAAAATAGCGTTAACAGTAAAAAAATCTTCTTCATTATTTTGTTTTTTATCGACATGACAAATTAACGATGAGAACTCTTGAAGTAGCTTAACTTAACTTTACGCTTAGGTTAATTGGGGCTATTCTAATGTTATGAAATGGTTTCGAGATCTAGAGGTTCTTGGAGATTGGTAATAATGAAATAACAAGTTTTCTTCATTTTCTATAGTTGACGCCCTTTTCGGAGATTATATAGGATTCCCTGTGTTAAGTAAGTGTTACCAAGTATAGACGCTTTAAGATACGTCAGTATTAATTTTATCTTTACATAGATTTATTTGCAATAAATTAATCTGATTTATATGAAGAAAAAGAATATTACAATCCTATTAGTAGATGATGAGCCAGATATCCTAGAAATAGTAGGTTATAATCTTTCTGCGGAAGGGTATAATGTTATAACTGCCGAAGATGGGAAAGAAGCAATAAAAATCGCGAAGAAGAAAAAGCCGCAACTTATTATTCTAGATGTAATGATGCCGGAAATGGATGGAATTGAAACTTGCGAACAAATAAGAAAGATCCCGGAACTTTCAGATACCATGATCACTTTTTTTACTGCTCGAGGAGAAGATTATTCTCAAATGGCAGGATTTGATGCCGGGGCGGACGATTATATTACCAAACCAATTAAGCCGAAGGTTTTGGTTAGTAAAGTAAATGCTTTGTTAAGAAGGTTTCGAGAGAATGAAACTGCTTCTAACATAGTACAAATTGGGAATTTGATCATTAACAGGGACGAGTATAAAATCATCAATAACGATGAGGAAATTATATTGCCAAGAAAAGAATTTGAGTTACTTTCACTACTAGCCTCTAAACCTGGGAAAGTCTTCAAAAGGGAAGAGATCCTAGATAGTGTTTGGGGAAATGAAGTAGTTGTTGGAGGAAGAACCATAGATGTACACATAAGAAAACTGCGAGAGAAAATTGGAGACGACAGTTTTAAAACTGTAAAAGGAGTAGGTTATAAGTTCGTTATTTAATGGCAAAAAGTTTTAAACGCTCATATAAATTTTCATTTAAGACCTCGTTATATATCACTATATTTCAAACGTTGGTGGTGAGCCTATTTTCTTTGTTTCTCACTGGGTTTCAATTATGGCCTACACTTGGTTTTGCCCTTATTACTTATTTGATCTCTTTTATTATAATTCAATATCGAGTAGAGCATTTTATTTATAAGCGAATAAAGAACATTTACGATAATGTTACACTTTTGGATTCCAGTACTTTAAGTCCAAGCCAGATCACTACAGATATGGCAACGCTAACCAAGGAAGTAGAAAGATTTGCAGAAGGTAAGAAGTTAGAGATTGAAACTTTACAGGTTAGAGAGACCTATAGAAAAGAGTTTATGGGTAATGTTTCTCATGAACTAAAAACTCCGCTATTTACTGTTCAAGGCTACATCTTAACTTTGCTGGATGGCGCGATGAAGGATAAAGCAGTGCGCAAAAAATATCTTCAAAGGGCAAGTAAAGGAGTAGAACGACTCGTTTATATTGTGAAGGATCTAGATATGATCACAAAATTAGAAACTGGTGACCTTCATTTAGATAAGGAGAATTTTGATGTTGTTGAATTAATTCAGAACGTATTCGATCTTTTAGAAATGAAAGCTGCTAAAAAGAACATCTCTCTTGCCTTCGATTTACTCTATAAAGAGCCCATAATGGTAAATGCTGATATGGATAGAATGCAGCAAGTGATCTCAAATTTAGTTGTGAACTCTATCAAATATGGCAAAAAGGGAGGGACTACCGAAATTAGTATCGAGAACCTAATTAAGAATAAAGTGATAATTAGGGTTTCAGATAACGGAGAAGGAATTGAGAAAGCTAATATTCCACGTCTTTTCGAACGTTTTTTTAGAGTAGATAAAAGCGGATCGAGAAAAGAAGGCGGTTCAGGCTTGGGTCTTTCTATAGTAAAGCATATTCTAGAAGCGCATAATGAGAAGATCTATGTAGAAAGTGTGTATGGGGTAGGTAGTGAATTCTCATTCACTCTGGAAAAGAGCAAAAACAGAACTAAAACTGGTCGTAAGAAAATCAAATCTTAATCCTGTAGTGTTTTTTAGATCTTCCAATTTTTCAAGAGAGAACTTGTTTTGATCACAACTTGCAAATAAAGCATTTTCAGAAAGTTTTTTCGCTAAGTATTCCTGTTCTGGCTGTCCTGGAGTGGGAATTAAAAATGCTTTTTTCTCCAGTTTTGCAATATCCATAATGCTTGTATAGCCAGATCTGCAAATTATATGTTCGCTACCATTTAAAGCTTCTTCCAATTCTTTCCCTAGCAGATAGTTGTAGATCCTAATATTTCCAATTGTTTCAGTTTTTGATTCCTTTTCCAATACTCCTCTAATAAATAAAATTGGAGAAGAATGATTTTTGAATTCCTTAAGAAGTAATTTTTCTAAAATTCCTCGCTGAGGTTCGGGCCCTGATAGTACGATGGCATATTTGTATTTAATAGGAAGTTGCAGTTTCGAAAATCTGCTTAATGGGCCAATATATTTTACTGGAAATGATGTTTTCTCTAAATGGCCCATTTCCCCGCTTAAATTAGGAGTGTTTTCAAAATCTGGCACCCAGCATTCTGTAAATTTTGAAATCAATTTTTGCTGAAGTTGACTGCTGAAAAAGGTTGAGGAACCAGAAAGCACCTTCAACTGATGAGTTATAAATACAGATGGAATTTTTTTGTGTCTCACTCCCCATCTATTGTCAGAAATTATTCCTGAGATGTTTTGAGAGCGAACAAGTTCTCTGGTAACTTCTTTTTCCCTCTTAATTACAGCTATTATTTTTGGAGTTTGAAGGAGTAGCTTCCATTTAAAAAAAGCCTCCTTCTTTGAATAACTGATATTATATTCTGGTAAAATATGATGTTCTAAATCTGGAAATTCCTTCTGAAGTAATTTAAGCGCAGCTCCATCTGAAGCTATTATGGGTTCAAAATCTTGCCGAATTAGTTCGTTGATTATTGGGATGCAGCGAGTAGCATGTCCTAAACCCCAATTTAAGGGAGCAACTAAAATCCTTTTTTTTGGCATGATCAAATATAGTCAGCTGAATGTTGAAATAAGAAATCGATAATGATTATTTAATTTTCCGGTTCTGTGACATTAATAGCTTTTAGTTAGCTAAATTTATTTTCGTCATGCTGTTCCGATAGCTTTCGGAATTGTTTCAGCAACCCATTTTATTTGAAGAAGACCCTTCAACAGTTCAGGGTGACTTTTTTCTGATTTGTCAAACTGAGCTTGTCGAAGTTTTGTATAAACATAAGATGACAATTTGACCAGAATAAAAAAAACCATATAGTATGACTAATTTAAAACTATTCACTTTAAAAGGAACCCACGGTCATAATTCAAATATTTAGAATTCAGAAAATGCCTTAAATACAAATAATGCCATTCTAAGCTATTTTAGCTAATTTTGCCAAAATATTTAACTACACGTGGGCAGCAAGAACAAACTCAAGAGATTTAGGGAAAATGAAAGTTTTAATAATGTTGTTCAGCCTTCCAGGGAAGAAATTGTAGACACTCAATATGCTCTTAAAGGGAACTGGAACGAGCAATTCTTTAAAAACAACAACCCGATCGTCCTAGAACTAGGATGTGGAAAAGGAGAGTATAGCGTTGCTATGGCTAAGGCTAATCCAGACAAAAATTTTATTGGGATAGATATTAAGGGAGCAAGATTTTGGAGAGGCGCCAAGACAGCCATAGAAGAGGAGATGCATAATGTGGGTTTCATGAGAACCCAAATTGAATTGATAGATCTTATTTTTGCCGAAAACGAAGTAGATGAAATTTGGATCACTTTTCCAGATCCTCAAATAAAATACAAGCGTACAAAGCATAGATTGACCAATTCAGATTTTCTTAAAAAATACAAGCATATCTTAAAACCAGAAGGCTTAGTAAACTTAAAGACAGACAGCGAATTTATGCATGGATATACATTGGGCTTGCTACATGGCGAGGGACATGAAATTTTGCACGCAAATCATGATGTGTATAAAAATGTATATTCTCCAAAAGAAGTGGTTGGGATACAAACTTTCTATGAAAAACAGTACCTTGAGCAAGGAAAGCCAATTACCTATATTCAATTTAAGATAAAATAGAAATTTGGAGGAAACAAAAATTTTCCTAATCACATATTTTGCAGCTCTGTTAGGAGTAGTGCCCCCGGGATTAGTAAACATGACAGTTGCCAAAACTTGTGTAGAGTATGGTAAGAAAAATGGAATTTATGTTGCAATTGGGGCATCTATAATTGTCTTTTTTCAGGCATTGGTTGCTATTCTTTTAGCCAAGTATATTTTCGACAATCCATTTGTTCGCAATATTCTTCTTAGAACGGGGCTTGTTATATTCATATTTCTAATGATTTATTTCTATTTGAAAGCAAGAAGTGATTCTCACATTAAATCACATTCTAAAAAGGCAAACTCCAACAGTATGTTTAAAGGAATGTTGGTGGCGGTTTTAAATGTGTTTCCAATTCCCTTTTTTGTTGCCATTGCCGCCGCTTTAAATGTGAGTGGAGAGGTTAATTATCATTGGTCATATATATTGGTTTTTGTTCTTGCTGCTTCCTTAGGAAGCTTTACTACCCTATATTTCTATGTTTTTTCTTTTTGGAAAATTGAAGATAAGACCGAAGTCTTTGCCAAATTTTCCAATTATTTTATGGCGGCTTTAATGCTTGTCTTGGTAATAATAACTTTAATCAGGATTTTCTATTATTAAAATGGCCGAAGAACCCAACTTTTTTGAGCGAGTTTATGAAGTGGTGAAACTTATCCCTTTGGGAAGAGTTACTTCTTATGGAGCTATAGCCAGATATTTAGGCGCTGCTAGAAGTGCAAGAATGGTAGGATGGGCTATGAACAAAGCACACGATCTAGAAGAGGTGCCTGCTCAAAGAGTGGTAAATAGATTGGGATTACTCACAGGAAAACATCATTTTGGAGGTACTAATGCAATGCAGCAATTGTTGGAAAGTGAAGGCATAGTGATTAAAGGAAACCAAATTCAAAATTTCGAAAAAGTGTTATGGGATCCAAATAAGGAATTGGAGAGCTCGCTTTAAAACACTTAAAATAGTATCTATAATTTTCGCTTATTCTATAATCAATCAATTATAGCGGAATACTTCGTTTTCTTGGGGAAAGCCTTTATATTTGCATTTTAGAATCAATCTATATAAGAGGTTGAAAATGAAATAAATTCAGATGAAATTAGAGAGAAAAGATATACTAGCAGCTCTTGAAACGATTTCACTTTCCGGAGAGGGAAGTAATATGGTGGAAAGCGGTGCCGTAAAAAATGTAATGACCTTTGGAGATGAGGTAGTGGTAGATTTAGTGATGACCACTCCTGCAATGCATATTAAAAAGAGGGCAGAAGCAGATATAATTAAAGTTATTCAAGAAAAGATCTTCGATAAAGCTATCGTGAAGGTCAATATTAAAGTTGAAGCTCCAGAAAAACCTACTATTAAAGGAAAGGCTATTCCTGGAATCAAAAATATTATTGCTGTTGCCTCTGGAAAAGGTGGAGTTGGAAAATCTACAGTTACTGCTAACTTGGCGGTTTCATTGGCTAAAATGGGTTTTAAAGTAGGATTGCTGGATGCCGATATTTACGGTCCTTCTATGCCAATGATGTTAGATGTTGAGACTGAAAGACCTTTATCTATAAATGTAGATGGAAAGTCTAAGATGAAGCCAGTAGAAAGCTACGGAGTTAAATTATTATCTATAGGTTTCTTTACAAAACCAGATCAGGCGGTAGTTTGGAGAGGCCCTATGGCAGCAAAAGCACTGAATCAGATGATCTTTGATGCAGCTTGGGGAGAATTGGATTTTATGCTGATAGATCTTCCTCCAGGAACAGGAGACATCCATTTATCAATCATGCAATCGCTTCCTATTACAGGAGCAGTTATAGTGAGTACACCGCAAAATGTGGCACTTGCCGATGCTAAAAAAGGAGTTGCAATGTTTCAGCAAGAAAGTATCAACGTTCCAGTATTAGGAATTATAGAAAACATGGCTTATTTCACTCCAGATGAGTTGCCAGAGAATAAATATTATATTTTCGGCAAAGAAGGAGCAAGAAATCTTGCAACCGATCTTGGAGTTCCGTTTTTAGGTGAGATTCCATTGGTGCAAAGCATCCGTGAAGCGGGAGATTTAGGTAGACCTGCAGCTTTACAAACAGCTACAGCTTTGGAAAGTTCTTTTGAAGAATTAACCAGAAATGTAGTTCAGGAAACTGTTAATAGAAATACAAGCTTGCCTCCAACCGAAGCTATTAAAATAACTACCATGGCTGGATGTAGTGCTGTTAAAGGAAAGTAAATGACGACTGAAGAAATTAGAATTAATGTTGAAAAAGCCCTGCAAGAAATTAGACCTTTTTTGCAAAGTGACGGAGGAGATATTTCTTTGATATCTATTGAGGATGATCGCCTAGTAAAAGTTCAGTTGGAAGGGGCTTGTGTTGGTTGTCACGTTAACCAGATGACATTAAAATCTGGCGTGGAAATGACCATTAAAAAATATGCGCCACAAATAGAAGAAGTGGTAAATATTGAAAGGTAAGCTGGCTTTTAGCTACTTATCTCTTATTGCAAATTGAAAAAGAATGATTAAAACAGATATTATTATAGTTGGTGCCGGACCCACAGGTTTGTTTACCGTGTTTGAAGCCGGATTGCTTAAACTTAAATGTCATTTAATAGATGCATTACCAATCCCAGGAGGGCAATGTGCCGAGATCTATCCAAAAAAGCCAATTTATGATATTCCTGGATTTCCGGAAGTGTTGGCAGGAGATCTGGTAACTAACCTTTTGGAGCAAATAAAGCCTTTTAGTCCTGGATTCACTCTTGGAGATAGAGCAGAAACCTTAGATAAACTAGAAGATGGAACATTTTTGGTTACAACTTCAAGAGGTGTGAAACATAATGCACCTGTTGTTGTGATAGCTGGGGGATTAGGGAGCTTCGAACCTAGAAAACCACCTATCCCTTCAATAACTAATTTTGAAGACAAAGGAGTTTCCTATATTATAAGGGATCCCGAAGTTTATAGAGATAAATCTGTAGTAATTGCCGGTGGAGGAGATTCAGCTTTAGACTGGTCAATTTTTCTTTCCAATATTGCAAAGGAAGTTTCTTTGGTTCATAGAAGAAAAGATTTTAGAGGAGCTCTAGATTCCGTAGAAAAGGTTGAAGAATTATCTAAAATTGGGAAGATCAATTTAATTACAGATGCTGAAGTTGTAGGCCTCAAAGGAGAAAACCACCTAGAGGCTGTAGTGATTAGACACAAGGATACTGTGGAAGAGGAAGAAGTAAAACCTACAGATCATTTTATTCCATTATTCGGTCTTTCTCCAAAATTAGGTCCAATAGGCGATTGGGGATTAGAAATCGAAAAAAATGCGATCAAGGTTGATAATACTTACGATTATCAAACCAATATACCGGGAGTTTACGCCATTGGAGATGTAAACACCTACCCGGGGAAATTAAAACTGATTCTTTGTGGCTTTCATGAAGCTGCTATAATGTGTCAAAGTGCGTATCAAAGAATTAACCCAGATAAGAAGTATGTAATGAAATATACTACTGTAAGCGGGATAAGTGGTTTTGATGGTTCAAAAAAAGAAGCTAAACGAGAAGTTGTTAAAAGTATAAATTGAGAATTTCATTTTTTCTAAGATATGTCTGATATTAAAATTACCATAATAGATAGAGAGGGTGAAGCTCATTATGTAGAAGCACCTACAGATATGAATATGAATCTGATGGAGGTAGTGCGTATGCATGAATTGGCTCCAGAAGGTACCATTGGTATTTGTGGCGGAATGGCTATGTGTGCATCTTGCCAGTGTTATGTTTTGAGTCATGAACATTTACTTCCTGAAAAGAGCTATGAAGAAGAAGATATGCTAGATCAGGCATTTTTTGTAGAAGACAATAGTAGGCTAGGTTGCCAAATCAATATGATTTCTGAACTTGATGGACTGGAAGTTAAACTGGCACCACATCAAGAATAGTTTAAAGAGATCAGTATTAAATAAAAAAAAGAGCCTTATTATGGCTCTTTTTTTATGCTTGTTTTACAACTTATTTAAGCAACAATAGGCTTCTCTATTTCTTCTAAAATACCATCCCATAGTTCAATTCTGCTCTCAAGAGCTTTTTTTGCTACGGACTGTACTTCGAGAATTTTAACCGGATCTTTGCCACATAATTCCTCCACCATTTGGAAAGCCATAGGTCCATGTTCATCTGCGTCTAGCTCTATATGTCTGTCAAAATAATATTTAAAAAGTTTCAAATCCTCTTCAGGGAATTGTTGCTGAATGTTTTTAATTATTGAAGTAAACATAGCTGGAATCAAACCTTCTCTTCCAAAGGTAAAAGCCGCAGCTATTTTATGAGGTTTGCCTTCAGAAATAATTTCGAATGTAAATTTCAGGAATTGCTTTATACTAATAGGTAGATTACTGGCAGCGATAACTAAATAGATATCTGTTCCATGAGTAACTTGTGATATAAAATCTTCAACTTTTAATCTACTCGCTCCACTCTTGCTCATAGCATCCAGATACATTTCAAAATGACTTTGTCTTTTTCCAAATGCATTAATATCGGTTTCCTCTGCTAGAACGATCTCGTTTATCAAATAACGTAGTTCTGGATTGCCAACAGGAACCCATGGGGTAGTGGTTCTGGTTAAGTTTACCTGAAGCGCTTTTAGTAGAGACATAAAGTCCCAAACTGCAAAAACATGGTGCTCCATAAAACATCTTAAATGTTCTGGAGTACTTATTTTACTATAAAGGGGGTGATTAAGTAATTGCTTGCTCTGTGTCTCTAAAGAGCTATTGATCTCTTGTATCATATTCAATCTAACATTTTGGCAAAAATACTTTTAAGAGATTGATTTCTAAAACCTTTAAAAGGCTTTTTTAAAAGTTTAACTGTTGTAGAAACTTGAGAAATGTCAATAAAAATTGTCACATTTTGGATACCGAAGTTTTTAATAAATTTTAAAAACATTTCGACAAGCTCAATGTGACAATAATTAAAATTAAAAAAGGCAACTTCATGAAGTTGTCTTTTTTTTAAATGCGGTTGTTGTATTAATTAAAAGCTGAGATTCCTGTAATATCTAAACCAGTAATTAATAAGTGGATATCATGAGTCCCTTCATAAGTGATTACACTTTCTAGATTCATCATGTGTCTCATAATACTATAATCTCCGGTAATTCCCATTGCACCTAGAACTTGTCTAGCTTCACGGGCAATTTTTAGAGCCATATCTACATTGTTTCTTTTTGCCATAGAGATTTGAGCAGAAGTTGCTTTTCCTTCATTCCTAAGCACTCCCAATCTCCAAGCTAATAATTGTGCTTTAGTGATCTCTGTGATCATCTCTGCTAATTTCTTTTGTTGAAGCTGAAATCCTGCAATAGGTTTTCCAAACTGCATACGTTCTTTAGAATATCTAAGTGCCGTATCGTAGCAATCCATTGCAGCTCCTATCGCACCCCAAGCAATTCCAAATCGTGCAGAATCCAAACAACCAAGCGGTGCTCCCAATCCAGACTTATTGGGAAGTAAGTTTTCCTTAGGGATTTTCACATTATCAAAGATCAATTCTCCAGTTGCACTGGCACGAAGAGACCATTTGTTATGTGTCTCTGGAGTAGAGAAGCCTTCCATTCCACGTTCTACAATAAGCCCATGGATTCTTCCATCTTCATTTTTCGCCCAAACTACAGCGATGTCTGCAAAAGGAGAGTTAGAGATCCAAAGTTTAGCTCCGTTCAATAAATAATGATCTCCTTTATCTTTAAAATTAGTAACCATTCCACTTGGATTCGATCCGTGGTCTGGTTCAGTAAGTCCAAAACAACCCATGAATTCTCCAGAAGCTAATTTTGGTAAATATTTTTTACGTTGCTCCTCACTCCCGTATTTATAGATTGGATACATCACCAATGAAGATTGAACAGATGCCGTAGATCTAACTCCACTATCTCCACGTTCAATTTCTTGCATTATAAGTCCGTAAGCGATCTGGTCTAGACCCGCTCCACCATATTCCTCAGGAATATAAGGACCAAAAGCACCAATTTCAGCAAGACCTTTAATAATAGATTTCGGGAATTTTGCATCTTGAGCTGCTTGCTCTATAATAGGAGATACATCTCGCTTCACCCATTCTCGAGCAGCGTCACGTACCATTTTATGTTCTTCGGTTAAAAGATCGTCTAGATTGTAATAATCTGGAGCTTGGAATAAATCTGGTTTCATCAGTTATAATTTTGTAAACAAAAATAACCAACGCGCTATTAGCAAGCAATTTAAAAGTCTTATAATTTTAGGTAAAACGGAGCCACCATTTTTTTATATTCTGGAGTGTAATTGTGCCTGCTCTCTTCTAAGATTAGAATATCTCTTTCTATTTCCTTCTGAAGGAATTGAAAAGTGATCAAGCTGCGTTTCACTTTTGCAGTTTCGGTCCCTTTTACTTCAGTGATCTTATTTGGATAAAGTTTGTTTGAAGAAGCGATTTCTAAAACGATAGGTTCTTCTTCTTTTGGGATAACAAGACTGAAAGTGCCATTTTCTGAAAGTAATAGAGAAACTCCATGAAGCAATTCTTCAAATGGGAGTGAGGCTTGAGATCTTGCTGTTTCTCTAGAAGTTGTAATTTCTGAAGCGGAGGTGGTAGGAAAGAAAGGTGGATTGCTTACTATTAGATCATACTTTTCATCCTGCATTTCTTCAACAAATTCATCGAAGGCAGCATGGTAACAAAACAATCTATCTCCCCACGGGCTGTTTTCAAAATTATCTACTGCTTGCTCATAAGCATCTTCATCGATCTCTAAGGCATCAACGATTTCCGCAAAACTGCGTTGTGCGAGCATTAATGCGATTATTCCTGTTCCTGTGCCAATGTCTAGAATGGAATTGACTTCAGAAGAAATCGGGGTCCAGGCACCAAGCAAGACACCATCTGTACCAATTTTCATGGCGCATTTGTCTTGAGCTATACTAAATTCTTTAAAACGAAATGGGGTTTCCAAAATGGATTAGTCTAAATAAAGATCTATAAGACCTTCTGGAGTTTTAACAAAAATGATCTTATTCTTTTTGTCCAGTTTTTCTATGAATTCATCATTCAAGGGGATGAGTACTTGTTTACCATCCTTATCAATTTCAAACAAAGATTGTGAGGTGCTATCATTTATAGCGGTGATCTTTCCAACGGTGCCATAATTCACGTCTTCTACAGTGAAACCTATGATCTCGTGGAAGTAGAATTTGTCGCCATCTAATTCTGGAAGTTTATTAAGTGGAAGATATACAGCACATTTCATAATATCTTCTGCATCCTCTTCAGTATCTACGTCTTCAAATTTTACACGAAGTAAAGTGCTTCGGTGAAGTCCGCTTCTTTCAATAAAAAATGGAACCAAGTTTTCGTTGTATTCAACGAAAACCGATTCCATTCCTGTGTATTCTTCAGGTTCATCGGTATCAAGTTTAATTAATACCTCGCCTTTAAAACTGAATTTACTAACGATCTTTCCTAAATAGAAACATTCTTCTTTAAGCATCGCTATTTAATTTTAGGCGTCTTTTTTCTCTTGTGCTTTTGCTTCTTCAGCAGTTTTGGAATCTACATCTTTTTCGGCCTGCGCTTCCAATTCTGCATTTTCACTTTCGCCTTCAGCTTTTTCAGCCTCATTTACTTCTTCAGAAGCTTCCGCAGCTGCAGTTTCAGCCTCAGCTGATGCTGCCATACGTTTAGCATTCACTTCTTTTTCAGCATCTAGAGCTTTATTCTTAGCATCTTCTTGTGCTTTTGTTAAAGACTCTTCCTTAGAAGAAACAGATCCTTCTTTTTCCTCTAACCAAGTTTTGAATTTCTCCTCAGCTTGTTCTTCAGTTAAAGCTCCTTTTCTAACACCACCAGCAAGGTGAGTTTTAAGAAGGGCACCTTTGTAAGAAAGTATTGCACGAGCCGTGTCTGTTGGTTGTGCACCATTTTGCAACCATTTCACAGCGCCGTCTACATCTAATTCAATAGTTGCAGGGTTTGTATTTGGATTGTAAATACCAATTTTCTCAAGGTATTTTCCATCTCTTTTTGCACGGGTATCCGCAGCAATAATCCAGTAAAATGGTTTCCCTTTTTTACCGTGTCTTTGTAATCTTATTTTTACAGGCATAATAAATTAATTAGTGAGGTTCACGACCTCTATTATTAATAAGTCTGCAAAGATACTATATTATTTCTTCTCTTGAACATAATTCACCAACACAATTTTAATAAAGGCAACAAGCTTATTTAGCTAAAAATCATCTAATTAAAATAGACTTTGGGTAAGTAGTTTAGGTAATAATTAAGAATAAATATCCATTATATATCAACGCTTGTTAAAAGCAGTTAAACTATGCCAAAGCCTGTTAAAGGGCTTGAGTTGAGCTCTTTAATCTTGTATTTTTATATCGTTAAAAATAAATTTACTAATCAAAAAAAATATAAAATGAAGTATACTGAAGATGTTGCAAAAAAATTAAACGATTTATTGGAGAAAAATTATGATGCAGAGAAAGGTTATAAATTTGCTGCTGAAAAAGTGAAGAATCCTCAACTGCAGTCATTTTTTAGTGAAAGAGCAAATGAGAGATATGATTTTGGACATGAATTAAAGTCTGAGATCAGAAATTTTGGAGAGACTCCAGAAAAAGGATCTAGTTTGGCGGGTGATGCTCACCGCACATGGATGAATTTAAAAACAAGTCTATCTTCAGATAAAGAAGAAGCGGTTTTGGAAGAGGCCGTAAGAGGTGAAAAAGCAGCCATAGAGGAATATAACGATATTTTAAAAGACACAAACCTTCCTGCATCTACTGGAAGTATTCTGACGAAGCAAAGAGATTCTATTACTGCATCCTTAAATAAAGTGAAGTCTATGGAGGATAAGCATTAGAAAATTTAATTTTATAGAATATCAAAATTATTTCCTCCCGGGGTATGCTTCAATGAGCATATTCCGGGAGATTTTTTTTGTAAACACGGCGTAAATTATAATAGCTATCCTTCTAAACTCAAACATTTTTTAGTTATATAGGCTATAAGTGTTAAATCCTATTAAACTTATGTGAAAGATGTTAATATACTTGCTATTAGGGGCTTTAAGCCTTATACTGTATGTAGATGCGAAACAATACACATCTTAAAAGAATTTATTGAAATTTAAAATGAAGATAGATATTATGAAGAATTTTGAAAGAATTTCAAACAAGTTAAATGAATTATTAATCAAGAATTATGATGCCGAACAGGGTTACATCAAAGCGATGCATAATGTAGAGAACGAAGGATTAAAAACCTTTTTTACAGAACGCTCGGAAGATAGAGGAAGATTTGCTAGCCAAATAAGAACTCAAATCCTAATGTTTGGAGAAACTCCTAAAGAATCAGGTAGTTTTACAGGCACAATGCATAGAAACTGGATGGATTTTAAAACTTTATTCACTTCAAACGATGAAAAAGTTATTTTGGAAGAAATACTTAGAGGTGAAAAGGCCAGTTTAGAAGACTATAATGAGATTATCGCTGAAACAGATATCCCAGAAAATTTAAAGACTGTTTTGGTCTCTCATAGAAATTCAATAAAGAACGTTATTAATAATGTTCCAAAATTGGAAGAAGCAGTAGCATAGAAAATTGCTTGATAAATATTAAAACGCAACCTTAGGGTTGCGTTTTTTTTGTTTAAAATGTTTATAACTTTCGTTTTTAAAAAGGGTGAATAATCTGTAATTTTAGTGCTTCTTTCTATTAGAAGTCCCTTTTCTTTGCAAATGCATTTGCGAAGTTTTAACAGCACTAAAATTAATACATGTATTTAATTTTCGATACCGAAACTACTGGATTACCAAAAAGGTGGGATGCCCCATTAACAGATTTCGACAATTGGCCTCGCTGTATTCAGATAGCTTGGCAATTACATGACGAAATGGGTAACTTGGTGGAGCATCAGGATTATTTGGTACAGCCCCAAGGTTTCAACATTCCTTTTGATGCAGAAAAAATACATGGTATTTCTACTGAACTGGCACAGCAAGATGGTTTGCCCCTTCAAGAAGTATTAGAAAAATTTCAGGAAGCCTTACAGCGTTCTAAATTTATTGTAGGGCAAAATGTTGGCTTTGACCTTAATATAATGGGTGCCGAATATTTAAGAGAAGGATTGGATAATCCGATGGAAACCTTTCCAGTCTTAGATACTTGTACAGAAAAAACAGCAGAATTATGTAAACTTGCAGGAGGTAGATATGGTAGATTTAAACTTCCAACACTTACAGAGTTGCATCAGGAATTGTTTGATCAGCCATTTTCTGAAGCGCATAATGCTACTGCCGATGTAGAAGCCACTACGCGTTGTTTTCTAGAATTAATACGAAGAGAGAATTTCACAAAAGAACAGCTTCAGGTTTCGGAAGATTATTTCGAAAATTATAAAGAAGCGAACCCTGAGCCATTAAAGCTTATAGGTTTAAAACATATCAACCTTAAAAAGGCTTCGGCTAAAATTAGGGAACAACTTCAAAAACTTGAAAAAGTAGATGAGGTAAGTACCGAGGAGATTGAGGAAAACCTCGAGAAACTTGATGAAGTACGTTTTTCACATCTTCATAATCACTCTCAATTTTCAATATTACAATCTACTATTAGTATTCCAAATCTAATAGAAGCTGCAACTAAGGAGAATATGCCGGCTGTTGCACTTACAGATCATGGAAATATGATGGGAGCTTTCCATTTTGTAAAAGAAGTTGGGAATTATAATAAATCTATAAAATCTCTAAATGCAGCTTCCTTAGAAAAAGGAGAACCGGCAACGGGAAAAGAATTAAAAGCCATCATTGGTTGCGAATTCTTTGTGTGTGAAGATCATTTAGATAAAACAAGAAAAGATAATGGATATCAGATAGTGATCCTTGCTAAGAACAAGAATGGGTATCATAATCTGGCAAAAATGGCTTCTATCGCCTATGTAAATGGGTTTTATTATTTACCTAGAATAGATAGGAAAGTTATAGAACAATACAAAGAAGACCTTATTGTATTAACTGGAAACCTGTATGGGGAAGTTCCTGGAAAGATCCTTAATGTTGGAGAAAACCAAGCGGAGGAAGCTTTGCTCTGGTGGAAAGAAACTTTTGGAGAAGATCTTTACATAGAATTAATGCGTCATGATCTCGAGGAAGAAAATCGGGTGAATGATGTATTGGTAAAATTAGCAAAGAAGCATCAGGTAAAAACTGTTGCAACAAATAACACGTATTACTGCGCAAAGGAAGATGCTAACGCTCACGATATTTTATTGTGTGTTAAAGAGGGAGAGAAACAAGCCACTCCAATAGGGAGGGGACGCGGATATAGATATGGTTTGCCAAATAACGAGTTCTATTTCAAGTCCGATTCTGAGATGAAAAGCTTGTTCAAGGATCTTCCTGAAGCTATTTCCAATATTCAGGAAGTGGTAGATAAAATAGAACCATTTGAGCTTGCTAGAGATGTTCTCTTGCCAGCATTCGATATTCCCGAAGAGTTTTTGAACCCTGAAGATGTTGATGACGGTGGTAAGCGTGGAGAAAATGCCTATTTAAAGCATCTAACCTATGTAGGAGCTAAGGAGCGTTATGGAGATCTGTCAGAAGATATTAAAACGAGATTAGACTTTGAACTCTCGGTAATTCAAAACACAGGATATCCCGGGTATTTCTTAATTACGGAAGATTTTATAAGGGCAGCGCGAGCAATGGATGTTTCGGTTGGGCCGGGTAGGGGTTCTGCTGCGGGAAGTGCTGTTGCTTATTGTTTAAAGATTACCAATATAGATCCCATTAAGTACGATCTGCTTTTTGAGAGATTCCTGAATCCGGATCGTGTAAGTATGCCCGATATTGATATCGATTTTGATGATGAGGGTCGAAGCAGGGTAATGGATTACGTGATCAAGAAATATGGTTCTAATCAGGTGGCGCAAATTATCACCTATGGTACCATGGCAGCAAAGTCTTCTATTCGAGATACTGCCAGAGTTTTGGATCTGCCGCTTCATGAATCAGATAGAATTGCAAAACTGATTCCTACCATGTCTAAATTGGGGAAGATCTTTGGAATGGATGCCAAGGAGCTTAAAAAATCCTTCCGAAGTGAGGATCTGGAAAAAGTTAACGAGTTGTTGAATATTGCAGATGGAGACGATCTACAAGCACAAACCTTAAATCAGGCAAGAATTTTAGAAGGTTCTGTTAGAAATACCGGTATCCACGCATGCGGAGTAATTATCACCCCTAGCGATATCACTAATTTTGTTCCGGTAGCCCTTGCAAAAGATTCAGATCTTTATGTTACTCAGTTTGATAACTCAGTGGTAGAAAGTGCCGGATTATTAAAAATGGACTTCTTGGGGTTGAAGACCCTAACATTGATAAAAGATACGGTTAAGATCGTAAAAGGGAGGCATAATATAATCTTGGATCCTGATGCTTTTCCGTTAGATGATGAAAAGACCTATGAATTATTCCAGCGCGGAGAAACTGTAGGGATCTTTCAATATGAATCTCCGGGAATGCAAAAACATATGAAGGATCTAAAGCCAACAGTGTTTGGAGATCTTATTGCGATGAATGCCTTATATAGACCTGGGCCAATGGAATATATTCCGAGTTTCATTGCCAGAAAGCATGGGAATGAGGAAATAGCTTATGATCTTCCAGGGATGGATGAATATCTTAAGGAAACTTACGGGATTACAGTATACCAAGAGCAGGTGATGCTGCTTTCTCAAAAACTTGCTGGTTTTACCAAAGGTGAAGCAGATGTTTTGAGGAAAGCGATGGGTAAAAAGATATTTGCTTTACTGGAACAATTAAAGCCGAAATTCCTAGATGGAGGAGAAGCTAAAGGTCATCCTAGAGAGGTTTTAGAAAAAGTTTGGAAAGATTGGGAAGCGTTCGCAGCATATGCCTTCAATAAATCTCACTCTACCTGTTATGCGTGGATCGCTTATCAGACCGCTTATTTAAAGGCGCATTATCCCGCAGAATATATGGCTGCGGTATTATCCAATAACATGAGCGATATCAAGCAGGTTACTTTCTTTATGGAAGAATGTAAACGAATGAAGCTTAATGTACTTGGGCCAGATGTAAATGAATCCTTTTATAAATTCTCTGTAAATAAGGAGAACGCCGTCCGATTTGGAATGGGTGCTGTGAAAGGAGTTGGTTCTGGGGCGGTTGCAACTATTGTAGAAAACCGAAAAACAGAGAAAGGGCCCTATAAGTCTATTTTCGATATGGCCAAACGTTTAGATCTTCGTGCAGCTAATAAGAAAGCACTGGAAAATTTGGCTTTAGCGGGAGGTTTTGATGGCTTCGGAAATCATAGAGCACAGTATTTTTATGATGAAGGAGATGGGATCACCTTTCTGGAAAAAGTGATCAAATATGCAGTGAAATTCCAGGAGAATGAAAACTCTTCGCAGGTAAGTTTATTTGGAGAAGCCAGTGATGTGCAGATTCCGGAACCTGTGGTGCCACCTTGTGAAGAATGGGGAGGCATAGGAAAGTTGAAAAGAGAGAAGGAAGTTGTGGGTATTTATATTTCGGGTCATCCTTTAGATGATTTTAAAGCGGAAATTCATTATTTCTGTAATTCTAAGGTGTCAGATTTTAAGGAGCAGGAGAAATATGTGAACAGTGAGCTTTCTTTTGGAGGAGTGATCTCTGAAGTTCAACATAGAACTTCAAAAATGGGTAAAGGTTGGGCTGCATTTTCCATAGAAGATTACTGGGATTCGTATGAATTCAGAATATTTGGAGAAGAGTATTTAAAATATCAGCATTTTTTGGTGCCTAACGCATTTGTGTACATTAAGGCATTTGTAAAAGAAGGATGGACCAATAAGGAAACAGGTAGTAAAGGGGAGCCTAGAATTCAATTCAATAATTTTCAGCTGTTGCATGATATTATGGATATTTATGCAAGAAAACTAACTATTCAGCTAGATATAAATGAATTGAAAGAAGAAAATATTGATTCTTTAAAAGATATTTTTAGGACTCACAAGGGAGATCATAATTTGCATTTTATAATTTATGAAATGAAAGAGCTTATAAAACTGAATTTGACAAGCAGAAAGCAAAAAGTGAAGATCTCACAAGAGTTATTGAATGCTTTGGAAGAGGAACATGTGAAATATAAGTTGAATTAAAGGCATCGCCTTTTTTTAGGTTTATATTGTCAGGTTAAGCCTGTCGAAATGTGGAGTATAATTGAAGCTTACTAGATTTTATATATAGTAAAGTGGCAAACTACCTTGGATTGAGAGGGTATAGTTTTTATCTAATTACTTTAGAAAAAAGGAATATTTGGAAAAGCTATATAAGAGCACCTGATAAAAGAATAGCCAAATCCAATACTAGCGCTGTAAGTTTTGCTGAAATAATTGACTATTTTTACATATTAATTGAAATATAAAAAATTATGGCTTTAGAGATAACAGATGCTAATTTTGAAGAAACAGTATTAAAAAGTGATAAACCAGTAATGGTTGATTTCTGGGCGGCTTGGTGTGGACCATGTAGAATGGTAGGACCAATCATAGAGGACATCAGTAAAGATTACGACGGTAAAGCTGTTGTAGGGAAGCTAGATGTAGATGCTAACCAGGAATTCGCTGCTAAATATGGTGTAAGAAATATTCCAACTGTGCTTATTTTCAAAGACGGAGAAGTAGTTGGACGTCAAGTTGGAGTTGCTCCAAAAACCACCTATGCTGAAGCATTAGATGCTCTTTTATAGAGAACTTCAAAACTCAAAATATAAGCCTCGCTAAATTTAGATTTAGCGAGGCTTTTTTTATCCCTAATTGAGGAGTTTATTGCCCGTGCATATGCCTATCTGAACTTTTTCTCTTAAAAAAATGTTTTCCTCCCAAACTATCGGAACATACCTCTTGACCTTACCCAGAGCTTTTAGACTTCAAAAAAATATATTCCGTACCTTTCTTAGGTAATATTAGAATCAAAAAATGTTAGAACAGGAAGTCCATAGATCTGGTGGTTTCATCAACTTAGATTTA
>JAGXIK010000185.1 GCA_024635715.1 Gillisia sp.
AAGCTCTTTAAGTTTTGGATGAAAAGTGATTCCGCTTTTACCTGTTCGAAGTGCTTTTTCGAATTCAGGGATGCTCGTCCCATTGGGAGCGCAAATTCCTAATCCTGTAATTACAACCCTCTTCTCCATTTTTATTTCTTCTGTAATCCTGTAAAGTATATATTTTTTCTTTATTTAAACCTTAAACCTTAAACTTTGAATATTGAATATTGAATATTGAATCCAGAAACCAGAAACCAGAATTTTAAACCTTCATCATTCCTGCTATCGTTCCTCGACACACCAATTCATTTTTATTATTGAACATTTCAACCGCACATTTTAGTTTATTAAATCTAAAATATTCCTTTTTAGAGACTACTTTCACTTGTTCTCCAGGATAAATTGGTAAAAAGAAATCTATCTGAGTAGAACTCAGCGCAATTTGAATGTCTTCTGTTGTTATTTTTTTTTCGTCATGTAAATTATTCAGAAGAAAGACTCCTAAACATACGACTCCTATTTGCGCCATACACTCTGTTAAGATCACTCCGGGTGTTATTGGATGATCTTTAAAATGTCCTTTGTAAAAATGGGAATCCTCTGGAAATAGATAAGTTCCGGTACAGCCTTGTCCATCTATCTGTAAAATATTATCTACAAAGAGAAAGGGTTTTGTATACGGAAGTGCTGAAATTATAGAATCAAAATTCACCTGAAAGATCGAAATTTGGATTAATTAGTTAGATATACACTTTTGAATAAATTATTTGAGATGCTCGCCACCATTTACAGGAATTATAGTCCCTGTGATCCAACTAGCTTCATCTTTACTCAATAGATACACCACATTGGCAACATCATTTGGAACAGTTAAACGCTTAAAAGGATTACGTTTTAGTGCATGCATTCTCAAAGTTTCATTTCCCGGAATCATTTGAAAAGATCTGGTAACGGTAACTCCTGCCTGAATACAGTTTGCTCTAATTCCATATCTTGCAAATTCCAAAGCCATACTTCTCGTAATAGATTCTAGAACTACTTTTGCTGCAGAAACAGCTGCATAGTTTTCCCAAGCTTTCTTATTTCCTTCACTTGTAAAAGAAACGACCCGGCCATCTTTTGCAAATAAGCCTGCCTGATATACAGCTTCGGTCCAGTCGTATAAACTCAAGGCCATAGCATCTATAGTGATCTGGAAATCTATGTTTTCTAAAAAAGGACCTTCGCCACTCATCGGTTTTAAGTTGCCTTTGGCAATACTGTGTACCAAAGTTCTTATTTTACCTTTCTCTCCTAGAACACTTGAAATTTCCTTTATAAGATCTGCTCTTTTTTCCTTCTGTACCGCATCTACATTAAAACTTTCTAACTGAACACCAGAATTTCTTATATCTTCAAAAGCTTCTTCTATATCAGGTATCTCCGACTTCCTATCCCTATGGATAATTATAATATTCATGCCATGTTTGGCAAGTTTTCGAGCTGTTGCAAGTCCAAGTCCGCTACTGCCTCCAAGGATCAGCGCCCAGTAATTAAGATCTTTAAATTCTGCTACCATTCTATTAAGATTCGTTGTGCCGAAAACCCGGGGCCAAAACTTAAAAGTAAACCCTGCTCTCCTTTTGGAATGTCCTTTTTGAGGAATCTTTCCAAAACGTAAAGCACGGTAACGCTACTCATATTGCCGTAAAGACGAAGTACTTCCCGGGTATCGTCTATATTCTTCCCTAAGATACCAAAAAGATCAGACACTGTTTGTACTATCTTTCTCCCACCTGGATGAAAAATAAGATGCTCCACTTTTTCTATAGAACTACCATTCTTCTCTAAAAAAGGATAAATAATATCTGGAAAATGATTCGAAATTGTTTCAGGAACACTTTCGTCAAGGATCATTTGCAATCCAGAATTGGCTAAATGGAATCCCATTAAATGTGTAGCATCAAAAAAATGATACATCTCTTCTCCAATGATCTTAGGTCCCACGGCATCGGTTTCAGAAGAAAGTAATACACAAGCTGCACCATCTCCAAAAATAGCAGCACTCACCATATTAGCCATACTGAAGTCTCCCAATTGAAAAGTAGCTGTTGGGCTTTCTACAGCAACTATGGCTGCTCTTTTTCCTGGGTTGGCTTGTAAAAATTTATGAGCGTAGATCATTCCTGAGATTCCGGCGGCACAGCCCATTTCGGTTACAGGAAGTCGGGTGATATTTTGATTAAGTCCTAATTCATTTATAAGATAGGCATCCAAAGAAGGGATCATGATCCCGGTACAACTAACGGTGATAATAAAATCTAAAGATTCCGGCTCCCAGTTATTCTCTTCTAAGGCAGATTTTAAGACATCCTTCCCTAATTTCTTTACTTCCCGAACATAGATATTGTTTTTTTCTTCAAAAGAAGTAGCTGTAAATACTTCCTCGGGAGCCATTATAGAGTATCGCTTATCTACCCCAGCGCCTTCAAATATTTTAGTGATCTTTCTTTTGAACCTTTCATCCTTATCATCTAACCATTCTTCCACCAAGGGAATAATATCTGAAGTTTCTCTAAAATATTTTGGGAGTTCTTTTTGAACACTAATAATTCTTACACTCATAAGGGGTTATTTTTTTAAGATCCAGCGGTATCGGAAAGCCCATTTCCATTTAATGGAATGTTCTTGTGCCGGAATTTCGTTTGCTAATTTTTTTAGGTCATTCTTTTTGAAACCACGAAGGATAGAAGTTAATCCGTCTTTTCTTGCAATTTCGTTATTGATGAATAATTTACAAAAAGCTTGAAACAATAGATAAGCGGTTTTACTTCGCTGAAGATCATTGATAATTACCCCTAATTGGGACTGATTCTTAAAAGTGTTAAGCAATTCCAAGATCTCTTCATTTTTAAAATGATGCAGCGTTAAGGTGCAGAGAACAATGTCATATTCTTGTTTTTTGTAGTCTTCACTAAAAATATTTAGTGTTTCAAATTTTATTTCGGGATAATAATCAGATCGACGTTTTGCAATTTCAATAGCGTATGGATTCGCATCTATCCCAACAAGTTCCAGATCTAATTTTTGATTTCTCCCCCAATTTGCGATTTCACGAAGCACAGCACCACTACCACAACCCACATCTGCTATTCTAATTGTGTCTTTCTTAGGAGTATCCTTTAATAGATTCTGAATTCCGTCTAAAGTAATCTTATTACCACCCAACCATTTATTTATGTTTTCAAGATCGCTCAGGGTTTGTTCTAATTCCGCTCCCTTTAATTCGAAATCGTCCATGATCTCGGCTTCTTCACTGCGTTTTGAAGTATTTATAGAAATCATACTATTGGTTTTCCGTGGGTTCTTGAAATAATTTTTGGTAGTAAAGAGGGAAAGCTACTTATAATTCTTTGAACGAAGTTTGAAAGATTTGGATTTAATAAAATTCTTTGCAGAATGTTGCCCATTTGTAATCTCGATCTAAACTGTTCTTTCCATTTTTTCTGATATTCTTTTTCCATAGCTTCCCTAGAGTAACCATCATCTTTATAATAATTGAGAATTGTTTCAGATGCGATCTTAGCACTATGAATTGCCATAGCCATGCCATTACCGGATAAGGGATGTATAAGACCTGCTGCATCTCCCAACATTAAGATATGATCCTGTATACTCGATTTCTTTTCAAAAGAGATCTGTGCAATACTCAAATCCTTTTCAAATAAAGGGGTAGCATCCTGAAAGAAGTCTCTTAAATGAGGATTCTGCATTAAAACCTTATTTTTAAAACTGATTGGATCTTTATGTTGTTTGAAACTATTGTAGGAAGCTAAATAGCATACATTGATTGCTCCAGTTTCAGTTTTAGATAATCCACAATAACCACCTTTAAAATTATGAAGCATTACCAGATTATCTGGAAAATCATCTTTTTTATAATGTCCTTTAATGGCCAACCACCCAGACTTTTGATCTATAAACTGACGATCTAATTTTTTATCCAATAAAGAGCGCTTTCCATAAGCGCCTAGCACTAGTTGAAATTGAAAAGATCCCTTATTATTTGTAGTTAATTCGAACTTATCGTCATTGTAATTTACATCGGTAACTAAGGCGTGGATAAATTTCACTCCAGATGCAATTGCTTTTTGATAAAGAAATTCATCTAATGCATAACGAGAAATCCCTAAACCTCCTAAAGGCAATTTGGTATTTACAATTTTTCCTGAGGCATCACTAAATTGTAGCTCATCTATTGATGCAGGTTTAAGATCTGATATATGGATATCAAGCTGTTTTAAATAAGGAACAATTTCTAGTGATACATATTCCCCACAAACTTTGTGGTTAGGATAAGTATCTTTCTCAAATATAGTAACAGGTAAATTATTTTTAGACAGATGAATCGCGGAAACAAGACCGGACAAACCTCCCCCAATAATTCCAATAGGTTTCTTTTTCACTTGTTGAAGATAGTAAAATGAAATAAAAAAATCCCGGGGATTACCCGGGATTTAGTATGAATTTGTGAGTTGTCTTAGTTCTCTTCAGTAGCTGCTTCTGCTTCTTTCTTCATTTGCTCATTAGCAACGATAGCAAGCTCTACTCTTCTGTTTTTGGCTCTACCTTCAGCAGTTGAATTGTCATACTTAGGTTGAGCTTCCCCATACCATTTAGTATCAAACCTCCCTTTAGATATACCGTCACTTACTAAAAAGTTAGTTACGGCCTGAGCTCTATTCTTAGATAAAGTTAAATTATAACTATCACTACCAGTATTATCTGTATGTCCTTCAACCAAAATTTCGGTATCTGGGTATTCTTTAAAAATACCTACTAGTTTATGAAGAGCTTCTCTAGATTTTCCATTAATGTTATACTTTTCAGTATCAAAATAGATTCCACTATTCTCATCAAAAGTCACGTTAATTCCTTCACCTACTCTTTCTACTTCAGCTCCTGGAATTTCTTGCTCTATTTGCTTAGCTTGTTTATCCATTCTGTTTCCAATGTATCCACCTGCAGCACCACCAACGACCCCGCCAATAATGGCTCCAAGGGCAGTATTACCTTTCCCTACATTGTTTCCAACAACACCACCAATTACAGCTCCACTACCAGCACCAATCACAGCACCTTTTTGCTTATTATTTGCATTTTTAGTAGCCTCACAACCAAATAATAGAGTAGCAGAAAAAGCCAGAGCTAAAAATTTATTTATTCTAATTCTCATAATTTATATTTTAAAGTTTAGTAAAATTCATTCTTATAACAAATGGAGATCCTTCCAATGTTACGGTTTGTTCCCAAGTCATAGTAGTTTCGGTTAAAGAAACTAAGTTGATTCTGAAACCTTGATTCCCTG
>JAGXIK010000186.1 GCA_024635715.1 Gillisia sp.
CTTTTTTGATGTCAGATTTTTCGATATAAGATTTAAGTAGGCCTATTTTCCCAACAAAATTTACTTCTGGGTCTTTTCGTAATCCCGGCGGAATATCAATGATCAGCACTTCAGAATCCTTTAAAAAAGAGGTCAAATCTCCTTGAACTCCTTCTTCAAAAAGTTGTATTACAAAAGGGGAAATCCCCTCTGAAGAAAGGGAAGTCAATTTCTCCCGGCTAGTAGTAGACCCATTTACAATGTGTCCATCTTCAAGTAATTTCTTTGCTAATGGCAATCCCAACCAACCACATCCTAATATTGAAATATTCATTTTATTCTTTTTTAATCCACTTTTGGATAAGTTAATATTGATATAACTCTAATTATCTAAATGTAAAGACCCTGAAACAAGTTCAGGGTGACGATGCTAGTTTTAAGAATTACCGTCATGCTGAACTTGTTTCAACAGACCCAATTACCAATCACTCTTCGACAAGCTCAGAGTGACAATTCTTTTGTTATAACTTACGCTTCGACTAGCTCAGCGTGACCCCTTTTTATATAAAAACTTGAATGATCCAACTCAAATAGTTATTTAAACTAAATCTGTCAGACTGAGCCTGTCGAAGTCTCTTTTCCCCTTATTCTACTTTAAGTATCTTTTTAAGGACCACAGCATCATTCAGCACAAAGGGCTTCGGCATCTTAGATTTATCTCTCTTTTTCACTTTCAAGTCAGTATTATCCAACAAATCGTAACTGCTTTCATATAAAACAATTTCTGGTGCTGTCTTTTCATTTGTTGTGAAATTAATGATCAATGTATCTGCGTTGGCAGCATGATAGGTAAGCAACCTATCACTCCATCTATTTTTAAATACGTGAAACTTTTCTTTGCCAGACTTGATAGCCTCTGCTTTCAAAGAATTTGCTGTGAAATTTTCAAAATTATAAGAACTATTTAAAAATAATTCCATTCTATTCACCTTTCTATTTGGAGCGATCTTTAAAATATAACTACTGGAATTGCTGAGCGAATCTTCGATATTTATTTTTTTGTAAATAATTCCTGGGGAGGAGATCTTTACTACTGGCGCAGGAGCTTTATATTTAAAAACAGAACCGTATTTGCTTTCAAAATCATTAGCTATGATTTCAGATTTACTCGGGTCTTCTCCAAAATACTCTTTATTCCAATCGTCTAATTTAAGATCGTAAGAATTCCAACTTGCAGTATTGTTATCTTCATCTAAGACATATACCAAACTATCTGGTCTTGGCCGCTCTTCATTAAAATCTGAATTAAAATGAGCAATAATAAGCATCGTGATCGCACCTATACCCATTATCGTTGCCAATATCTTTTTAAATTTAAAATACCCAAAAACAGGGAGAAACAAGCTGAATAACAAGACGGCCAATGTTCCTGCCACGAATAAGATCTTAAGTCCCAATGCCACGGGAAAACTAGATACAAATGGGAGAATTAAAACTAAAGCCGGCAGACTTAAAAGCAGCATTAAAAATAAATTCGGCCTTCTCTGGCGGATCATAACCCAGAGTTGTACAATGCCAAAGAATCCTGGCATAATAAAATAAGCTGCACCTTTTAAATAGAAGGCCGTAAGCCCACATATTAGTAGCCAGAAGAAAAGTGGAAAAACAAAAACACTTGCCTGATCCTCTCTCTTGTTCATATAATTATACATATAAAAACTTATGGCCAAGCTCAAAAATATTCCAAAAGCTATATAATAATAGCCGTTATAGGTGAAGCCATTCAACATTTCTCCATATTCTGGATAGATAATCATGCAGAACTTCCAAACCAGAAATACTAAAATTCCTGAGCCTATTAAGCTTATGAGAAATGGTATCGCTGCTTTCAAAATTATTTTTGGCAGCAGTTTTCTTTTTTGAATTCCAAACAGAACAACCGCAAAAAATAATAAAAAACCTATAATTAACATTGGTAGAATCCAAGAAAAAGGATAGCTCACCATCTCTCCCATTGGTAAATTGAAATAGATGAGATCTTCTTTAGAATCGAAACTTACTAGATCTGCATCTTTAAAAAACGCAAGTAACGGCATAAGATAACTTCCTTGATGAGCCAAAGTCTCTTTATCTAGATTTGCTGGAATATCATTAGCAGAATGATAATCGAAATGATCGTCTATAAATGCAAAATTAAAGCCGTTGATATTTCCTTGTTCTCTCAACACTGTGAGATCTGTATCATTTGGAAGCATTTTATAGATGCTATATGCCAAGGAATTGGTTACCGGAAATTTAGGCTTTGCTTTTATAAAATCTTGAATAAGCTTCGAGTTTCCGCTATTTGTTTCCAATAACATAAAAGAATTCCCTCCACTCCCCCGGGCTTCAAAATTAAGTGCAAGTCCGACTTCTTTTGCCCAAGGATGTTCATTTACGAACAACTCGGCACCATTTAATCCAAGTTCTTCCGCATCTGTAAATAGAATAATGATATCATTTTTAGGTGAGCTACCTTCAGCTAACAAAGCACGAACACCTTCCAAAATAGTTGCTACCCCGCTGCCTGCATCACTGGCTCCAAAAGAAGAATGTCCGGCAGAATCGTAATGAGACATCAATAAAAGGGCTTTTCCATCTTCATTACCTTTAATTCTGGTCAAAATATTTTGTGGCCTGGTAAGCATCCCTCTATTTGTTAAGCTATAAGCCTCTTGAGTTTGCACTTCCAATTCCAGATCTTGTAAGGTTCTCACAATATAATTTCTTACCAAACTATGTTCAGGGCTTCCAACAAAATGAGGTTTTTTGGAAATTTCCTCCACATGCTTAAAAGCCCGAGTGGTAGAAAATTCTGTGACTGGCAGTTCTGCCTCAGAAATGGTTCTAGGCATATTGGAATAAAAAAGAAACCAAATGATTGCAGGTAAAAGAATTAGTATTAAAAGCGGAGACAGTTTTTTCAGCATAATAGAAAGAAGTATTGGCGGTTTAAATATAAATAAGATAAGCTGAATAAAATAAATATATGTCTCTGGTTTCAAAAGGCGAAGAAATTGACTATATTAAAGCCTTAACAATCAAAAACTTAGAGCTATGGGGATTAAGAGTTTTCAAGGAAAAAGGGCGGAACCAGAAAAATTACAGAGTGCACCAATTTTGGTAAAAGATTATATGTGTCATTCATTAATAACCTTCAAAAAAGAGGATCCTCTACGGAAGGTAATTGAAACACTTATGAAATTTAAGATCTCCGGGGCTCCTGTGGTTAATGAACAAAATGAGCTTATTGGGGTGATCTCGGATGGCGACTGTATGAAACAAATTTCTGAAAGCAGATACTACAATATGCCAATTGGCGAGAAAAGAGTGGAAGAATTTATGGAAACCAATGTACCAACTATAGATAAAAATGTAAACATTTTTGATTGCGCTTCCCTTTTCTATAAACATGATTGTAGAAGATTTCCTATTATTGAAAACGGAAAGTTGATAGGGCAGATTAGCAGAAAAGACATCTTATGTGCCGCAATGAAATTAAGAGCACAAAATTGGCATTGCTAGTTTCGTTTTACCAAAGCGTAATAATCGCTCTCTAAAGGCAAATACCCCAGATCGTATACAAAATAATATACGGTACCAGTCTTGGTGGTGTAAATACTAGTAAAATATTCAAAATTAAAACCTTTAGCTAATAATTTTGATTTAGTGGTTTTGGTTTTATCTGTTGGATTTAATTCCTGTAAGATCCTGTAATTTTTACGTAGCAGGTTATTTACATTTCTAACAAGGTTGGTAGAGTCCTTGTTTATCTTATTATTATAGGCATTCCTACAATAGTCACTACAGAATTTCTTATCTGTTCTTCCAACTATTTTCTCTCCACATTCCGGACAAGCTTTTTGCATGAAATAAATATAGGGAAAAGACTTAGAAAGACCTATTAGCACTAATTAATAAACAAATTGAGATATCAATTCTATTTTTTGAAAATACATGTGGCAAATATTCAGCAAGCTCTCCATTGTTATTAGGCATCCCTAAATTCAAAAATTTTAAAAGGTTTCAGACAAATTTTAACTATTTGATATTCAAATACATTGGCTTTTTTTGTATTTTAGATGTTCACTTTTTTACTATCCTCCCTTATTTCCTCCTCCCCCTAAAAAGATTTTTTTGTGTTATAATTTCAAAAAAATCCAGCTTTAAAATTTAGAAATTATGAGAATGAAAACAACCACTTTATCGATACTTACTTTACTATTTTCAATGGTTCTGATAGCTTGGAAGAGTCCTGTTCTAAAAGGAGCTTCAACTAATGAGCTTGAGAATACTGCTTCAACGCAGACCACAGCCAAGTCTTTGATCTATCATAAGGTGAATGATTATGACCTATGGAAAAAAGCCTTCGATGAATTTCAACCGGTAAGAGAATCCAGTGGAGAATTAAGCTATGAGGTTGGACTTTTGGAAGACAAGCCCAACACAGTATATGTACTTAGTACCTGGAAATCTAAAGACCACTATAATAAATTCAAGGAAACCTCTGTCTTAAAAGATAAAATGAATGAAGCGGGAGTTAGTGAAGCTCCAACCTTCCTTTATTTAAACCAATTGGAAGGAAGCAAATATTTAGAAAATAAGATCACTGGTGTAATTTATCATGAAGTAGAAGATTATGATAAATGGAAAAGAGTTTTTGATGATTTTGAACGCACTCGAAAAGAGTTTAAGGAAGTGAGTTATGAGGTAGGAACTATAAATGGAAGTACTAAATGGATCTATGTAATGAATCAATGGGACTCTTTAGAAGATTATAAAACTTTTGTAGAAGACGCCAAATTAAAGGAGGCAATGAATAGAGCAGGAGTTATTGGAAAACCCGTTTTTTTGGTTTTTAATCCAAAAGAAAAAGGATGAAGAATTAGTTTATGGCTGTCTAAAATAAATATTTCTAAATGAAAGATAAGATAGAGGTTAGTTTATAATTATAGGAGGTATTGATTTCTAAACATACAACCTTCCTTAATCTCTAAATTTTATCTTTTAAATCATTGAAATCACTATATTTTAGACAGCTTTTTTTTAATTCTCTCCTTTTAAACTATCGTAAAAAGTACCACGAATTTTAGGACCGTTTATAAATGCTTTTTCGGCAGCAGCATCAGACATATAGTTTTTAGTTAAGCTTTCATCGGCTAGAACGGCTTCTCTGCTTTTTCCTGCTTTTATAGCAGCCAAAACATTCGCATTAATTCCTTCCAACATGTTCACATACTTCTTATAATCTTCATAAGTCGCTAAAGATCCATGCCCCGGAATTATTTTTGTTTCAGCATTTATAAGCATTAAGCCTGTTTTTGCAGCTTCTATATCGCCGGCAACACTTCCTCCACTCTTTAGATCTATATATGGGAACATCCCATTAAAAAAAGTATCTCCAGTATGTAACACATTGCTTTTTGGAAAATAAATAAGAGCATCCCCATCTGTATGTGCGTTGTGAACATGCACCACCATAATATCGTCCCCATTTAAATGCAATTGCATTTTATTATCGAAAGTAATTATAGGCAAACCAGATTGGTCTGTATTTTTCTCATCTTCCTTTAAGCGTTTTCTAACATTCTCATGGGCAACAATTAAAGCTCCTTCTTTTTCAAAATTTTTGTTCCCTCCTGTATGATCACCATGATAATGTGTATTAACTAAAAAATTAACCGGCTTATCACTTATAGTTTTCACCGCCTCGATAATCTTTAGAGTTAATGGAGCAAATTGGTCGTCTATCATAAACACCCCGTCGTCCCCAATAGAAACTCCAATATTTCCTCCTGCCCCTTTAAGCATATAAATATTCTCATTCACCGGGATCACTTCAATCTTAACATCTTCCATATCCTGA
>JAGXIK010000187.1 GCA_024635715.1 Gillisia sp.
GTTACTGGTAAAAGATGTTCGGTTTATTCCTATTAGTGCATTACTTGGGGATAATGTAGTAAACAGGTCGAAGAATATGGAATGGTACCAGGGAAGTACGCTTTTAAATACTTTGGAAACCTTGCATATTAGTAGTGATATCAATAAGATAGATGCCCGTTTTCCGGTACAAACAGTACTTCGTCCACAAAGTGAAGGCTATATAGACTATAGAGGTTACGCCGGTAGGATAGCAAGTGGAATTTACAGAACTGGAGATGAGGTAACTGTGCTTCCATCAGGATTTACCTCTAAGATCAAATCAATGAATGCTGGTGAAACCGAAATTGAAGAAGCTTATGCGCCAATGTCTGTTTCTATGACTCTTGAGGACGATATAGACATTAGTAGGGGAGATATGATAGTAAGAACAAAGAATCAACCGGAAACCTCTCAGGAATTCGATGTAATGCTATGTTGGTTGAATAACGATGCAGCAAAACCAAGGGCCAAATATTTGATAAAGCACACTTCCAACGATCAAAGTGCGGTAATTAAAGAAGTTGTTTATAAAATGGATATTAATTCATTCCAAAGAAATAACGAGGACAAAGAATTGAAGATGAATGATATTTGCAGGGCAAAGATCCATACTTCTTCCAGGTTAATGATAGATGCTTACAGGGATAACCGTAATACAGGTGGTATAATACTTATAGACCCGGCAACCAATGAGACTGTTGCAGCAGGAATGATTGTTTAAAGCACAGATTGCACGGATTTTAAAAGGGATTACACGGATTAGATATGAATAAATTATTAGAGATTGCTATAGAGGCCTCCCTGGCCGCCGGAAAGCGGATCATGGAAATCTACGAAAATGAAGATTTTGAAGTAGATTTTAAAGGAGATGACTCACCGCTTACAATTGCAGATCTGGCTTCCCATGAAATTATTATGTCTTATTTAAAGGAAACAGATATTCCCGTGCTTTCTGAAGAAGGGAAGGATCTTCCTTATGAAGATCGAAAAAATTGGAGGCAACTTTGGATAGTTGATCCTATAGATGGAACCAAGGAATTCATAAAAAAGAACGGCGAGTTTACCGTCAACATCGCACTTGTTGAAGATCAGGTACCAGTATTGGGAGTGATTTATGTACCGGCATTACAGGAATTATATTTTTCAAGTAAAGAATCTGGTTCATTTAAAGTAGAAAATATTACTGATTTTACAAGTCTGCCGCAAATCCAGGAGCTTTCAACAAAGCTACCACTTCAGGTACAAAAAGAAAATTATACGGTAGTAGCCAGTAAATCTCATTTATCGCCTGAAACTGTAGAATATATTTCAGCTCTTGAAAAAGAACACGGGAAAGTAGAAAGTATTTCTAAAGGGAGTTCTCTTAAGTTGTGTATGGTTGCAGAAGGAAGGGCAGATTGCTATCCCCGTTTTGCTCCCACTATGGAATGGGATACCGCTGCTGGCCAGGCTATTTGTATGTATGCGGGTAAAACGGTAATGGACTATACCACTAAAAAAGAGATGCTATACAACCGTGAGAATCTTCTAAACAATTGGTTTTTGGTTAATTAAATTATAATCAGCGCAATCCGCTAGAATTAGTGGAATCTGTGCCTTTAAAAAAATCCGCGCAATCCGTCAGTTCGAGTAGCTCCGGAGGAGCGTATCGAGAACAATCCGCGAAATCAATTTATAAAATGAAGATTAAAAATATTTGTTGCATAGGAGCAGGCTACGTAGGTGGCCCCACTATGGCTGTGATCGCACAAAAGTGCCCTGAAATAAATGTAACGGTAGTTGATATCAACGAAAAAAGGATCGCTGCCTGGAACGATGAGGATGTGGAGAATATTCCTATTTACGAACCGGGATTATCTGCAATTGTCAAAGAGGCCAGGGGAAGAAATTTGTTTTTCTCTACAGAAGTTGATAAAGCAATAGATGAAGCCGAATTGATCTTTATTTCGGTAAACACTCCCACCAAAACCTACGGAATTGGAAAAGGGATGGCGGCCGATTTAAAATATATTGAACTTTGTGCTCGGCAGATCGCGAGAGTTGCTACTACAGATAAGATCATTGTTGAAAAATCTACATTACCGGTTCGTACAGCTGAAGCTTTAAAAAATATTCTGGATAATACAGGAAATGGGGTGAATTATCAAATTCTTTCTAATCCTGAATTTTTAGCGGAGGGCACTGCTATCGAGGACTTGCATAAGCCGGACAGAATCCTTATTGGAGGGGATGTAGATTCTGAAGAAGGCAGGAAAGCCATGCAGGCTTTGGTAGATGTTTATGCTTCCTGGGTTCCAAAGGAACAAATTCTAACTACTAATGTGTGGTCTTCAGAATTATCTAAATTAACCGCTAATGCCTTTTTAGCGCAACGTGTTTCGAGTATCAATGCGATGAGTGAGCTTTGTGAGCATACCGGCGCAGATGTAAACGAAATTTCAAAAGCAATAGGGATGGACTCCCGAATAGGACCAAAATTCCTCAAGTCCTCCGTAGGATTTGGAGGTTCTTGTTTTCAAAAGGACATCCTGAATTTGGTATATATAGCAAAATCCTATGGTTTAAATGAAGTGGCTGACTACTGGGAACAGGTAATAATAATGAACGACCATCAAAAAAGAAGGTTTGCGGCAAACATTGTAAAAACCCTTTATAATACAGTTTCAGGTAAAAAGATCGCGTTTTTAGGCTGGGCCTTTAAAAAGGATACCAACGATACCAGGGAAGCTGCCGCGATATATGTTGCAGATCATTTATTAAATGAACAAGCCGATATCGTGGTATATGATCCAAAAGTAAAAGCTGAACAGATCTATGCAGATCTTGAAGCTTTGGAAACTCACAGCAGCGATGAAATTCACAGGCGGGTGAAAGTGGTAAATACCGCCCAGGAAGCTTGTAAAGATGCTCATGCCGTTGCCGTTTTAACTGAATGGGACGAATTCAAAGGTCTGGATTGGAAAGCGGTTTATGATGATATGCTAAAACCGGCATTTGTTTTTGATGGTAGAAATATTCTGGATATACAGAAACTCTCCCAAATAGGATTTGTAACCAGTGTTATAGGTCAGGCAGTAAAAAGTAAAAAAACCATGAAAGAGCCGTCAATGGCTAATTAAGAAAATAATAATTTGAACTTAATCCAATAATCTGTGTCTAATCCGTGTTTAAACCATTAAACACAGAGGAATCCACAGAGGAGACAGAGAAAAACTCAGTGAAACTCTGTGTCAAAATCCTTTAACTCTGTGGTTAAACAATCCGTACAACCTGCCCGGCTTTTTTTGGTGGGTCCGCTAAAATTGGTGGAATCTGTGTCTTTAAAAAAATCCGCCCTAATCCCTGGTATCCTACTGTTTTAGTTTAACAGAAATAAATCTATTTTTTATTCCACATTTATTATTTCCAACATGAGCACTCAAAACCCCTATACCTTAGTTATAGAACCTAAAACCCGCTTGCTAGACCTCAACCTTAAAGAAGTTTGGCGATACAGAGATTTACTGTTATTGTTTGTACGTCGTGATTTTGTATCCGTTTATAAGCAAACGATCTTTGGTCCACTTTGGTTTTTCATTCAGCCTGTATTAACTACCATCATGTTTATGGTGGTCTTTGGTGGCATAGCTAAAATGAGTACCGATGGGCTCCCTCAAGCAATCTTCTACCTTGCAGGTATTGTAAGTTGGAACTATTTTGCAGAAGCTCTAAAAACCACTTCCGAAACTTTTGTGGCAAATGCCAGTATTTTTGGAAAAGTTTATTTTCCTCGTGTTATTACGCCCTTGTCAATAGTAGTATCTAAACTACTAACTTTTGTAGTACAGTTTGTTTTATTTTTACTGGTGTTTTTTTATTATTTCCTTTTTACTGACGCTAATTTAGCGCCCAATTCAACTTTGTTGTTGTTGCCTTTGCTTATTATTATCACCGCAGGTTTGGCCTTAGGATTAGGTTTATTGATTACTGCTTTAACTACTAAATACCGAGATTTTAGATTTTTGATAGGTTTTGCCATCCAACTCGGTATGTATGCTACACCTATTATATATCCGCTTAGTGAAATAGACAATCCCAAACTAAGAATGGTTATTTTAGCCAATCCAATGAGTTCCATTATTGAAACCTTTCGATTTGCCTTTACAGGTGTTGGAGAATTTAGCTGGTTAAGTCTGGGTTATAGTTTTATAGCAATGTTGGTGCTATTAGCGGCTGGTACTTTAACTTTTAACAAGGTAGAAAAAACCTTCATGGATACGGTATAATTATGAATATAGAACCAATTATTAAAATTGAGGATTTAGCCAAGCAATACCGCTTGGGGTCTATTGGTACTGGGACCTTTTCTCACGATGTTAACCGGTGGTGGCAAAAGGTACGCGGAAAGGAAGACCCTTATTTAAAGGTGGGTGAGATCAACGACCGGACCCAAACAGGTGGATCAGACTATGTGTGGGCATTGAAAGACATTAATTTTGAGGTCCAGCCTGGTGAGATTTTAGGAATTATTGGTAAAAACGGTGCAGGTAAATCGACCCTTTTAAAACTCTTGAGCCGTGTAACTGCGCCAACCACTGGTAAAATTACTTGTCATGGGCGTATAGCATCACTATTAGAGGTAGGTACAGGATTTCACCCGGAGCTTACAGGACGTGAAAACATTTATTTAAATGGTGCCATTTTGGGCATGACCAAAAAGGAAATAGCGTCCAAGTTTGATGAAATAGTAGATTTTGCGGGTTGCCAAAAATATATTGAAACGCCAGTAAAACGCTATTCTTCTGGGATGTATGTGCGATTGGCATTTGCTGTCGCAGCTCATTTAGAGCCCGATATTTTGGTAGTAGATGAGGTATTGGCAGTTGGGGATGCAGAGTTTCAGGAGAAAGCTATTGGAAAAATGCAGGATGTATCCTCCCAAGGTGGAAGAACAGTTTTATTTGTAAGCCATAATATGGCCAGTATTAAAGCACTTTGTAAAAAAGTAATAGTTTTAAAGAACGGTTCAGTTTATTATGAGGGTAGTACTGAAGAAGGGATAAGAGTTTATTTGGAATCCAGTAAAAATAATTTGATAGAGCAATTGATGTTGAGAAAGGACCGCATCGGAAACGGTAAAATGAAATTTACTAACATTAATGTTGCCACTTTTGATAAAGGTGCCATACAAACGGGACTGGATATAGTATTCACTATTGGCTTTGATTTGAAGGCTAATGCCACCAATATGTGGTTTCGATTAATCGTCATAGGTGATGACGAGGTTGTCAGATTTATCTGTAATAATTATCACTCAACCGCACCATTTAGAAAAGTTAATAAAGATTCGAATATTGTAAGCCTAACTATACCAAAACTTCCACTGTTACAAGGCAAATATTATTGTCATTTACAAGCCGTAGTTGATAACGAAATTGCCGATGAAATTGAGTACGCTGGGGAATTTGATGTCAATGAAGGAGACTTTTATGGTTCAGGAAAGGTTCCCACAATTAGAAAAGGTGTTTTAATTGAACATACATGGACTATATAATTTAATAAATGCAAGATAAAAATCTCATAATTATTGCCTCTCAACCGAGAAGCGGATCAACTATGCTTCAAGCGTTGATATCCAATAATGAAATGGTTGGAACTGTGAGTGAACCATGGCTACTATTGCCATTTTTAAGTTATAACCGCCAGGACTTAATAGATTCTGTTTATTCCCAAGAACTTGCCTTAATAGGAATTAATGAATTTAAAAAAAATACCCAGTCCAATAAGCTTGATCATGAATTAGCTAAATTTTTATTGAGTCAGTATAGTGATGTGCTCAACAATGGTGAAGAATATGTTTTAGATAAAACTCCGCGCTATTACGAAATATTGAATGAAATCATCCAATATTTCCCCAACTGCAAGATTATTATCTTAAAACGTCATCCATTTGCAGTGCTGAACTCAATAATTAAAACTTGGAACGTAAAGACCAATAATGATCTTCTACAATATAAAAGAGATATTCTTAATGCTCCATTTTTATTGCAAAAATTCGCAAAAAGTAACAAATCAAACAAAAACGTGTTTGAGATGAAATATGAAGATTTGGTTAAAGACCCAATGGTAATTACACGTGAATTATATAATTGGCTTAATCTTCCTTTTTCAGAAAATATTTTGGAATATGGAAACAATAAAAAATATTTGGGATTTATGGGTGACCCTACTGGAGTTAAAAAACATAAATCACCAAATGAAAGCTCATTGAATAACTGGAAAAGTTCAATTTCAGACCCATATTGGTCTAATTTTTTAAAAGGATATCATCATTTTTTAACACCTGAATTTTTAATGGAATATGGCGGCTATTCTGATGATGAGTTTAAACAAGCTGCCCCTACTAAAATGTTTGATGAGTTTTATGAAAGAGCCAGTTGGCCTTTTTTACGACAAAAAATACCAATGCTTAAATTTATTAAATATAGATTTCTGAAAAAATTCAATTCTATAAAGTTCTGAAAAAATAAAAGATATCTCAAATGATTTTGAATTAATGAATTATCCTAAAATATCCATTGTTACACCTAATTACAACGGTGCTAAATATCTTGAGGAAACAATACTTTCGGTATTAAATCAAAATTATCCAAATATAGAATATATCATAATCGATGGAGGAAGCACTGATGAGTCTGTTGAGATTATAAAAAAATACGAAAAATCACTTAAGTATTGGATAAGTGAAAAGGACACCGGTTTATATTCTGCTTTACAAAAAGGTTTTGATAGGAGTACAGGAGAAATAATGGCTTGGATAAATTCAGACGACAAATATCATCCTATGTCGTTTTTTACCATTGCTGAGATATTCACATCTTTTCCTAAAATAAATTGGTTAACAGGCGCGCAAACAACATACGATGAAAAAGGACGAACTGTAGGAATTGCTAGAGCAAAAAAGTGGACTAAATACGATTTTTACGACTATAACTATAAATGGATTCAACAAGAATCAACTGTTTGGAGAAAATCGTTGTGGAAAAAAGCGGGTAATTGCATAAATACAGACTTAAAATACGCTGGTGATTTAGAGCTTTGGTTACGATTTTTTAGACACGATGAGTTGTATATTACATCAGGCCTTATCGGAGGTTTTAGACAACGATCGGCTGATCAATTATCTTTGGATTTTCTTGACAGATACATAGTCGAAGCTGAAAGTTGTATAAAAAAAGAACTATTATCTGATCGTGATACTGGGATTTTAAAAAATTACAAGCAATTCAAAAAAGTCACGACCTTTTTGAATAAAACAATAATATTGCGCACAAGCAGATTCAGACACAATTTTGAGAAAAAGTATTTAAAAAAAACTCCAGATATAATTTTTAATCGTTTAACACAAAAGTTTGAATTAAAGCAAACAATGTAATAAGCAAAATAAATCTGAAAAGTTAAAAAAATATTTTGAAATAAATTCAATCTTTATGCCCAAACTATCCATCATTACCATCAACTACAACAATAAAGCAGGTTTGGTTAAAATTCTTGAATTTATTAAATAATATTGATTATGAATTTACCAAAGATTTCTATTGTAACACCCAATTATAATGGTGTTAAATACTTAGAAGAAACAATCTTGTCGGTTTTAAATCAAGGCTATCCAAATCTTGAGTATATTGTTATTGACGGCGGCAGCACCGATGGCAGTGTGGATATAATCAAAAAATACGAAAAGAATTTATCATATTGGATAAGTGAAAAAGATAAAGGTTTATACCATGCTTTACAAAAAGGTTTTGATAAAAGTACTGGGGAAATCATGGCCTGGATAAATTCAGATGATAAATATCATCCAATGTCTTTTTTTACTATTGCAGAGATATTCACATCTTTTCCAAAAGTAAATTGGCTTACTGGCTCTCAAACATTCTTCGACGAAAAAGGACGAACCTTGGATGCCAGAGCAGGAAAAAAGTGGACTAAATACGATTTCTATGACTACAATTATAAATGGATTCAACAAGAATCGACCATATGGAGAAGACCGCTGTGGCAAAAAGCTGGTAACCGAATAAACACGAATTTGAAATATGCTGGAGATTTCGAACTTTGGTTACGATTTTTTAGGCATGAAAAACTATATGTTATATCTGCTCTTATCGGAGGTTTCAGACTACGCTCCGCAAACCAATTATCTTTGGATTGTATTGAAGAATATATAGTCGAAGCCGAAAATTGTATAAAAAAGGAACCGATATCAGCGTACGACATAGCTGTTTTAAAGAAATACCGGCAAATCAAAAAAATAACAACTTTTTTGAATAAAACAAAAATACTGCGCACAAATAGGTTCCAATATAAATTTGAGAAAAAGTATTTTACAAAAACCCAAAACATCGTTTTTGACAGATTATCGCAAAAATTTGAAATGAAATAAGAAAATCTTTTGATTTTCTTATTTCTATAAATATCTACAAAGATGTTTTGAAATAAACACAATGAAAATACCCAAAATATCCATAATTACCATCAATTACAACAACAAAGAGGGTTTGATTAAAACCGTAGGATCGGTGATCAACCAAACCTTTCAAGATTTTGAATATATAGTCATTGATGGTGGAAGCACAGATGGAAGTGTAGATATTATTAAGGAATACGAAGACAAAATCAACTATTGGGTGTCTGAACCAGATGAAGGAATATACAATGGAATGAATAAGGGAATTATGCGAGCTACAGGCAACTATTGTAACTTTTTAAATTCTGGTGATTGGTTTTATAATGAAAATACATTAATTGATATTTTGGGTGGAACGAATAATGAGGATGTGCTTTATGGTGCTGCAGTTGGTCTTAATGATACTAAAATACACTATCCGCCCAGTACTTTGAGACTTCTAGATCTTTTTAGACAAAATATAATTAATCATCAAGCCTCCTTTATTAAAACAAGTTTATTAAAAGAAAGACTCTATAGTGAGCATTTTAAAATCGCTTCAGATTGGGAGTTTTTTTTTATTTGTATGATTAATAATAAAACTTTTAAAAGTTTAAATGTACCTATCTGTTATTATAGTCCTGAGGGAGTAAGTAGGACCGATAAATATAAAAAGTTACATGCTGAAGAAAGAGAATTCGTAATTAAATCACGTTTACCTCAAGCCGTAATAAACGATTACAATCTACTAGTGGAATTGAGGTTCAACCGGCTATATTTTAATTTTATAAAAATACTGGACAATAAAAAAACCATTAAAATTACCGCTTTTTTTATGTCAATTATTACACGTTTATTTTCAAATAAGCAGCAGAATGGATAAAAGATTTATTCTTCATATACTACCTCAAGAAGAACGTTTTTCGCCAATAACGGGAGGAGCAATATCTACTTGGGTGAATGAGTTTTGTCAGGTGATGACAGGCTTTTCTTCAATAGTATTTTCCCCTTATTCCAAAATATCATATAACACTCTAAAAACAAAACTTGTAAGAGTAGAAAGTTTTCAAACTATTGGAAATTTCTTTGGGGGAAAGATTGGACATCACTTAAAGTATAATACATATGTTTTGTTAGCAGCCCTCTACGCTAAAAGAAAAAATATTTATATAATACACATACATAATCGGCCGAACTATGTTTCCATTATTAAAAGATTAAATCCAGATGCAAAAGTTATACTTCATATGCACAATGATCATGTGCTAGATTTAAATGAGAAACAAATTAAAGATCTTTATAAATATTGTAATATCATTCTATCTGTAAGCAAATACATCCAAAATGGTATTTTACGTAAAGGTTCTGATGTTGGAATAGATTTAAGTGCAAAATGTCATGTACTTATTAATGGTTGTAATCCCGCTAAATTCAAAAAACGAAAGCCTCTTTTAGATAGTAATAAAATACTTTTTGTTGGACGTATTTTGCCAGAAAAGGGTATTAAACAATTAATACAAGCAACTTTAATGATCAAAACCAATTACCCACAAGTTAAACTAGTAATTGCTGGTAGTGACGGGTATGGTCCAAAAGAGGATTCAGAATTTCAGAAAGAGTTAAAGAAGATAGCTAAAAAAGAGATAAACAGTTTTGAATTTTTAGGATATGTAAATCATCAAAATGTGGGTGAGTTATTCGCTAATACGGCATTGTATGTAGTTCCTTCTATCTGGAATGAGCCTTTTGGTCTAACTGTTTTAGAAGGAATGGCATCAGGTATACCAATGATTGTAGGCAATACAGGTGCCATACCGGAAATAGTTGGTGATACAGCAATAAAAGTTAATTGTAAAGATGTAGAAACGCTGGCTGAAACAATCCTTTATTCATTAACACATAGAAATGAAATGAACACAATGGCAGGTGAAGCACATGAACGTTTTATGAGCCATTTTACGTGGGACCATGTCAGTGATAATTATCAAAAAATAATTAAAGATTTATGAAAATAGGCTTTATAAATGGAGGTATAGGTCTTAGCGAAACATTTATTTATAATCTCATAAAAGGCGGAAATAGTTTTGGGTCTAAAATACAAACGAGTTATGTCAAAAATTTAAAAGAAGAAGCAAAAGCAAGCCAGAATATCAGATTTCATGGTCCCAAGTCTCCTCAAGAAGTTTTAGTGCACTTAAATAAGTGTAGTATTTTTGTTGTTCCCTCGATATGGAATGATCCTTGTCCATTGACAGTATTAGAAGGAATGGCGGCAGGGAAAGTTGTTGTAACTAGTAATAAAGGAGGTATACCAGAGCTTATAGGAGATGCAGGCATAATCATAAATCCACTTGATATATCCTCCTTTTCGTCAGTATTATTAGAACATGTCTCTAACAAAGAAAAAGTAGTTGAACTTGGCAAAAAAAGCAAGAAAAAGGGCTGAAGAAAATTTTTCCTGGAAGAGGGTCGCAAATGATATCCAACAAATTTACCAACAAATAAAATAAATTATGAAACTATTATATCTTTCTGAAAGTATCGGCCTTAGTGAAACTTTTATCAGGGAGCTCTCGAAAGGCCTTTCACACTCTTTTAATGTTACTCATTTGGTTTCGGAAGCGCCCTACTACAATGAAGGTATAAATACAACAATAATAGATTATGATATTTCTCCAAAAAAAGCTAAATGGCTCAGTTATATACTGGAAAATCGGGGAAAGAAAATACTTTATAATCTTCGCAAGAAAAAAGCATCAAAAAAGTTAGAAAGTTATTGCCGCAGTGCTGATGCAATATTTGTTGATTACGGCACTACAGCGGTTTTGTTATTACCGATCTTAGAAAGATATCACAAACCTCTTATAGTTCATTTCCATGGAGTGGATATTACTTCGCATCTAAACTCTCCCTGGTACAAAGATGATTTAATAAAACTATACCAGGCAGGAACTTATTTTATTACAGCATCTCTGCATGTTAAACGTTTACTTGTTTTGGACGGCTGCCCAGAAGAGAAAATTAAAACAATCCGGTATGGGGTAGAAATACCCCAAGAAGCTCTAAAAGACAAGATTTCTTATCTCGAAAAACAAAATGATTTTATTTTTATAGGTAGATTAACACCTAAAAAAAGTCCGTTAGCCCTTATACATGCTTTTAATATCGTATCCAAAATAAAGCCTGAATCAAACCTTCATATTGTCGGGGATGGGCCACTTATGGATACTTGCAAAGAACTTATACGAACTTTGAAATTACAAAATAATATAAAATTATTTGGCGCTTTACCTCATTTGAAGGCAATGAATTTATTGAAAAACTCCAAAATTTACGTTCAACATTCTGTCACATCTTTAACAGGAGATCAGGAAGGATTCGCTATTAGCCTTGCTGAAGCAGCAATATTTGAAATGCCAGTGGTTTCTACATTGCATAATGGTATTCCCGAGAATGTTATTAATGGAGAAACGGGGTTTTTAGTAAGAGAATTTGATTATGAAACAATGGCGGAGAAAATGATAGAATTAATAAATAATCCTGAACTAGCCGAAGATATGGGAAAGAGGGGTAAACTACATATTAGTAATCTTTGTTCAACTGAAAAAAGAGTTTATGAAATAAGTCAGCTAATTAAAGACGTTGTTTTAAAATAAAAAACCTGTTTATTTAAATGAGTATAGAAGTAAAAAATTCAATAGTTTCTATTTTAATCCCATCATATAATTCAGAACCTTTTTTAAGACAAACCCTTGAATCTTGTTTAAGTCAAACCTGGAAGAATATAGAGATTATTGTAGTTGATGATCAATCCACAGACAGATCTATTCAAATTCTGGAAAATTTTCAGACTCAAAATCCTGGGGTGCTAAAATTTTATAGAAATCCTATGAAGGGAGCCTGTGCAGCTAGAAATTTGGCTTTTAAAGCAAGTTCAGGAAACTATATTCAGTACTTAGACGCTGACGATCTATTGAGCAGGACAAAGATAGAAAGCCAAATAAGACTACTTCAGTATAAGGAAAATACTGTTTCTAACTGCCAATGGGGAAGATTTAACGAAACTATAGAAAATATAAAATGGGAAATTCAGGATGTAGATAAAAACTATTTTGCCCCTATTGATTGGTTGATAGATTCCTGGAATGGAAAAGGAATGACTGCAATTCATTGTTGGCTAACTCCAAGAAATTTAATTGAAAAAGCTGGAGAATGGGATGAAAAACTCCTTATTAATCAGGATGGAGAATTTTTTTCCAGGGTTCTATTGAATACAGATGCCATTAAATACAGTAGCGAGGCTAAAGCTTTTTATCGCACAGGAAATAAAAGCAGTATTAGCCAAAGTGGCAGGATGAGTTATCCAAAAGCAGAATCCTTGCTGAAGACGTATAAATCTTATCAGGAGACGTGGCAGCAAAAGTCAAAGGCCAAAACACTTTCTCAAGCATTAGCTCAAAACTATCTTAATTTCATCTATTTATATTATCCTTTGCATGAAGATTTAATTATAAAAGCGGAAACGCTTTTTAAAAGTCTGGGTTTCCAAACAATGTGGCCTGTAGGGGGGCGCAATTTCAAGAAAGTAGCTGGCTTAATTGGCTTCAAAAATACTCTCAAACTGAGATCATTATTTACACAAAGTAAAAAGAATTCATAGGAAAGAAATGAAAATTTTGAATTATATAAGCAACATCCCTATGACTGAGTCCAGTGGCGGAGGATCAGGAATTAATTATGCTATGTCAAATGAGCTGGAGAAATCATTTTTATTAAATAAATTTACTCATATTAATCCGGATACCGATAAACTTGCCAAGCTACAATCGAAATTATTTCGAATTTTGGGTCTGAAAGGTAATTATCACTATTTTTCCGAAAAAAGATTAAATAAAATTAAAGAATTATTCAGTAACAATAAAGAAGATGGATACGGTTATTTTTTTCATGGATTTACACCGTGGATTAAGATAAGACCCTCTAAACCTTACTATTGTTTTAACGATGCCTGTTTTGCAACATATGTAGAAATTTATAACAACAAAGCCCAATTTAAAGAGAAAGACTTGCAAAGGATTTACAAGCAGGAAGCCGAATGGCTGAAGGATGCGTCAAAGGTTTTTTTTAGATCTAAATGGGCACTTGAGCAAACGAAAAAACACTATGGAATAACCGGAAAAAATTTTGTGAATGCTGGTGTCGGTGGATTTATTGATATTCCAAAACAAGATAATTACAAAGGCGGACTCGATTTCCTTTTTATTTCGAGGGAATTTATTCCTAAAGGAGGTTTAACTGCTGTGAATGCTTTACTGTTGGTTAGAAAAAATTATCCAGAGGCCAGGCTATTGATTGTTGGGGATAAACCTGAAATGGAAATTTTAAATTTGGAGGGAATAGTTTACAAAGGCTTTTTTAAAAAGCACCTTTCAAATGAAAGGGAAGAATTGCAAGAAATATTTAGTAAAAGTTTCGCGCTGGTACACCCAACGATCAAGGATACTAATACATTAGTAATTACAGAATTAGCTTATTTTGGTTGCCCCGCAATCTCTACCAATCGCTTTGCTATTCCAGAATATTTACTTGAAAATGAAACAGGCTTTTTGCTTCAGGATCCTAGAGACGAGAATGAACTTGCAGAAAAAATGATGAATTTAATTGAGGATTCTAAACTTTATCGCAGAATGAGGATTCAGGCAAGAGAGAACGCCGTCCATAATAATACCTGGGAAAAAGTAGGTCAAAGAATTTCTGAAGAAATCGAGAAGGTTCTACAATGAGAGTTCTTTATATAGGCCAGTACAGCGAAGGTACCACCAGTAAAATGCGGGCAGACCAAATAAACAACATTTTAAAACCAAAAGAGTTCCGGGTTATTGATACTCATATACCTTTTTATCAGACTGCCGCACCCATAAGATCTTTTGGTTTCCGATATAAAACCGGTCCCCTCATAAAAAAAATCAATCAATTTATTATTTCTGAAATTGTGCAAAATATAGAAAGCTTAGGCTATGACTTGATTTGGGTCGATAAAGGTGTTTTTTTAAAAAAAGAAACAGTCCAGGAACTACAAACAAGAACTAAACGACTTGTTCATTTTACGCCAGATATGGCCTTTTATGAAAATAAGTCTAAACACTTTTTAAAAAGTCTTGCCACCTATGATTTTCTCATTACTACCAAAAAGGCTGAAGTTTCTCGATATTTGAAATTTATTCCAAGTAATAGGCTTATTCAAACCACACAGGGATTTTCCAAAAAAAATCATGTTCCCAGTGTTCTTTTTGAACAGAAGGAAAACGTTATTGCCTTTATTGGTTTAGCTGAGAAATCCAGGTTGAGAATTGCAGAATATATTATCGAGAATGAGATTCCTCTTAAGGTTGCTGGAATGGGTTGGGAGAAATTTGCCAAAAGATTTGAAAACAATCCATTCTTTGAATATCATGGCAAGACGCTTTATGGGGGGGATTATTCTCACTTCATTTCCACTGCTCATTTTAGTTTGGGGATGCTTTCAAAAAAATTTCCGGAACTTCATACTACTCGTACATTTGAAATTCCTGCCTGTGGCACTGCTTTACTGACAGAGTGTAACGAGGAAACTTCTGCGTTTTTTAAGGAAGATGAGGTTGTTTTCTATAATTCTCCTGAGGAAATGGTGAAAAAGATTCAGTTTTTCCTTAATAATAAAAAAGAGCTGCAGGCTTTAACCAAGAAAGGCTACGAACGTGTGCATAAGGATGGATATGATTACGAAAGTATTCTGAGAAAAATTTTAGATCAGGTTGTGGTATGAAAAAAATAGCCGTTGTTCATTATATGCCACTGGAATTCTATCCACCTGTTACAAACTTTCTGGACATCTTAGGTTCGAAAAAAAATCTTGCAACAAGAGTTTTTTCGACCAGAAATAATAAAAACAGGAAAGGATACAATAATGAAAGTTTAACAAAAATAAATCGAAGTTCATTCCCAAACCCTAAGGATTCAGGTTTAGTTAGAATTAAAAAATATCTCGAATTCAATTTTTATTGCCTTCAGAGCCTTATAAAATTTGCTCCTTCGGAAATAATATATTTCGAAAGTTACTCAGCCGGGCCTGTTTACTGGTATCTGCGGTTCTTCGGTAAGAATACAAAACTTAGCATTCACTACCATGAATATTCTTCTCCGCATTGGTATGAAAATGGGATGCGTCTCGTGAGAACCTACCATATATATGAAAAGAAATATTTATATAAAAGAGCTGACTGGATTTCTCAAACCAATAGTGATAGAGTTAATTTATTCCTGAAAGATCTTTCGGAAGTTCCTTCTCAAAAAATGCATGTATTACCAAATTATCCACCGAAACACTGGAGCATAGGTAAAAAAACTTTGAACAAACAATGCAATATTTTAAAAACAGTCTATGTCGGATCCCTTTCTTTGGAAGCAACGTACATTATGGAATATTGCGAATGGGTAATCCAGCAAAAAGGAAAAGTTACCTTCGATATATTTTCCTATAATCTTCACGAAGATACACGGCTTTTTTTGAACAATTTAAATTCAGAATTTATTAGTTTTAAAAATGAAGGAATAGAGTACGAAGAGCTCCCATCACTCCTTAGAAGATATAATGTAGGTGTTATATTATATAAAGGGCTGACAAAAAATTACATCTATAATGCACCTAATAAACTGTTTGAATATATGGCCTGCGGTCTGGAAATATGGTTTTCTTCAAAGATGGAAGGTTGTTTCCCCTACGAAAAAGCTGATTCCCCCAGGATTATAGCTGTAGATTTTAATGACCTGGAATCTGATTTATTACTGTCTGTAAAGGAATCAAAATATTCATCTGAAAATGAGGAGTTCGAATTTACTGCAGATCGTGCATTAGAACCTTTAATTGAAAAACTTACCAAGTAAAAAATGAATCTTTGGAGTTATATAGGCATAGGAATAGTAGCTTTGATTACTCTGAAATTTATCAGAGAGATCGGAAAAGGGCTTCCTATTTTGGAATTTCTTTTATTGATTGCTGGATTGCAATGGATAGTGGGCCCAATAAATAGCTACGGTTCATCTGTGCAGCATTATAAATATTATATGTATGTAGATGAGGCCGTTTATATGTCTTATGTTGTGCCGGCTTTTGTGATTTTTTCTGCAGTTATATTTTTACGAAAAAAGAAACTCTTGATTTTTTCTGAGATAGATTTTGAAGATTATGTCCGTTACGGTAAACCCATATTACTTATAGGAATAGTTGCAGATGCACTGAGTTCTTTTGCCCCTCCTTCTTTGGCGTTTTTCTTGTTTTTACTGGCACAGCTTAAATTTATTGGAGCCGGGATTTTACTGTTTTCTTCTTCGAAAAAGGACAGGTATATATTTTTTGCAGCTATTGGATATCTGTTTTTCAAGTCTTTGAGCAATGCCATGTTTCATGACCTTCTTTTATGGGGAGCATTTTTATTTATGTTATGGGCCATAAAAAACCGACCCAGCTTTAAAACGAAAATTTTTATCTTTCTGGGAGCTGCTATTTTAATAACCGGTATTCAGTTAATAAAGGGTTCGTATAGAGAACAAGTGTGGGGAGGGTACGATGGTAGCAAAATTAGTTTATTACTAAATATCTTAACCGATGAATTAGATACTACCAATTTTGCGGAAGATTCAGAACAGGAAGAGCTAAATATGCGTTTAAATCAGGGCTGGATCATTTCAGCAATTATGAAAGAGATGCCCGAGAACCAACCTTTTGCTGCCGGAGAGACTGTGCAGGAGGCAGTTTCAGCAAGCCTTTTACCCCGGTTTCTAAATCCTGATAAAAAAATTGCAGGTGGCCGGGATAATTTCAAGAAATATACCGGGCTTGATTTGGGGGAAAATACTTCAATGGGAATGAGTATCATGGGGGAAGCTTATGCTAATTTTGGAGGTTTTGGAGGTATCATATTTATGCTGATATGGGGATTCTTCTTAACGATTTTTTGGAACAGTATCGTGACTTTCTCTCAAAATCATCCCCTGCTTATCTTTTTTATTCCACTACTATTTTTGCAGGTTGTAAAAGCAGAAACTGAACTGGTGGTTGTTTTAAACCATTTAGTTAAGGCAAGCATATTAGTTGCCCTTTTATTCTGGTCGGCCCGGAAATTTTTAAAATGGAATATCTAATGAATTTTACCGTTGTATTAATTTTTCGTAAAAAACTACCTCAATTCAATAGCATAGAGGAAATTTTTTTCAATTTGCACGAGGAATTTAAGAAACATATTTCTGTGACTAAAGTTGAGATGCCCTGTGCTGGAGCAGGATGGAAGGATATTTTATCCAATCTAAAGTACAGCAGAGAAAATAAATCAGGACTAACTCATATTACTGGTCATATTAATTATGTGAGCCTTGCAACAGGTAGGAACACTATTCTAACTGTTCATGATATAGGTTCTGCATTACAAGGTTCATTTCTCCACAAAAGCCTTATTAAAATGTTCTGGTTTTGGATGCCTGCTCTCCTGGTAAAAAAAATAACTGTGATATCGGAAACTTCCAGGAGGGAACTAATAAGTATTATACCTTTTGCTAAAAATAAAACTGTTGTTGTCCATAATCCTGTCAACAGTAAATTAAAATTTGCGCCAAAAGTTTTCAATTCACAAAATCCCTTAATCCTGCACATTGGTACGAAGCCTAATAAAAATTTGGGAAAAACCATTGCTGCTTTAAGGGGTATAAAATGCCGGCTGTTAGTTATTGGCACTTTAAGTGAGGAACAGTTACAATTATTACAAGTGCATAAAATAAATTATCGTAACATAAAACATGTTCCTTTTGCAAAAATCAAGGCAGCTTATGAAGAATGCGACCTGCTCAGTTTTGCAACATTGTATGAAGGCTTTGGAATGCCTGTAATAGAGGCCCAGGCAGTGGGCCGGCCGGTCTTATCATCTAATGTAAGTTCTATACCAGAAATTGCAGGCAAAGGAGCTTGTTTAGTGAATCCGGGAAGTATAAAAGAGATTCGTGCCGGACTGTTAAAGATCATTCAAGACAAAGCTTACCGGAATGAATTAATAAGAAATGGCCAGGAAAACGTAAAACGATTTCAGATAGAGGAAATCGCCGCACAATATCTCCAACTTTACAAAGAAATGGCAAATGTCTGAGAAGAAAAAGATCCTCATTTTCATCGATTGGTTTCTTCCTGGCTATAAAGCAGGTGGTCCAATACAATCTGTAGTGAATTTGATCAATCATTTAGGAGAAGAATATGAGTTCTATGTCGTGACTTCTAATAAAGATCTGGGAGAGCCGGTGCCTTATTCAGAGGTTGAATTTAATTGCTGGATCAAAAAGGATAACTACCAGGTAATATATCTGGATGAGAAATTTCAAAATCTGAAGAAATACAAGGAGCTATATCAGGAAATGGATTTTGATGCTATTTATTTTAATTCCCTCTTCTCAGTAAACTTTACACTTAAGCCTCTGCTTTTATTTCACAATTCCCCAACTAAAATTATATTGGCTACCAGGGGAATGTTGGGCAAAGGTGCACTGGAACTCAAGAAAAGAAAAAAACAGCTTTTTTTGAAACTTTTTAAATTCTTTGGTTTCAACAGTAAAATATTATGGCACGCAACGGCAGCCTCTGAAGCCTCAGAAATTAAGCAGCACTTCGGTAAAAACAGCAATGTCAGGATTGCTACTAATCTTTCAGCAGTAATATTGGGTAAACCGGTTAATAAAATAAAAGAAAGGAAACAACTTAATCTATTCTTTTTATCAAGAATAAGCAAGAAGAAAAACCTGGGTGCCGCTTTGGAATTTTTATTGAAGGTCAAAGCAGAGAATAAAATAACATTCAATATTATTGGTCCTGTCGAAGATCTGGTCTACTGGAAAGAATGTCAAAAGATTATTGATCACATGCCACAGAACATTCTTGTGAATTACTTGGGAGCTGTGCCAAATCACGAATTAGGTGAGTATTTAAAAGAGCAGCATTTTTTGTTATTGCCTACTCATCATGAAAATTTTGGTCATGTTATAATGGAATCCTGGCAAAACGCCTGTCCGGTAATCATTTCGAAGAATACTCCCTGGCAGATGCTTTCAGAAAAAAATATAGGTTATGAACTTAAACTGGAGCAACCTCAAACTTTTATTGAAGCTATAGAAAGAGCTGCTGCAATGGATCAGGCAGAATATTATACCTGGTCAATAGCATCGTTTGAGTTTGCAAAGGATTATTGTAACGATCCAAAAGCAATAGAGGCAAGCAGGAAATTATTTTTATAAGGCTAAAAAGCTTTATGCTATAAGCCTTAAGTTTTAAGCAAAAAAAAATAGAGGTCAAAATCTAAATCATAAAAAAAGCCTTAAGCTCTAAGCTAAACGCTATAGGCAAAAAAAAAAAATTAAAGCCTAAAGCCTACAGCCTAAGAAAAAACATAAAACAAATTGGAAAGAAAAAAAATATTAGTTACCGGTGGAGCCGGCTTTGTAGGATCCCATTTATGTAAGCGGCTTCTAAAAGAAGGTAATGAAGTGATTTGCCTGGATAATTACTTTACTGGGAATAAGGAAAATGTGATGGATTTACTTGATAATCCTTATTTTGAATTAGTTCGTCATGACGTTACAGAGCCTTTCATGGTGGAGGTAGATGAAATTTATAATTTGGCATGCCCGGCTTCACCGGTACATTATCAATATAATCCTATTAAGACTATTAAAACAAGTGTAATGGGCGCTATTAATATGCTTGGATTAGCGAAGCGTGTAAAAGCAAAAATATTACAAGCTTCAACATCTGAAGTATATGGAGATCCTGCCGTACATCCACAGCCGGAAACTTACTGGGGCAATGTAAATCCTCTTGGACAACGATCTTGTTACGATGAAGGGAAACGTTGTGCAGAAACCTTGTTTATGGATTACCATATTCAGAATAACGTAAAAATTAAAATTATCAGGATCTTTAATACTTATGGTCCTAACATGAATCCTTATGATGGGCGAGTGGTTTCTAATTTTATAGTTCAAGCCCTTAAAGGAGAAGACATTACCATTTTTGGAGATGGAACTCAAACCAGAAGTTTCCAGTATGTAGACGATTTAGTGGAAGGCATGATTCGTATGATGAATAGCCGGGACGGATTTTGGGGTCCGGTGAATATTGGTAACCCAGTAGAGTTTACTATGCTCGAACTGGCAGAGCAGGTGATAAGATTAACTAATTCCAAATCAAAAATAATTCATTTACCGTTACCTCAGGATGATCCTACCCAAAGACAACCTGTGATAGATTTAGCTAAGAAAGAACTAAACGGATGGGAGCCTAAAATAGCTTTAGAGGAAGGATTGATAAAAACGATAGCCTATTTCGAAGATTTATTACAAAAAGAAGGCAAACTGGAAGCACAGCTTTCCAATTAAACATTATATGAAAACAGATCTATCTTCATTTAATAACAAATGGTACCAACCGGGGAGTAAATTTAAAATCCTACTATGGTATTTTACCAATGTTTTATTTTTTCAAAACACTCTAATCCCATCATCTGGCTTAAAAATTAGTTTATTAAAATTTTTTGGAGCAACAATAGGTAAGGGTGTTGTTATTAAACCTGGAGTGAATATCAAGTACCCCTGGATGCTGAAAATAGGGAATCATAGTTGGATAGGTGAAAAAGTATGGATCGATAATCTCGCAGAGGTGAAGATAGGCAATAACGTATGTGTTTCACAGGGAGCCATGTTGCTTTGTGGCAACCATAACTATAAAAAAACCACTTTTGATCTTATTGTGAAAGAAATTGTTCTTGAAGATGGAGTTTGGATAGGAGCACAGTGTATTGTTTGTCCCGGCGTGATTTGTCATTCTCACAGCATACTTTCAGTAAATTCTGTAGCGAATAAAGAAATGGAAGCGTACAGCATCTATCAGGGGAATCCTGCTGTTAAAGTAAGGCAAAGGATTCCGGATGAGATTACTTCGTCGGCTATCGTCTCCTCGTAATGACATAAAAGTAATAATGAAAATATCTATAATCACTGCAACTTATAACAGTGGAACGAGCATTAATTCTGCTTTACAATCCATTGCTTCACAAACTTATTTAAATCTGGAACTAATAATAATCGATGGCGCTTCCGGAGATAATACTCTGGAAGTTGTGAAGGAAAAGTACAGCCGCCAGGTATCCATTATCTCTGAAAAGGATAAAGGGATCTATGATGCCCTAAACAAAGGTGTCAGGGCGGCAACAGGAGATATCATTGGCTTTGTGCATTCCGATGATTTTCTGGCTTCAAAGGAGTTGCTTTCAAAAATTGCACGCATCTTTCAGGAAGAAAAAGTGGATGGGGTTTATGGAGATTTGCAGTATGTAAATAAGGAAGATACCTCAAAGGTGATACGATACTGGAAGAGTGAAGCTTTTAAACCGGAACTTCTTAAAAAAGGCTGGATGCCGGCACACCCTACCTTGTTCTTAAAAAAAGAAGTCTATGAAAAACACGGCCTTTTCAACCTAAATTATAACATCGCTGCAGATTATGATCTGATGCTCCGTATTTTCAGTGATCCCACTTTAAAATTTAAATACCTGCCGGAAGTCATTACCAAAATGCGCGTTGGTGGTGCGAGCAACCGCAGCCTTAAAAATATAAAGCTTAAATCCCGGGAAGATTTGAAAGCATTACGGACAAATGGGATTAAAAACCCATTTAAAGTGCTGGCGTATAAGAATTTTAGCAAGTTGAGGCAGTTTGTAGCCCCCCAACCCCCAAAGGGGGAGTAATGCCACCGTCCCGTCACCGTCACTTCGAGTGGTTACTAAAACCGGAAGGTTTTAGTAATTGTATCGAGTTCTCGATACGCTTTTCCATCGCTTCGCTTTAGAAAAGCTACTGGTTCTCGATACGTCTTTGCTTCACTGCCGTTTCGCAAATCCTACTCGAACTGACGAATGCCCGTGATTAAAACATAAAAAATGAAGTTAAGCTATGTCTATATTCTCAAATGTTCAGATGGGACTTATTATACCGGCGTGACTTCTAATCTGGATAAACGCTTACTGGAGCATAGAACCGGAAAATATCCCGACAGTTACACGTCGAAACGTTTGCCAGTCAATTTGGAATTTTATGCTGAATTCACCGATATAAATTTTGCCATTTTAAAGGAGAAACAAATTAAAAACTGGTCCAAAGTAAAAAAAGAAGCTTTGATTGAAGGCAGATATGAAGATTTGCCAAATCTGGCCAAAAAAAAGTTTTAGTTCTCGAGTTCTCGATACGTCTTTGTGTCACTAACGTTCCACAAAGCTACTCGAACTGACGAACAACCAACACCGTCACTTCGAGTAATCCCGATGGCAATCGGGATGTATCGAGA
>JAGXIK010000188.1 GCA_024635715.1 Gillisia sp.
AGTTTTCATCTCATACCAATGGGTCACCTTCAATCTATATTTATCTTTACGTTTAAAAATATGGTAGGTTTTTCTAATGAATCTCACAATTTCAAGACCCTGAACACCTGTTTCCTCCTCCACTTCTCTAATAGCAGATTCCTCTATGCTTTCAGACTTTTCCGTCCTGCCTTTAGGCAAGTCCCAACGCTTGTTACGGTAGATAAATAAAATCTCTCTATTATGGTTAAAAACCATTCCACCAGCAGCAGTAACCACAGGAAGTTTTTTTAGAAGATGTTTAAAAAGCTTTTCTTCATTTTTATGATAAAGATTTACATATAATAATTCTCCATCAATTATTTTTTGAATAATCTGCTTAAGCTTAACCGTTTTAATAGGAAAGGCAGTGTAATTTTCACCTATTTCTTTCTTAGTTGAGAGAATAATAGGGATATCATTTACAAAAACTTTATACATTTGCAGTATGATTTTAAATAAAGAGACAGCAACTAAAACAGCTGAATTGCTGTTGCAAATTAAAGCAATTAAATTAGAACCGCAACAACCTTTCACTTGGGCAAGTGGTTGGAAATCGCCAATCTATTGCGATAATAGGATAATCCTATCCTACCCAACTATAAGAAATTACATAAGGGAACAATTTGCCAAACAAATTGAGGATCTTTATGGAAAGCCAGATGTAATAGCCGGTGTTGCTACTGGAGCCATAGGTATTGGTATGCTGGTAGCAGAGTATATGAATCTTCCATTTGTTTATGTAAGACCAGAGGCTAAGGGTCATGGCAGAAAAAACCAGATAGAAGGTCATTTGGAGAGCGGACAAAATGTGGTGGTTATTGAAGACCTTATAAGTACCGGCGGTAGTAGCATTAATGCGGTAAAAGCCTTAAAGGAAGCCAATGTAAACATAAAAGGTCTACTTGCCATCTTTACTTATGGCTTTGATATTGCTGAAGAAAATTTTAAAGAAGCACAGGTCGATTTACATACCTTAGGGAACTACGAGCATTTAATAGAAACTGCTTTCAAAACGAATTACATTAATGCCGAGGAGGCAGAAACATTAAAAACCTGGAGACAAGATCCCAGTAAATGGAACCAATAATATGAATTTAGAAAGTCCAAAAGTTACCACAAAAAAAAGTCAGCAAGAATTATATAATTTTCTAATTGAAGTCGAGAATTACAAGCAATTAATGCCAGACAGTATAGAAAAATTTGAAATTACCAAGCCTAACACGTTCCTTTTTGGTTTAAAAGGAATGCCTGAAATAGAATTAGCTATAAAAGAAACTGTAGAACCAGAATTAGTGGTTTTAGGATCTACATCAGATAAATTCAATTTTTCATTAAATATTATTATCGAACAAAATGGAGATAAAAGCGATGCGCAATTATTGTTCGACGGGAAATTCAATGCAATGGTTGCTATGATGGCAAAGGGCCCACTAAAGAAATTTATCACTACTCTTAGCGAAAACATATCTACTCTTTAGAAGAGCAATTTAATCTCCTTAAGATCGAAAGTACGTATTTCTTCATCTTCAACTTTTAATCTAAGAAGACCAGAGGAGGTAACGCCTAAGATAATACCAACAATAAAGCTTCCATCTTTTAATTGAAAGGTGGAAGCTTTATTGTTTCGGAATAAATTAGCTTCATAGTCTTCATGAACATTTTTAAAAAAAGATTTACTGTTGGATACTATCATTTTTTCCAGCTGCTCTAAAATAATAGAGAGAACTTCTTCCGTAGAATAAATGGTTCCAGTAAGATTCTTTAAAGAAGCTGCTTTAGGAAGATCTGGAAAGTGAACTTGATTAATATTAAGCCCAATCCCAATAATACTAGCACCTATAACATTGTTTTGCAAAATATTCTCAATGAGTACGCCACCTATTTTGTAGCTATCTGCCATAATGTCGTTAGGCCATTTCAACTTTAAATTGTTAATTTTTAATTGCATTAGCGCCTTAATTATCTGCAATCCAACGGCCGCACTAATCAAGAATTGGTCGCTAATTCCAACACTCGGTTTTGGATAAACAACACTAAATGTGAGGTTTTCTCCAGCGTTAGAAACCCATGTTGCACCACGCTGCCCGCGACCAGAAGTTTGATTGCTAGCAACAATACAAATTGGAGAATCATTTTTATTCGTATTAAACCATTCTCTTACCAAGGAATTAGTAGACTCGGTGGCATTAACTTTGATAATATGCATATATAAATGTAGTTAAGAATGGTGTTAAATGTTTACTGTAACAGACCATAAAAAAGACTAAAAAGTAATAACTTTGCGTAAAGAAATAAATTTAATGGCAAAAAACGAAACGAACAACGATCAACTTATTGCTCATATCATAAAAGGAATAGAAGAAGTTAAAGGAAACGATATTGATATTCTTGACTTAAGGGAAATTGAAAACACTGTTTGTGATTATTTCATTATCTGTAATGGTACTTCAAATACACAGGTAAATGCCATTGTAAGCTCCGTACAAAAAACCGTAAGTAAATCTCTAAAAGATAAACCTTGGCATATAGAAGGAAGTGATAACGCCGAGTGGATCTTAATGGATTATGTAAACGTAGTAGTTCATGTATTCCAGAAACACATTAGGGAATATTACGATATTGAGAGCTTATGGGGAGATGCGAAAGTGACCTCTATCGAAACAAAGTATTAAAAAACTAATTTAATAAGAATGTCGAAGAAACAACCAAATAAAAAAATAGAACCTAATAAACCAAAATTCAGTGCTTACTGGATTTACGGGGCTATTATTATTATATTTTTAGGTATCAATTTTTTTGGTGGATCAGGGTTCAATGAACCAACAAAAACAAATCCCGCGGAGTTTGAAAACTACCTGAAGGATGGTGATGTTAAAAAAGTAGTAATTGTAAATAAAAATCAAGCTAAGGTTTATTTAACTGAAGAAGCCAAAACTAAGGATATTCATAAAAAAACCGAGGAAGGCGAATTATTTGCCACTGGTGATACACCAGATTATAGTTTTGAAATTGGAGATCTTCAGAATTTCGAAAATAGAATTAAAGAAATAAAATCTGAAAACAACTTAGATACTTTTGTGACTTTTAATACAGAGTCTAATGTGTTTGGTGAGATCATTCTAACTTTGTTACCATTCGTTCTAATTATAGGGATATGGATCTTTATAATGCGTAAAATGAGCTCTGGTGGTGGAGGTGGTCCAGGTGGACAGATCTTCAACATTGGAAAATCCAAAGCGAAATTATTTGATCAGAATACCGATGTTAAAACTTCATTTAAGGATGTCGCAGGATTAGAAGGCGCAAAAGAAGAAATTCAAGAAATAGTAGACTTCTTAAAGACTCCTGAAAAATACACCGCATTAGGAGGTAAGATTCCAAAAGGTGCTCTTTTAGTAGGACCTCCGGGAACCGGTAAAACTTTATTAGCAAAGGCTGTAGCTGGAGAGGCAAAAGTGCCGTTTTTCTCTCTATCTGGATCAGATTTCGTAGAAATGTTTGTAGGTGTAGGTGCTTCTAGAGTGCGTGACCTTTTTAAACAAGCAAAGGAAAAATCTCCTTCTATTATATTTATAGATGAGATTGATGCAATTGGTAGAGCCAGAGGAAAGAGTAATATGTCTGGATCTAATGATGAACGTGAAAATACTTTAAATCAGTTACTAACTGAGATGGATGGTTTTGGAACCAATACCAATGTTATTGTTATTGCTGCAACCAACCGTGCAGATGTTTTAGATAAGGCATTAATGAGAGCGGGACGTTTTGACCGCCAAATTTATGTTGATCTACCGGACGTAAGAGAACGTAGAGAAATATTTGAAGTTCACCTTCGCCCTATCAAAAAAGTAGCAGACGAGCTAGATATAGAATTTCTTGCTAAGCAAACTCCAGGATTCTCTGGGGCAGACATTGCGAACGTATGTAACGAAGCGGCTTTAATTGCTGCAAGAAAAGGAAATAAAGCAGTAGGAAAACAAGATTTTCTTGATGCTGTAGATAGAATAGTTGGTGGTCTTGAAAAGAAAAATAAGATTATTACTCCAGATGAGAAAAAAGCAATCGCTTATCACGAAGCTGGACACGCTACTGCAAGTTGGATGTTAGAGCATGCCGCTCCTTTAGTAAAGGTTACCATAGTGCCAAGAGGACAATCCTTAGGGGCAGCATGGTACTTACCAGAGGAAAGGTTAATCGTACACCCAGAGCAAATGTTAGACGAGATGTGTGCTGCTTTAGGTGGTAGAGCTGCTGAAAAAGTAATTTTCAATAGAATTTCTACTGGTGCATTAAGTGATTTAGAAAAAGTTACTAAGCAAGCCAGAGCAATGGTTACTATTTATGGATTAAATGATAAGGTAGGAAACCTTACTTTTTATGATTCTTCAGGTCAGAGTGAATATAACTTCACTAAACCTTATAGTGAGAAAACTGCTGAACTTATTGATAAAGAGGTCTCAAATTTAATTGAAACTCAGTATCAAAGAGCAATTGCATTATTAGAGACTAATAAAGATAAACTGTCTCAATTAGCAAATATTTTGCTGGAAAAAGAAGTGATCTTTAAAGATGATCTTCAAAAGATATTTGGAAACAGACCATTCCCTGAAAAGGAAGAAATTCCATTAATCGCTAAAAAATCTGATCCCAAAGATGAAACTTCTGAAGACAGTGAAATAGAAGAAGAATCTCCAATAAATAAATAATAATATAATCCTTCGTAAAAAATCTTAATTTACCTTAGTGTTAAATTAAGATTTTTTACCTTTGATTGAAAGGTGATATAAAACCCCGAACTCTCAATATGAGTCTATTTAGAAAATTCTTTAATCCTAAATCTAAATCAGACAAAGGTCAGGACAACCCAGAAAATTCTGACCGCGGCAAATATATGCCAGATGTTAAACTACCAACCGATGAGCGATTCATGCTCAACTTCAAAAATAACGGTGGTAAATTCCTTTATTGTGAAAATGAAGAAGAAGTTACAGCTGCCTTTGATAATATTCTATTAGAAAATGATTGGTACGAAAAACCAACTTGTTGTTTTGACTCTAACCTAAAAAAAAGGTTCGATAAATTCAATTTAGAGTTCAACAAATCAGGAGATTCTGCATTTTTTCTTTCCACCTGCGAATATTTAATTGCAAATGATGGTTCAATTTTAATTTCATCCAATCAGATAAAGGAGAAGCGATTTAATGAACTACCCCAAAATTTTATAATATTAGCCTCTACAAGTCAGTTAGTTGACAACATTGGAGAAGGCTTAAGAGGAATTAAATTTAACAATAAAGAGAGGATCCCTTCCAATATTACCACCATAAAAAGTTTTGAAACTCAAAAAGAAGGTAATTTTATGAGTTATGGAAGTAGCACAAAAAACCTATATTTGATGCTTCTGGAAGATTTATAAAATATGAGGGAAACTATTATTAGGGCAATTTCTGGATTACTATACGTATCCATTTTAGTAGCGTCAATTCTATCTTCAGAATTGATCTTTATTGGCCTTTTCTTTCTTATTGGTTTTGTTTGTTTATTGGAACTAGAGAAACTATTACGATTAAAAAGCTATGCCTTATATGGAGTTCATGTTATTTTATTCTTCCTTTTCAGTTACCTGAAATTTAATTCAAACGCGACTTTACTACTTTTAATCATCACTATTTTCGTGAATTTGTTTTTAGTTAAGGATTTACTGTTCATTAAAAAAATACCCGTATTTGAAAAGAAAAAATACATTATCCTCATTTTCTATTTAATCTCTTCGATCGTATTTCTCACGTTGATTCCTACCTATTCAGGTGAATTTAACCCGGATTTGATTGTGGGAGTCTTTGTACTTATTTGGACAAATGATACTTTTGCATACTTGGTAGGAAAGAATTTTGGGAAAAATAAATTATACGAAAAAATTTCTCCTAACAAAACCATTGAAGGTTTTTTAGGCGGAATGATATTTAATTGTGTTGCTGGATACTTCTTATTCTATTTTACCCGTTATCTGAATATTGAATTCTGGTTGGGATTGGCCATTTTATTGAGTATTTTTGGTACGCTAGGTGATCTTATACAGTCTAAATTTAAACGTCAGGCTGGGGTAAAGGATAGTGGAAAGCTAATGCCGGGTCACGGTGGATTATTTGACAGATTGGATAGTATCATATTTTCCAGTCCTTTTGTTTATGCTTATTTATTGATAATAAACTATGTTTCATAAAGAAGGTTATAAGATCATGATTTTTACTGCAATTTTATTAATTGCAGTAAACGTAATATCCTATTTAAACGTCAACGTTTACTGGGTAAAATTCTCTATCCTAGCGGTTAGTATATTGCTCTTTTTATTAATTTTACAGTTCTTTAGAAATCCTAAAAGACCTACTCAGTTAAATGATGCTACTGTGGTTTCACCTGTAGATGGAAAAGTTGTGGTGATAGAGGAAGTAATGGAGAAAGAATATTTCAAGGACAAACGTTTACAGGTCTCTATATTTATGTCTCCAATAAATGTTCACGTAACCAGACATCCTATTGGCGGTTTAGTGAAATTTAGCAAATATCATCCTGGAAAATTCTTGGTTGCATGGCATCCAAAATCTAGTGAAGAAAATGAGCGAACTACGGTAGTTGTAGAGAATAACGTTGCCGGAGAAGTGCTTTATAGACAAATTGCAGGAGCTTTAGCGAAACGAATAGTGAATTATGCTGCAGAAGGTCAAGAAGTGATTCAAGGAAGCGACAGTGGATTTATAAAGTTTGGATCCCGTGTAGATGTGTTTTTACCTATTGGCACTAAGATCAATGTAAAATTGAACGAGAAAGTTAAAGGTGGCGTAAGCGTAATTGCCAATCTAGATTAATTATATTAAAATGCTAAGTTCTTCAGATCCAAAATTTTTAAAAGCTTACGAAATGGCAAGCAACACCAGTTTGAAATTTCCTCCAGATATCATGCTTTATTTTTACGCTTATTACAAGCGAGCAACAACTTTAAACGGATTCTACACTACTAAAGATGAAGAGGATGTAAGAAGTGGATTTAAAGCCAATGCTCTAATACAAGTAAAGCAACTCTCACAATTGGAAGCCAAACAGAAATATATAGAAATGGTAGAAAAACATATTGGACAAGTATAACTACTTGCCCAATGATTATTTTTCTTTTATTCTTCCTGCCACTATTCCAATCCAGCCAAACTAGCCTTTAACATTTGGATTTTCGCCTCAGCATCTGCTTGCTTTGCTTTTTCAACAGCAACAACAGCTTCTGGAGCATTACCTACAAAACGTTCATTTGACAACTTCTTTTGAACAGATTTTAAAAATCCTTCAGTATATTTCAATTCTTCCTGAATTTTTCCCTTTTCAGCTTCCACATCTATAGCACCTTCAATTGGGATAAAATATTCGTTAGACTTCACTCTATAGGAAAGAGATCCTTCCACTTGGTGATCTACATATTCCAGATTAGATACATTCCCAAGCTTTGTAATCACCTCATTAAAAGTAGTGGTAGTGTTTTCATTATTTAATATCTGAAGAGAAATTTGATCCTTAAAAGATATGTTTTTAGATTTTCTAATATTTCTTATTCCCGAGATCACTTCCGAAGCAAAAGCAAATTCTGAAATGATAGTAGTATCAACTGGTAATGCTTCCGGCCATCTAGATACAATTAATGCTTCTTCTTTAGTTCGAGTGCCTAATTGTTGCCAAATTTCTTCTGAAATAAATGGCACAAAAGGATGCAATATCTTTAAATTATCTTCCAAAATTGCAATCACTTCTTTATAGGTTTTCTCATCTATAGCCTCTCCAAAATTTGGTTTAACCATTTCCAAGAACCAAGAACAGTAATCGTCCCAAATAAGCTTATAAGTAGACATTAGGGCATCACTCATTCTATATTTAGAGAAATGATCTTCTATTTCTAATAAAGTCTGTTGAAACTTAGCCTTATACCACTCTATTGCAATCGCCGAAGATTTAGGTTGCTCTATAGTGTTATCTACTTCCCAACTTTTTAGTAATTTAAACGAGTTCCAGATCTTATTTATAAATCCACTTCCTTGCTTACAAAGCTCTATTTCGAACATTAAATCGTTCCCGGCAGGAGAGCTAAGTAACATTCCAACTCGAACTCCATCTGCACCAAATTCATTTATAAGCTTAATAGGGTCTGGAGAATTACCAAGAGATTTAGACATTTTTCGTCTTTGTTTATCTCTAACGATCCCTGTTAAATAAACATTTGTAAAGGGTTTTTCACCTCTATATTCATAACCAGCTATCATCATCCTGGCAACCCAAAAGAATAAAATTTCTGGGGCAGTAACTAAATCGTTTGTTGGATAGTAATAATTTATTTCCGGATTGTCTGGCTCGAGAATTCCATTAAACACACTCATTGGCCATAACCAGGAAGAGAACCAAGTATCTAAAGCATCAGAATCTTGTTTAAGATCTTGAAGTTTAAGCTCAGGATTATTTGTTTGTACTTTTGCTTTCTCTAGAGCTTCCTCTATAGTTTCTGCAATTACAAAATCATTTTTGCCACTTCCGTAATAATATGCTGGTATTTGCTGCCCCCACCATAATTGTCTTGAGATGTTCCAATCTCTTACGTTTTCCATCCAATGTCTGTATGTATTTACAAACTTATCTGGAACAAGATTAACCTCTTTACTAAGCACAGCATCTAAAGCAGGCTGTGCGAGTTCTTTCATTTTCAAAAACCATTGATCGCTTAATTTTGGCTCTATAACTGCCCCGGTACGCTCACTAGTCCCTATTTTATTGATATGAGTTTCGGTCTTGATTAAAACGCCTAAACTCTCTAATTCCTTAACAATCTCTTTTCTAGCCTGGAACCTATCTTGTCCCTGATAGTGCAATCCAAATTCATTTAATGTAGCATCGTCATTAAAAATATCTATCACTTCCAGGTTGTGACGCTCTCCTATCTCTTTATCATTAATATCATGAGCTGGAGTAACTTTTAGACATCCTGTACCAAATTCTACATCTACATAATCGTCTTCTATAATTGGAATAGCTCTATTGGCTAATGGAACAATCGCTTTTTTTCCCTTAAGATGACTAAAACGATCATCATTTGGATTTATACAAATAGCAGTATCTCCCAAGATTGTCTCTGGGCGGGTGGTAGCTATAGTTACTGTCTCCTCACTATTTTCTATTTTATATGTTAGATAGTATAGGTTTCCTTGTTTTTCCTGATAAATAACTTCTTCATCGGAAAGAGTTGTTTTCGCTTCTGGATCCCAATTCACCATCCTGTAGCCTCTATAAATTAGGCCTTTTTCATACAGGTCTACAAATACTTTTATAACTGAGGCAGACATATTATCGTCCATGGTAAACTTTGTGCGTTCCCAATCGCAAGAGGCTCCTAATTTTTTTAGTTGTTCAAGGATAATTCCACCGTGTTTGTGGGTCCAATCCCAAGCATGCTCCAAAAACTCTTCACGGGAAAGATCATTTTTGTTTATACCCTCTTCCTTTAATTTGGCTACCACTTTTGCTTCTGTAGCAATAGATGCGTGATCTGTTCCCGGCACCCAACACGCATTGAAGCCTTTTAATCTTGCTCTTCTTATAAGAACATCTTGAATAGTATTATTCAGCATATGCCCCATATGCAATACCCCCGTAACATTAGGCGGAGGAATAACAATGGTATATGGAGTCCTGTCATCTACCTCAGAATGAAAATAACCTTGCTCCATCCAGTAGTTATACCATTTATCTTCTACCTTTTGGGAATCGTATTTTTGAGATGCTGACATAATTGGTCTAGTTTTTGAAAATATCTGCAAAAGTACTTATAAGTTGAAGATTATAAAAGAAGTAGTTTTGCTTATATGTTTTTGAGTTTATTCAAAACAAGTTACCTTTACTTAATTGAAAATTAGAAATCATGAAAAAAATCATTTCAATATTAATACTGATAGTAACTGGTTTTTCTACTATCAATGCCCAAAATACTGCTAAATTTGAATTCAAGTCTGAACTTATAGACTACGGAGATATAGAAAAAGGGAGTGATGGCATAAAAGTTTTTCATTTTAAAAATATAGGCTCCGAGCCTTTAATTATTGAAAACGTTTATTCCAGTTGTGGTTGTACCGTTCCTACATGGACTAAGGCTGCAATTGCGCCAGGAAAATCTGGAGAAATTCAGGTGAAATATGACACTAATCGAGTTGGACCAATTAGAAGGACAATAACAATTTATTCTAATGCAGATGAACCAACAAAAGCGGTAAAAATAAAAGGAAGAGTTCTAGACCCTGACGAAAAATCTTAATTATAAAAAAACTCTCGAGAAATCGGGAGTTTTTTTTATAATACTCGTTTCAGTTCGAAGCGGATATCTAATGACACCCCATTCCTTTTAATTTTTAATTTAATAGTTTTCCCCTCGCCAGAACTAAACATTTTACTTATTTGGGAGAGTTCATAATTGTAAGCAGGTTTCTTATTGATGGTTTCAACTAAATCTCCAACCTTTAATCCTGCCAGAGCCGCAGGCGAATTAGGCCTTACTTCAGCAATAATATACTGTGGCTCCAATTTAAATTTAACTTTAGAATAGCTCTTATAAACAACCACCCCTTTAAATGCATCTTCAGACTCACTAAATACTGGAGAATTGTTGTTTTCAAAATCCTTCACAATAGTATATCCTTCATGAGCAAGCACAATACCACTCATGTCGTATTCAAACGGCTCTCTAAAGTTTTTATTAGGTTTTAGCCTTAATCGCTTATTCTTATAATCGAAAGTAGAAGAGAATCGTTTTAAAACCTGAGAGCCCAAGCTTCCATTACGTGACTTGTAGGTTGAAACCCCTGCAAAATACAAGGTGTCCGGAAAACTAGCAGTGACCCGGTCTAATTGGAATTTTCCTAGTTTTAAGTTATCAACCCTAGCCCGTTTTCCATAAACACTACCTCCCATTCCAAATCCCAGAAAATCTTCAAAATTTTCATCAGGGATTTTAATCCCTAAATCCGGGGCTTCAAAGACCCAAAGAGCATCTCCAGATCCACTATCTATCAAAAGATCCATCGGAATAAAATCTTTATTATCTATACTCACCAATACCTTTATATAGGGTTTGTTTTTATGAAACACCAAATCAAAATCATCACAACGCCTACATCTCTTATAATCATAAGAATCTATATTATAAGCAATAAGTCGTTCCTTTGTGTAACTGAACTCAACTACAAAATCCTTAAAAAAATCATACCCAATAATTCCATGAATAGGCAAGCCAAGCCTATTGGAAAGGCTGATGTCATGATCATAAACTATATAAACGGTGAAATCAGAATGTGATGCACTCCCAATACGCACAGTATTTCCCGTAGATTTAATAGCAGTGATCGCCTCTCCTTCTCCCCATCCCCGAAGTAAAATATCGGTTGCATTTTTTACGTTTAAAGAATCTTTTTCTTCTAAGCTAAATATGATAGAGGATTCTACACCAGTATCGAGTAAAAATGTAAGTTCGACCCCATTTATTTCTATTGGAATAACAACGAGATCGTTTACGGCTTGGAATGAAAGATCAAATTTATTTTTCCCCTCATCTATTTTAAAAACCCCTTGAGCTTTAGAAATATTGAAAAAGCATAAAAAAACTAACAATATATAAAGAGGGTACGACATGTTTTTTATTTAATTTACGAAAAATATGAGGACAAAAGACAATCCTAAAAAATTGAATTCTGCATTATATTTCGCATTTTTGCAATGAAAAAATAAAAATATTATGCCTAAAATTTCAGTTAAAGGTAATTCTATGCCAGAATCACCAATTAGAAAATTAGTTCCCTTTGCAGAAGCAGCCATTAGAAAAGGCCGAAAGATATATCAACTAAACATTGGACAACCAGACATAAAAACCCCATCGGTAGCACTAGATGCTGTTAGAAACCACAATATAGAAGTTCTTTCTTATAGCCACTCCGCCGGTTTTGAAGGATACAGAAATAAATTAGCCAATTATTATAAGAATCATGACATTCCTGTTAATAGTGAACAAATAATAATTACCACAGGCGGTTCTGAAGCATTGCTTTTTGCCATGGGTAGTATTGCCGATAGTGGGGATGAAATTATTATTCCAGAACCATTTTACGCAAATTATAATGGTTTTGCTACTGCTTCAGGAATAAAAATTGTTCCTGTTGAGTCTAAAATTGAAACAAATTTTGCCCTCCCTCCTATTGCTGATTTCGAAAAATTGATCACTGCCAAGACCAAGGCGATATTAATATGTAATCCAGGGAATCCTACAGGATACTTATATACTAAAGAGGAAATAGATCAACTAGCCGAAATGGCAATTAAACACGATATCTTTTTAGTAGCAGATGAGGTTTACAGAGAATTTGCTTATGATGGTGCAAAGCATCACTCAGTAATGAGTATTGACAAATTGAAAGATCACGCGATCATGATCGATTCAGTCTCTAAAAGATATAGTATGTGCGGAGCTAGAATTGGTTGTTTAGTTTCTAAGAATAAAGAAGTTATTCATACTGCAATGAAGTTTGCACAGGCCAGATTGAGTCCGCCAACATTTGAGCAAATAGCTAGTGAAGCAGCATTAGAAACTCCACAGAGCTACTTTGATGATGTTATAAAAGAATATACTTCCAGAAGAAATTTACTTATTGCGGGACTAAAATCGATTGATGGAGTAAAAGTTGCCACTCCAAAAGGAGCCTTTTATTGTATCGCAGAATTGCCAATTAAAAATGCTGATAATTTTGCTAAATGGTTATTGGAGGAATATCAATTAGATAATGAAACAGTAATGGTTGCTCCTGCAGCTGGATTTTACTCTACTCCAAATACAGGTTTAAATCAAGTTAGGATTGCTTATGTTCTTAAAAAAGAAAATCTAGAAAGAGCAATAGAAATATTGAAAAATGCTTTAACAGTTTACAAAGACTAATGAAGATTTCCCAAAATGCTTCTTTAAAATCTTATAACACTTTTGGAATAGATGTTAAGGCAAAAACCCTAATCTCTGTTGATAGTATAGATGAGTTGATCTCTGTACTTAAAAAAAACTATGCTGAAGATCTTTTTATATTAGGAGGAGGCAGCAACATGTTGCTTACCCAAAATATAGATGCCACGGTAATTCATATAGATATTAAGGGTACTGAAGTTATTAGAGAAACTGAAGAATTTGTTTATGTTAAATCTTATGCTGGTGAAAACTGGCATGAATTTGTTTTGTATACTCTTGAAAATAATTGGGGCGGACTAGAAAATCTATCACTTATCCCAGGAAATGTAGGCACCTCACCTATCCAAAACATTGGGGCTTATGGCGTAGAGCTAAAGGATCACTTTATATCCTGTGATGCCGTTGACATTCAAACTTTAGAAATTATAAATTTCACCGCAGAAGAATGTGAATTTGATTATAGAAATTCTATTTTCAAAAATAAGGTTAAGGGGAAATATATTATCACCAATGTGGTTTTCAAACTAACGAAAGCCAATCATAAACTGCTCACTAGCTATGGTGCAATTAATGAAGCGTTAGCAGAAATGGCGATAGATAATGTAGGTATTCGGGATATTTCTAATGCTGTAATTAAAATTAGGCAACAAAAATTACCCGATCCTAAGGAATTAGGAAACAGTGGAAGTTTTTTTAAAAATCCAGTGATAAGCAATAAAGAGTTTGAAGTATTAAACGAAAAATTCCCAGAAATACCAAGTTATAATGTGGGGGAAGACAACGTTAAAATACCTGCAGGATGGTTAATAGATAAAGCTGGATTAAAAGGATACCGGGAAGGAAATACTGGTGTACATAAAAACCAGGCTTTAGTATTGGTTAATTATGGAAATGCAACAGGAGAAGAAATACTTAAGTTATCGCGTAAAGTTCAAGAAGAGATACTTAATAAGTTCAACATTCATTTAGAACCGGAAGTAAATATAATTTAAAATAAAAAAGTCCCGCAATTGCGGGACTTTTTCTATACTAGAATTATTTATTTCTAGTTATGATTTCTTCATTACAACTGCATCAATAACATGAACAACTCCGTTAGAAGCGTCAACATCTGCTTGAACAACTGTAGCGGTTTTACCGTTACCGTCTTTAAGCACAATCTTATCTCCGCTCATCATTGCAGTTAATTCAGCACCTTCTACAGTTTTAAATGTGTAAGTTCCATTGTTATCTTTAATGGCTTGAGCTAAATCTGCAGAAGTAATTTCTCCTGAAACTACATGATACTTTAATACTGTTTGTAAATCAGCCTGATTTTCTGGCATCATTAATTTATCCAAAGTAGCTTTTGGCACTTTATCAAAAGCAGCATTAGAAGGAGCGAATACTGTAAATGGTCCTTCATCCTCTTTCATCATTGTTGCAAGTTCTGCAGATTGAAGAGCACTTACAAGAGTACTTAGATCTGCAGTAGCCATAGCTTTTGCTGCTATACTATTAGATTGCATTTCCATTTTCTCTTGCTCCATTTTCATGTCAGCTTCTCTGGTAGCTTCTTTTTCAGCTTCCATTCTTTCCATTTCCATTTTATCTTTCTCTTCTTGCTCTTTTTTCTTGTTATCTTCACAAGATGTAAAAGCAAATACCGATAAAATGGCAACTATTAATAATTGTTTAATTTTCATAATTTAGTTTTTGTGTTAATTAATTGATGCAATTTAGTTCGGATTCCACAATTATTGCACATTTAGCAATTAAAGTTTAGTTAAAATTTGTAAAGGTTATACTAATGTATTGAATGGGTTTTTTTTGCCCTTTTTTTATCCGTATTTTTGCATCATTAATAAAGCATTATGGAATTACTTCTAATTACAATAGTATTATTAGGCCTTGCTTTTGCTGGAATAGCAATAAAGATCTGGGCGAAAAAAGATGGGGAGTTTGCAGGAACTTGTGCTAGCCAAAGTCCATTTTTAAATAAAGATGGAGAAGCATGTAGTTTTTGTGGAAAATCTCCAGACGAAATAAAAGATTGTTCAGATTCCAAAAAATAGGGATTTTAAAATATGGCAATATTTTTATTCGGATTATTTATTCTGATTAGCCTTGTTAATATCCTATTCTTTATAGGATATTTTAGTTTTGCATCCGCAAAAGAATCAAATACCAATTCTACACCCCCAGTCTCAGTAATTGTATGTGCAAAGAATGAAGCAGAAAATTTAAAAGACTTCATTCCCTTTATCCTTGAACAAAACTACCCTAATTTCGAAGTTATTCTGGTGAATGATGCCTCTGTTGATGATACTCTTGAAGTGATGGAATATTTTGAGGAATTAGATCCTCGTGTTCGCTTGGTAAATGTGCAAAACAATGAAGCTTTTTGGGGTAAAAAGAAATATGCCTTAACCTTAGGGATCAAAAAAGCAAAAAATTCAACTTTACTATTTACCGATGCAGATTGTAGACCGGAATCCAATATGTGGATCTCTGAAATGGCCTCAAATTTTGATCAAAACAAATCAATTGTTCTTGGTTACGGGGGATATTTAAAAAATAAAGGGTCTTTTCTGAATAAACTGATTCGCTATGAAACTTTATTAACTGCAATCCAATATTTTTCATTTGCCAAATGGGGTATTCCGTATATGGGAGTAGGAAGAAATCTCGCATATACCTCTCAGGAATTTTACGCTCAAAATGGTTTTGCAACACATCTACACATTAGGTCTGGAGACGACGATCTTTTTGTTAATCAAGCAGGGACAAGTGAAAACACTGCTATTTCATTTAATAGAGCTTCTATAACTAGAAGTATTCCAAAAACAGACTTCTCTACCTGGATACTTCAGAAAAGAAGACATATTTCCACAGCAAAATTTTATAAAAAGAAGCACAAATTCTTATTGGCATCTTTTTATATTTCTCAAATTGGTTTTTGGCTTTTGCTTATATCCTTGTTATTATTAAAAATATATTGGCCTATTGTGCTAGGGATTTTCATATTAAGACTGCTAATACAATATATCGTTTATTACAAGTCTGCTAAAAAATTGGATGAAATGGACCTTTTATGGTTAATTCCATTTTTGGAAGTGTTTTTAATCTTCACTCAATTAAGTATCTTTAGCATGAATGTTTTTTCAAAACCAACCAATTGGAAATAAATAGCGAAGTTCTTTTAAAGGAAATTGAAAAAGCTAAAAAAGGAGATCAGGCAGCTTATAAATATTTGCTGGACACCTTTTGGGTGGAAGTTTATAGTTTTCAACTAAAAAGAACAAGAAACGAAGCAGATGCAGAGGATGTTACTATCCAAACCTTTTCTAGGGCTTTTGACAAACTAAATAGTTTTAATGACAACTATGTTTTTAAAACTTGGCTTATCACTATTTCCAAGAATATCCATATAGATCTTTTAAGAAAAGAGAAAGCTTCAATTAGAGCTAATACTTCAGACACCAATACGGAATATGTTCATGAAATTATGGACGAAACACCATCTATGGAAGACATTTTAATAAATGAGCAACATTTAGCTCAACTATTAAGTGATATTAAAAAGTTGAAGCCTACCTATCAAGAAGTTATCAATCTTAGATATTTTCAGGAAAAATCTTATAAAGAGATCGCGTCCCACCTTGAAGAACCTATGAGTAATATAAAAGTAAAACTCTTACGTGCTAAAAAATTACTTGCACAAATAATAGAATCGCATAAAGCTTAATTCTCCTTTCAAGACTATTCTATTCAAGTTACCCATTTCATCATATTATTGTATCTTTGAAGCATAGATTTTTGATATGATAACAGAAACTTTAGCTACCCCAACACGCACTCCGAAACCAAAATGGTTACGCGTAAAACTTCCAACCGGAAAAAAATACACCGAACTTAGAGGACTTGTAGAAAAATACGACCTACATACTATTTGCACTTCTGGAAGTTGCCCTAATATGGGTGAATGTTGGAGCGAAGGAACGGCTACATTTATGATCTTAGGAAATGTATGTACTAGATCATGTGGATTTTGTGGCGTAAAAACAGGGAGACCAGACACTATAGACTGGGATGAGCCTGAAAAAGTTGCTAGATCTATAAAGCTTATGAAAATTAAGCATGCAGTAATTACCAGCGTAGATAGAGACGATATTAAAGATATGGGTTCTATTGTTTGGGCAGAAACTGTTAAAGCAATTAGACGAATGAATCCTGAAACTACTTTGGAAACTCTTATTCCAGATTTTCAAGGAAATGAGAGAAATATAGATAGAATTATTGCTGTAAAACCTGAAGTAGTTTCCCATAATATGGAAACGGTAAAGAGACTAACAAGAGAAGTTAGAATTCAGGCAAAATATGAACGCAGTCTACAAGTTTTAAAATATTTAAAAGATCAAGGTATTGCCAGAACCAAATCTGGGATCATGTTAGGATTAGGGGAACAAGAAGATGAAGTAATACAAACCCTTAAAGATCTTAGAAGTGTAAATTTAGATATCGTAACTATTGGTCAATATTTACAGCCTAGTAAAAAACATTTACCTGTTAAGCAATTTATCACTCCAGATCAATTTAAGAAATATGAAACTATAGGTTTGGAATTAGGTTTCCGCCATGTTGAAAGTGGGGCATTAGTGAGATCTTCTTACAAAGCTCAAAAACACTTAACTTAATCTCATTTCTTAAAACAGAATGTCAGGAAAAATTAAAATTGGAATTAATGGCTTTGGCCGTATAGGGCGTAATTTATTTAGACTTTTAATAGATCATCCTTCAATTGAAGTTGTTGCAATTAATGATATTGCCGATGCTGCTACTTTAGCCCATTTACTAAAATACGATAGTATTCATGGACGAATCAAGCCAGAAATCGCACACGAAGATTCCAAAATCTTAATAAATAATAAGGAAATCCCTGTACTGAAGCATCTTCATCCAAAAGATATTAACTGGAGCAAATACGAAGTGAATATTGTAATTGAAGCATCGGGAAAATTTAAAAAGCAGGAAGATTTACAATTTCATTTACAAAAAGGTGTAGAAAAAGTAATTCTTTCGGTTCCTCCAGATGACGATACTATTAAGATGGTGGTATTAGGAGTAAATGAGGATATTTTAGACGGAACTGAGCAAATAATTTCCAACGCCTCATGCACTACTAATAATGCTGCTCCAATGTTAGATGTGATTCGGAAGAATTTCGGGATAGAACAAGCATATATTTCAACTATACACTCTTACACTTCCGATCAAAATTTACATGATAAGCCCCATCGTGATCTTAGAAGAGCGAGAGCTGCTACTCAGTCCATTATTCCTACTACAACCGGAGCAGCCAAGGCACTCACAAAAATATTTCCAGAATTTAAAGACGTAATTGGAGGATGTGGTATAAGAGTACCAGTACCAAATGGTTCATTAACAGACATGACCATTAATATTTCTACAACTACAACTATAGAAGAAATAAATTCTGTTTTCAAAAAGGCATCAGAAACCTATTTAAAAGGAATACTGAGCTATACTGATGAGCCTATAGTTTCTATAGACATAATTGGCGATTCACATTCTTGTATTTTTGATTCAGGAATGACCTCTGTAATTGGAGGAGGATTAATTAAATTGATTGGGTGGTACGACAATGAAATTGGCTACTCGAGCCGGTTGAAAGATTTAATTTTATTCGTCGCAAAGAAATAACTATATTTATCATCATTATGTACCAGCCATTGCCCCAATGAGGAAATTATTATTTTTAATTGTTACCCTTTTTTGTTTTAATTCAACCTTTGCTTTTCAAGAAAAAAGTGAGTCAGAAATAGATGAAATAAATACCAAGATTATTGAGCTATTAGGTAAAGCCGAAATCTCAATTAATGTTCTGAATTTTGAGAAGGCTCATCAGCAATTAGACACTGCCTTAGAACTTTCTAAGCAAATAGGAAATAAGAAGTCTATTGCACTCTCAAGTAGCATACTTTCCCAATTACTCTATATTCGCCATGATTACCCAAAAGCGATCACAGAACTAGAAAGAGCAATTTCTATACAAAGAGAAATGGACGATGAAGAAGGCCTTGCGTATAGTTACTTAAACTATGCTAAACTTTTTAATTCTGCGGACCAGCCAGAAAGAGCACTAAAATATTTGAACTTAGCTCAGGACTATTATGAGAAAAATAATCAAATTGAATTTCTAGGTATTGTAGCCCTCAATAGAGCTATGATTACTTTAGGAATTAGCCAATCCAAAGAAAACTTTAATCTGGCTTTAACTTATTTGAATAATGCAAAAGTATATTTAAAGGATAGTGACAATAATTATGAACTTTCCAGATTGTACTATTATAGGGCAAGAAATTATTTATTATTAGAAGAAATCAACCAGGCTGAACTAGAAGTTTTAAAATCTATCGAAATTGCAAAGAAGAACAATTTAGGAGCAATGATGATGTATTCTTATGATTTGTTAAGCCAAATCAAAGAAGAGCAAAGAAAATACAGCCAATCCTTAAGTTATCTTAAGCTGAGTAATAATGTAAGAGATTCTATTTTCAATATTAGTAAAGAAGCATTGGCAGTAGAGGCCAATACCAGATATGGGGTAGATGCTATGCGAAGCAATATGACAGAACTGGCAGAACAAAATGCAGCGCAAGAAAAATCCTTAAAGGTTAATAAGCTTACCACTATCCTAAGTGTTGCTCTTATTACCATATTATCTTTACTCACATTATCTCTGTACAAAAATAACAACCTAAGAGCCAGAGCTAACGATCTTTTACAGAAGAAAAATGATGAACTAACTCTTGCAAAAGAAAATGCAGAAAAAGCATCATTAGCAAAGGCACAATTCCTTTCTACTATTACTCACGAGTTGAGG
>JAGXIK010000189.1 GCA_024635715.1 Gillisia sp.
CATAAAGAATATAGACCACTAAAATCCAGCAAAAATACATACCATAGAAACCACGCAAAATATTTTATTTCCTTACGTACATTAGGATTTCTAAATAAATAATAGCTCCCACTTATTGCGGCTATTAATTCAACAACAAGAGTAATATAGATTTTCTGGTCTATTATAAAATTCAACATTTTCTTAATCCATTTAGTATTCTGAAGGAGGCCATTTTCCATGTCCTTCGTTTAGAAGCTCTATTTCATCATTAGCAAAATCTTCGTAATCCAACTCTATATTTTTTGGGAAAATTTATCTAGAGTTAGTTTTATTATTCAGAAACCATAATACCCCTTAATCTCTCGTTTTATTTAGCTCTTTTATTATTCTTTAACACTGGAAGTTGTTTTTGCTGAGCACAATAGATAAAGGCAAAAATGTAGGTACTATAAAGCAAAATATTGGCTGTTATATAAATATATCTATACATGATTACAAATTCCGGACTTCTATTGCTATAATATTCCATATAAATCCAAAGAGGCATACTTATTAAATTGAAAAGCAGAAATGATATAGAAACATAAAATGGAACACTGTTTTTTATTTCTAACAACCTATTACTAATCAATAATTCATAATAGTAAAAACTAATACTTAAGAATAATAATATTATTCCAGAAAATTGTGTGTATGATGAATAAGAATTAAAAAAAACATCAGACAATATAAGATTTGTTATACTGGAAATTACAAAAAAAACTATCCCTACATTTAATATTTTTTTCAGTAAAAAATTCCCTAATTGAAGTTTAAAATAAACTACATATAGGACAAAACTAATTATATTATAGGGATTGAATAACCAATAATTTGAATACCAAACTGTTCCTTTTAGATAGTGTAAAGATTCCTGATGATATATAATTAATGGAATAGTCCCAATGGCTTCGGTTAAAAAAGTTAAAAGCAGAAAAAAAGTCAAAAGTTGATTTGACTTTTCTTCTGATTTCTTATTTATGTAATAAAATCCTGCAATGGCACTACAACCTTCTAATAAAATAGTAAAAAAAATAAATTTATCCATTAATATTCTTTGGGAGGATTACCTCCAGTAACTGTGTTTAATGGCTCTATATCATAATTATTTTCTGTATTATTAGAATTCTCCTCTTCGCCTTCGATTATAGCAGACTTCTCTTTTGTGGGTGCTAAGAACATAGTTGCATAACTTTTCTTTAATGAAGTTTTCGCGTAAGCCCCAAAATAAATACGAATGCCCGGTTTGTTTATTCCTTGTGCGGTAGATTGTTCTTTTACATAATCCAGATATTCTTGTAATTCTTCTAAACTATACCAAAACTCACGAGTGTCTTGATAGCCTTGAGCTTGTTCAATTTCTAGAGCTCGGGTTTCTTTCCATTTATCCTGGAGTGCTTTTGCTTCTGCTACTGGGATGCATTTACTTGGTTTTGCCATACTAGATATTTAAAAAATTATATTTTGTTAAAAATAGATTTTTTATTTAACATTCTTTTTGATTGCACTAAAAAGGGGAAAAATCCCCTTGAGTATATCTATGGATATATTTAATTTTGAAATATCATTTTAGTGCAACTAAGGTGTAAAAATTAAAAAGTGCCAGATGTGCGCGAGTTATTATTAGGTAGGGCTTTTAATAATTCAATGTGCAAATCGGCACTTTTTTTTATTTATAACACTTTGATTAACAAAAATTTTAAAATACTATGAATTTAAAAAAAGGGGTAAAACCCCCTTGTTAAAGATTAATACCCGGAGTAGATTTGGGTATTCAAATAAATGACTTTAGTTGTTTAAAAAGAAGTGTCGTTTAATGTGTGGTGTATTACTAGGTGGGGCTAATAATAGATCAAAGAGCACTAAAACGACACCTTTTTATTTGAATTTGAGAATGAGTTTATGACAGTGTAGTTCTTAAATAGCGAGTATTAGCATTAATACTGCGAAAAAGGGGAAAAAACCCCTTGCGAGAATTTAGAGACAAGCTTATTTTTGAGTATTCATTTAATTAACTTTTATAAGTTAAGGTTAAAAAAGTGTCGTTAAAAGTGTAAATCGATTTTTAGGTAGGGCTTTAAATCTTTAGACCACGGTTAACAGACACTTTTTCTTTTTAACCTTGTAGTGTTTTCAAACGCTACCTTCTTCATTTTATTTCAATAAACTCAAATAAAACCTTATCGCCTATTACTTTTTGAGCAATTGTATTAATCCCATTTTCAGAAAGCTGTAAAACCCTTGGATAACCTCCCGTAGTTTGACAATCCCGCATTAATACAATTAATTTTCCTGATGGAGTTAACTGCACCGTTCCAGGTAATACAGGACCGGTAATAATAGAATATAGATTATTTTCCAGAGACTCTTTAAGCTGAATGGCCATTCTATTATTGTTTACATCCAAACTGAAAGAGGATTCCATAAGTACCTTTTTCTGAAAAGAAGATAACAACTCATGTTCTGGACCTGGATATACCTGTATCACATTTTCATTTAAATATTCGTCCTTCACTTTCACCGATGCATTTAGAATATGTAATGAACGCTCTGAGCTGGAATACTCAATAGTACTTCCTTTTTTGAGAATCTCACTTTTAGTGATTCCATTATACCAACTATAACTCCCTAAAACTTTCTCAGAAATGAAACCACCAACAATTGCAATATATGCCCTGCATCCTATAACTCTCTTTCCAAAAGATAAAACGTCTCCATCTTCCATTGAAAGAATTCGATTATTCAAAACCACAGATTCATTAATTTTCGGATTTAAATAAGCCCCACAAATTGCAATTTGCGTAGGTTCATAAAATTTCAGTTTTGGGCCTAATTGAGTAATTTCTAAAACGGGGGCAGCTTCTGAATTAGACAAAATAAGGTTTGCTTTTTTAGCGGCAAAAGAATCCATAACTCCACTTTGAGGAACTCCATATTTAAGAAAATTATGCCTTCCTAAATCTTGAAGAGAAGAGTATAATCCCGGATGTATAACCTCGATCTTACCCATGATATTTTTCACTTTTTAATTGAAAATTAGTAGCCTTAATTTCTTCAGAAATTTGCAAATATTGAGCCTTGTTAATCGAATAAAATTTTACTTTATCTCCAGCTGAAATTATGCACGGAGGATTTCTGTTTTTATCAAAAAAAGTCGCTGGAGAATTCCCTATAACTTGCCATCCACCCGGACTGGTTTTTGGATAAATTCCAGTCTGGTTTTCACCTATCCCAACAGCCCCTTTTTCAACCTTCATTCTTGGAGATGATTTTCTAGAAATCTGAAGCTTTTCATCTAGACCTCCCAAGTATAAAAATCCAGGTAAAAATCCAGTAAAATAAACAGTATATATTGGAGTAGTATGTAAATGAATTATTTCTGAAATTTTCAAATTCTTTTCCTTAGAAATGAGCTCAAGATCTAATCCAAATTCTTCTTCATAACAGACTGGGATATGATAAATTTGTGAGTTAATATTTTTCCCTATATTAGCCCTAGAAATAAGCTCTTTTAATGAAGAAACCTTATCATAGATGTTTTCTATAGTGAACACATAAACAATTAATAATGAATGATATGTGTTAATCACTTCAACTTTATCTTCAACTAATTCATTTTCTATAATTTCCTTAACAATCAGAAGCTTTTTTAGTGTTTTTTCACTGATTTCCGGTTCAAAATCTATCAAAATAGCTCTATCCCCCATCGGTTTTATTTGCGGGTATTTCTGTTTCATAACTTCGCTATTTTAATATTCAAAGAATTAAGTCTTTCAACTAAAAATTCCAGTATTTCTACCGAATTTGGGGTGTCACTATGAAGACAAAAAGTAGCTGCGGCAGATGATATTTTTTGGTTGTTTTCACAAGCTATTTTACCTTCAGAAAACATATAAAAAAGATGCTTAAAAACCGCTTCTTTTTGAGTGATCAAGGCATTGATTTTTGTTCTAGAAACTAGACTGAAATCAGAGTTATAATTTCGGTCTGCGAAGGCTTCAAAAACAACTTCTATTTTGCCGTTTGCAAGCTCTGAAATAATAGAATTCTGAGGTGCATAAAGTTTCAAATCTAAGTTAGATTCAGCTATAGAATTCAAAATTATCTGAGCTGTTTTTTCGTCTTTTACGGCATCATTATAAAGTGCTCCATGAGGTTTAATATGAGTTAATTTTCCTCCCTGTTTTTTTACTATTTCATGAAGCGAAAAAAGCTGTTCTTGGATGGATCTTTTAAGTTCATTTTCTGAGATCTCTAAAGATCGTCTTCCAAAATTTTCTGTATCAGGATAAGAAGGATGTGCTCCAATTTCAACATTATATTCCATAGCCAACGAGACTGTTTTCAGCATCGTTTTTGCATCTCCAGCATGCCCTCCGCAAGCGATATTACATGCCGAGATATGTGGCATTAATTGGGCATCATATTTTCCACCTTCTCCTAGATCGCAGTTAAGATGAATTGTTTTCATTGTAATAGTTTTAGAAATTTTGAAGCACTGAATAAATGGACTTTGCACCCAGGAATATAGAAATCAAAATAATTATGGTGCCTAAAATATTTTGGAGTAAGGAGTTCTTATACTTTCCCATTACAGATGTTTTGTTAACTATCCAGAAAAGAAACATCGCAATAACGGGTAATAGTAAACCATTAGCTATTTGCGCAAACCTAATGATCTCTATGGGACTAAACCGGAGAGAGGAGAATAGCACTCCCAAACTTAATATACTTATCCATACAGCTCTAAATTTGATAGATTTCATTCCACTTTCCCAACCAAAACATCCCTTAACCACATAAGCGGAAGCTAAAGGCGCAGTAATCGCAGAGGTGATTCCGGCTGCTAACAAACCTATTGCTATAAACCAAGTTGCATATTCTCCAAACAAAGGGTTTAAACCTACTGCCAGGTCTGCTGCAGAAGACACATTTGCCAGATTTGGCGCAGCGGCACAAATCACGATGGCCATAGAAACAATTCCGCCCAAAATTATCGCGGCTGTAAGTTCCTTTCTTGCTGTTTTAAGTTTAGAAGGATCCTTCCATTTCTCACTAACCAAAGATGCGTGTAAAAATAAATTATAAGGGACTACAGTAGTTCCAACAAGGGCTATTACAGTTAAGATTCCGTCGGCTCCCATTTTTGGAACGAACATTCCTTCTAAAATAGCTGAAAAATCAGGCTGAGTAAGAAAAGCTGTGATTATAAAAGATATGCTCATTAGAGCAACCAAACCTATAAAAACGCGTTCCAGAATTTTATAATTACCTATATAAAGCAAACTAAAAGCAATTGCACCTATCACCACGCTCCAAATATTAAGGCTAAATGAAGAACCAAGCTGAACTTCTAAAGGAGACAAAACTGCTGTAATACCTAAGACCGCACCGGTAATATTTCCAGCTTCATAAGCCGCATTTCCCAATACAATAGCTGAAAGCACCAAGCTTATAGCTAATCCCCTAAGAATTGGATGCTGAATTTCTTTTCTTATGCTTTCACTTAAACCAGCTTGAGATACAATCCCCAATCTCGCAGCCATTTCTTGAAGCACAATACATGAGATGATCGATAATAATAGCGCCCATAATAATGCAAATTGAAAATTTACACCCGCCAGTGTACAAACGGTAACGGTTCCCGGACCAATAAATGCAGCCGACACCAAAACTCCCGGACCTACATTTTTAAACCAATTTTTCACTTTTGCACCTTAGATTCCTGCAAGGCGTATAATGCAAAACTACCCAGCCAATGACCTCCTTCGTAACTATCCCCAACTAAATTAGGGAAGGATTTGGATACATGACGATCTGCTACTGCTCTTAAATGGGAATATTTATCGGGGTATTTATTAGCTATTCCATATAACACCCATGCTCTGCTAAAATTCAGTCCGTCTAGATGCACCAACTTCCCATCGGTTCTATCAGACACTTCTCCAACAGCCATATCAAAATCTTTATTCTTTAATTCTGGCATAAAATCTTCTATCCATAAAGGAAAAGCAGCTTTTGGTAATACTTTTCGCATTATATCTATTTCTTGTAAACAAGGAGATAAAAAGTCAAATCCGCTTGGCTCCCAGGTTAAAGGACAATTATCATCTTTAAGATAAAACTCTTTTGCCCTCACCTCTATTAATTCTTGAAATTCAGGATTCTCAGCAGCTTCAGCATAATCGTAAGCAAAACTTAAAGCGAATGCCGTGTTGGTATGTTCTCCAACTCTAATAGGGTAGATTAGCTTCGGAAGAAACTCAGTAAAATTAGCAACCATTAGGTCTGTTAACGGCTTTAAGTTTCCGGACAGTTCCGCTCCTAGATCAGAATCCCAGGTTTGAAGCTCTTGAGCTAATTTAAGTAACCAAGCCCATCCATAAGTCCGCTCGTAATCCTTGTTGTTTTCAGTTTTAAAATACTTTACCTCTGCTGCGATATTCTCTTTAGATAAGGATTCTTCTAATTTCGCTTTGATCTCTTCTGCTTTTTCAAGTTTAGGGAATTGTTTCAACAATTTCACCAAGGTCCATTGCGCATGTACCGAAGAATGCCAATCGAAACACCCATAAAATGCAGGATGTAGTACTTTTGGCGTTTTAAGATCTTGTTTCCCACCTAAAGTTTGACCTAACTTGTTAGGATATTCGGTATTCATACATGCTAATGGTAAAGCCGCTAGTTTATTTGCCTGATCGAGGTTGAGTTCAACACTTTCTGTACCTAATATCGAATCCATTGAAATATCCGAATTATTGACACTATCAGATTCTTCATTTTTGTTTATATCTGCCTTATTTCGCTCATCTCCTTTGCAACCTATCAAAAAGATAAGCAAAAGGCTCAATAGTGTTATTTTTGTTTTCAAGTAGGTGTGTATTTAAGTATATTTCTCAAATGTATTAAAATCTTATGTAAGCGATAGTTATGTAGGAAAATTTTAACCTAACCAACCTTCTCTATCTAAACTTCTATATTGAATAGCTTCGGAAATATGACTCCCTTGAATGTTTTCACTTTCGGAAAGATCGGCAATAGTGCGGGAAACTTTAAGTATTCTGTCATAAGCTCTTGCTGAAAGATTTAGACGTTCCATTGCCGATTTCAGGAGCGCTTTTGAAGAATCCTCCAGTTTACAATATTGGGAAATCTGCTTCACACTCATTTGAGCATTATAGTGCACTTTCTCGTTGTCTTTAAAACGCTCTGTTTGAAGTTGTCTGGCCTGAGTAACTCTTTTTCTTATATCTACGCTTTTTTCTCCAGTACGCTCCTCACTTAATTTCTCAAAAGGAACTGGAGTAACTTCTATATGGATATCTATCCTGTCTAATAATGGACCGCTTATTTTACTAAGGTAGCGCTGCATTTCTCCTGGAGAAGAAGACATAGGAGAACCAGGATCATTAAAGAATCCACTAGGACTAGGATTCATACTTGCCACCAACATGAAACTTGAAGGATAGGTGACGGTGAATTTCGCTCTGGAAATTGTTACTTCTCTATCTTCTAATGGTTGCCTCATCACTTCCAGAACACCACGTTTAAACTCAGGTAATTCATCCAAGAATAGAACACCGTTGTGTGATAAGGAAATTTCTCCGGGTTGGGGATATGCCCCACCTCCAACTAATGCTACATCAGAAATAGTATGATGCGGACTTCTGAAAGGTCTTTGAGACATCAATCCAACATGCTCTTTTAACTTCCCAACAACACTATGAATTTTAGTTGTTTCCAGTGCCTCTTGAAGCGTCATAGGCGGAAGAATACTAGGTAGTCTCTTAGCTAACATGGTCTTTCCTGCTCCAGGAGGACCAATAAGAATTATATTATGACCACCCGCTGCTGCAATCTCCATGCAACGTTTTATACTTTCCTGACCTTTCACATCTGCAAAATCATGCTCTAAATGATCCAGATTATTATAGAATTCCTTCTTAGTGTCTATAATCGTTCGTTCCAAAGGAGTTCCTTTATCAAAGTAATTTATCACCTCCAAAATATTGGACACCCCGTATACTTCCAGTCCACTAACAATAGCAGCTTCCTTTACATTTTGAATTGGTAGAATAAATCCCTTATAACCTTCCTCTTTTGCTTTTATCGCGATTGGCAAGGCTCCTTTTATGGGCTGTAAGCTTCCATCTAGAGAAAGTTCTCCCATGATAAGAAAGTCTCCAATATCTGTGGCTTTAATTTGATTGGATGCAGCAAGAATACCTAATGCTAGCGTAAGATCATAAGCCGATCCCTCTTTTCGAAGGTCGGCTGGTGCCATATTGATGGTGATCTTTTTACCTGGGAATTTATAAGAATTATTTTGAAGTGCAGCAGCAATTCTAAAACTGCTTTCTTTAATGGCGTTGTCTGGAAGTCCTACCAAATGATAACCGATACCGGTCGCTACATTTACTTCTACAGTAATTGTGGTAGCCTCTACTCCAAAAACAGCGCTACCATAAACTTTTACTAGCATCTAATATCATTTTAATCCCTCATTGAGGGATTAATTCCCCGAGATTCTTGATTTTAAATATAGTCAAAATTTATGGTAGATTGACTGTTAGTTATTTAGCACATTTTTTCTGTAATGTTCAATAAGAGCATCTATAGGTCTGCGAATAATATTTCCAATCTCAAGGTTATAAGGCTGAGCTACTGCTCTAATAATATCCTGACTAAAAAAAGCAATACTTCCTATAAAATGAATTGGCACTGTTTGAGCTTGTTTAAAAGAAAGTACACGTGTATGCATAAATTCCTTTATTCCCTCATGTACTAATTTGTAGAAATACCCATTTCGCTCATTAGTAAAAATAAATTCAGCAAAATGAGCTAAATAGGTATTTGGATTTTCTTTCTTGTAAAGGTTCTTTTTTATCTCATCGCTATTCAAATTGAAATCTTTTTCAAATTTAGCAGCGATATCTGGAGGCATTCTTTTGTAATAATAATCTCTTATTAATCTCTTTCCGAAGTAATTCCCACTAGCTTCATCCATCAGGATATATCCTAAAGATTCTACAGCCATATGAACATCTTTTCCGTCGAAATAACAGCTATTAGAACCCGTACCTAAAATACATACGATCCCAGGCTCGGTGGTAGCGGCATAAGCTGCGGCAACCATATCTTCCTTCACCATTACTTCTGAAGCATTTGTAAAGAAATTTGCAATTATATCTTCTAGAAGTTTACGTGGAATTTCAGTTCCACAACCGGCACCAAAAAAATGAACTTTTTCAATCTCGTTCCGAACTTCGAAAAGTTCCGGATTTTCTTCAATTCTCTGCTCCAACATGGATTCTGGGAAAACAGCAGGATTTAATCCTTTTGTACGAGTTTGAAAAACTTGCTCTCCTTTTTTATTTAGTAGGATCCAGTCACATTTGGTGGAACCACCATCAGCAATTAATATCATTTTAATTTCTTTATAAGATGAAATTAGCCATTTATCTCCAAATTAAGATCTTCGATAAATGGCTTTCTGTTATTTAAATTGAAGCTACATGAGCAGCAAGTTCTACTAACTTAGCAGAATATGCATATTCATTATCATACCAAGCTATTAATTTAAAGAAATTATCGTTAAGAGCGATTCCTGCTTCAGCATCAAAATTACAAGTGTAAGGATTAGATACGAAATCTTGAGAAACCACCATGTCTTCGGTATAAGAAACTACTCCTTTGTAAGCTCCTTCTGAAGCCTTTTTGAAAACTGCTTTTATCTCTTCATAAGTAGCAGCTTTTTCAGTTCTCACTGTAAGATCAACAACAGAAACATCTACAGTAGGTACTCTAAACGCCATTCCTGTAAGTTTTCCTTTTAATGAAGGGATCACTTTAGTTACCGCCACGGCAGCACCTGTAGATGTTGGGATAATATTATTTAAAGCACTTCTTCCTAATCTATGATTCTTCTTATCTGGTGAATCTACTGTATACTCAGATGCTGTAGTTGCATGAACAGTGGTCATTAAACCTTCTATCAATCCAAACTCATCATCTATAATTTTAGCTAAAGGC
>JAGXIK010000190.1 GCA_024635715.1 Gillisia sp.
CATTTTCAATAAAAATGAAGGTACTGCTACCAAATAATTCGGTTTAAAGCGCTCTATAGAATCCCATTGTAAATGTGGTAATCCACTTCCAGTTCTAATAATTCCTGCACCAAGCTTCCTTAAACCTAAGAAATAAGCCATGCCTGCAATGAACCTTCTGTCCAAGGTAGTAGTAATTTGCACCTTATCTCCTTTTAAAATACCTGCCATTTTAAAAGATTGCATCTCATTTGTTGCTAACCTTTCCAGATCGGCTTCATTTAATAAGAAATTTACAGGATTCCCTAAAGTACCAGAAGTAGTAACATGGTCTATAACATCCTCACTGGAAACACACAGGAAATCCTTATTATATTGCTGAAAATCTTCCTTAGTCGTTACCGGGATACGCTTTAGATCGGCTTCCGTTCTAATTTCACTAACATCTATAGCATGCACTTTAAAAAGCTGCTTGTAGAATTTAGAATTCTTTTGAACATATAATAACTGCTTTTGTAATTCCAACCATTGAATTCTTCCAATTTTATCTATAGATGCAGTTTGAATGGGAGTCATATTTTATAATTTACAAGTGCTTTTAGCAATCATTTTTTCAAGATAATTAAGGTCGCTTAGGCTAGGAACTTCCCTGTTTTTAGCTTGTTTAAAATATATAATTGCTTTTCTATATTTCTTTTGCTTAAAATAATAATCCCCAGCCAAGGCAAATCCTTTCCAATAATTTGGATTTAGCTGAATCAGTTTTTCAAGATCTTCAGTTTTTACAAGTTTTTCATTTGAAACCAATTGATGAAGTTCTCTATATAAAACCCTGAATTCTTCATAATCTCTAAACTTTTCAGAATAAATAAATTCATCTGCAGGAATGGTTTCCGAAGCATTCATCACACTTTTAAAATTAGCACCCTTTTCAAATATTTCGAAAGCATTATCAAGGTCGTAAGCTACAAAAGCACCCATTTGATAAGGATTTGCACTTACCCATACTTTTCTTTCTTTCGGTTTAAAAATAATTCCATGATGCGCAAGAAGCTGATTGATTGCCTTTTCATTTCCCAAACCTAGATCTACCCCTTCAAGTCCTTCTTTATTTCTCAATATCGCTGCAGCCTTTTCTGGATTCAAAGAATTATTAGTAGCCAGTAATTCCTTCATTCTATCATATCTATATTGGGAATGACTTTCTAAAATTGTTTTAGAATTTCTTTTATCGTCTTCAAACACTTCACTCTGAAAATGATTACTACATATAAGCTGATCTGAATTTGGAACCTCAAATACTCCAAAATTATCCGGGGATACTTCAATTAAAATTGCTTTATTTTCTGAAGCGCTACCAATCATAATAGATTCAGATACAAAAACTTCTCTTTTTCGAGCTATTTCAATAGCCTCCTCAGTATTTTCTGCATACTGCAAGATCTCTCTCGCCACAAGTGAAATTGGTGTTTTTGCAATAAGCGGGATTTTAGATTTCCCAGCATTTATAGTGATAGTGAGCCCTTTTTCGTTCATTCCGCTTACCACTCCAATCATACCTCCCCAGGTATACATCATAAATTTATGACCTGCATCTGGATTCACAAAGGCTACTATTTTTTCTTCAGAAAATTCATCACCTGCGTAAAAATCGAAATTTCTGCCTAATAATAGTTCCCCATCTTTGGTATTAGTATCCCATGCGGCAAAAGAGGTACAACCCACTAGCATAAAGTCTTGTAATGCATGGCCAATATCATGTGCTCCATGTAAATACAACATTCGCACATAAGCGGGAGCAAAAGAATTGTATTTGGGTAATGCGAATCTGGAGATCCCGTAAATCTCTTGTTTGTACTCTTCGGGAACATGTAAATAGATCTTCCGATTAAACCACCCAATCGTTTTGGATAAAAAATTCTGATAACCAGTAGAAGGAACCAGTGATTCTATTTTGGTCATAAAAGCAGTCTCTTGCTTTTGTATTAACTCACGGGTAAGAGAACCATTTACAATTCCTCTTTCCAGAGCATCTCCTTCTATATATAATTCCCAGATCCCATATTTGTTCTTTAAAAGGACATTATTTCCAATAGTATAAAGACTGTTATTATGCTTTGTTCTTAGGGTGTCTATATTCTCTATCCCAGAAATATCAGGCCTATTCTGCATATTTCTATTAATCCCACAGGAGAATTGTAGAAGAATAATGAAAAGAAAAGCCCCTAAGCGAATTATAATCAATTTCATTTTTCGGCTTTTAAACCATTCTTTGAAGCAAGATCACTCCATTTTGTCGATAATGAATCTCAAAGTTTAAGTCTACGATCCATTGATATGCATAATCTCTATCTAAAATTATCACTTTTTCAACTTGTTTTGCAACTAATTGATGGATCTCTTTTTCAAACAATTTACTGGAAGATCCAGAGATCACGATTGACTTGAATTCAGAAAAATTCTCCGGGAGTTCGTTTTCAAAGTTTAATTTTTCAGATTGTGCTGCGTAACAATTGTTTGCAATTTGAAGCTTTTCAGAATTTAATTCTAGTCCGGTCACTAAATTTTTAGGATTCTTAAAATGCAGATATATGGAGAGTAGTCCGTAATCTGAATAAAAATGAAGGATATTTTCATTATCAAAAAATTCAGCAACTTTTAGGTAGCGATCTTTATTCTTTTCAAAATCCCTTTTTACTGATCTATATATCTTCTTATATCTATAATTAGCAATGATCTCTTTTTTGAAATACAATTTATCTTTAGTAGAGTTTTTATTAAAATTAATAGACAATCCTAATGCAGTATAGGGCGCTAGACCTTTTTCTCTAGGTCTAATAAACAAAAAATCAAAAATCGAACCTTGCAAAATGAATGCAACGGAGACTGCCGAAAAGACCCCAATTATAGACACTATTGAAATGGATCTCAATGCTGGATGCTCAGCAAAGAATAATGCCCCAATCCCAAGCAAAGTTGTAATTACCGATAGCAATATGGAAGTGCGGTATGTCTTAAGCACTTTGGTTCCATATTCATATTCCTTTAAAAAAGCATTGGTGATGAAAATGCTATAATCTAAGCCTAATCCAAAGATGAAGGTGGATATTATAATATTTAAAATATTAAATTCGATATTAAAGAAGGCCATCATTCCTAAAGCGATCACCCAAGTAATTCCTATTGGCAGAAGGGTTAGAAAACTTAAAATTAAGGATCTATAGCAAATTAATAGAATTAGAAAAACCGCAATTATGGAGTAGCCGATGAGTTGATTAAAATCACTCTTTAAATTCCCTAAAAAGCTCTGGTTTAACTGCTTTCTATCTATTACCACCACATTTTTAGTTTCCTTTAAAGTTGCTAATATTTCTTCTGAAGTTTCTGGATCTAAATTTATAGAAGTAGTTACTGTTGCCAGATCTTGTTTAGAAGATAAAAAATCGTCCAGATATAAGGTCTTTGTTTCTCTATAATCATCTAGATAAATAGGATCAAAATCTTTAGAAATTTGATCATAGAGGCTTTCAAAACTTTCTGGTCTAAATCCGAATTCTGAAGATTCAGTAATTAATGTAGACTTAAGGAATTCTTGCCGTTCTGGAGTCCAGAAATCTTTCCATTTATTAATTTTCTCTAGTTGCGTGTTTGTGGAAAGCACCACTCCTCCAATACTACTAAAACCTCCAATTTTTCCAGAATCCTTAAGAATATTTAGTTTCTCATAAAGTTCATTATTGGCTTCAAGAGCTTCATCTGTAGTATTCCCATAGGTAACCAAATAAATAGATTTTGCAGCGTTTCCGGCAATAGACTGAACATCTTTTTCAGCTTGTTTAATCTCTGTAGGTTCAAAATTAATTGCTGAAAGATCATTATTAAATTGAACTTTAGTAAAATAAAAAAGACTAAAAACAAATAAACCTAAAACCGCTATTACCAGAAATGGTTTTTTATGGTACGTTATTCCTGCTATCTTATCTATAAAGGTATCTTTAGTATGTATCTTTTCTTTTGGAACCTTATACAAAATGGGGATAAGTATAAGTGCAACAACAGAAGCTACCACAACACTTACAGCAGCAAATATTCCAAGATCATTTAAAGCCTCACTTTTCACGAATAACAAACATAAAAACGCAACTGCGGTAGTACTGCTACTCATTAAAATAGGCCCGGTAACATCTTTATATAATTGAGGGAGGTCATTATTATTCTTATAATGGGTGAGAATATGCAAGGCATAATCTAAACTAATCCCCAATAAAATAGCTCCAATTCCTACTGAAATAGCCGATATACTTCCTTTAAATACATATAAAACTGCAATAGCTGTTATTGCACCTATGATGCTCGGAATAAATAATATTAGTGGAATATAGATCCTTCTGTAATAGAAAATCAAAAGCAGTAATAGAACACCACTAGCAAAACCAAGAGTTAATTTAATATCTTTTTTAATCTGGTTTGCATTGGCAACAGAATATAAGACTCCGCCAAAAAACTGTGCATTCACCGATGAATATTCTACATTCAATGAGTTTTGGATCTCTTTTAATTTTTCAATAAAAACTGTATTCTTATCTGTTTCTGAAGATGGAAAAGTTGGAGATAGAAATAACAATAAATGTTTTTCATCTTTTGTTAGCAGGAAACTATTATATAATTTGAAATCATCACCTACCTGTAATTCTTCTAGTTTTTTCAAACCTAGATTCGTGAAAGAAAGTGGGTCTTTAAAAATAAAATCCTTGGTTACTAGACCGGTTGGAGAAATAATGCTTTTATAATCATCTTTTAATCGTTGCTGAATAGTATCTAATTGAAGTCGATTATTTATTGCTTCATAATCTGAATTATTTAAAAATAAAGGCAAATTATTATAGACAAAATCATAGATCTCCAAAATTCCCTCTTCTGGTACTTTGCCCTGAATATTCTTAACATATTCGGGAAGATCAGAATTTATAGTATCTATAAAGCGTTGTGCATATTTAGTAAGTTCCTCTGGAGAATTTTTTTCTGAAGTAGAGGAAATAGTAACGATAATTTTATCTGAAAATTCAGTTTGATCCAAGACTTTTTTAAGCACATCCTGCTGCGCACCTTCAGGAATAAGGCTGGTAATATCTTCTTCTAAATTTATCTTAGAAGCCAAAAAAGACAACAAGGATAAGATCAGGATTCCTGAAAATATCGCGAGAAATTTATGTTGCTTTAAATACTGGTTAAAGTTGAACATTTATGGCTTGATAACCTGTTTTGGATTAGTCATCGAAAATAAGAAATAAAAGACAATCCACAGTATTAAAGAGATGAATGCTGCCAAAGCCATACTACCTATAATATATTGCCATAAACCATAGAATATTTCTGCAGAAGAATCAAACTCAGATAAACTCAATCCCCAATTATATCCATTTCCTGTGAGCATAGAACCTACTTGATAACTCGCGTAAATGATTATTGGTATAAGCGGTGGAATACTGATGTTGGAAAACAGAAAAGCAATTACCTTATTTAATTTAAAGCTAGCTGCAAGTACAAAAACTAACAAAGTATGTAGTCCCCAAAATGGTGAAATCCCAACAAATACGCCCAGTGCAATAGCTGCTGCTTTTTTATGTGCCGGTTCTTGGCTTTTTAAAACATCTTCGCTCCAGAATTTTTTAAAGCCTTTCTCCTTAAAATCTTGATATTTATTTCTAGGGTGTATACATAGGAAACTCACCAATACAAACCACATATATAAAAACACGATCCTAACAATATCTTCAAAAGGCCTAAAATGAGAAACCCTATCTGCTCCTTCTTGATAAAGAACTTTTATAGGAATGTTCTTCACCTCTACTTTTCGCCATACGGATTTTACAATCACCTCAATCTCAAACTCAAATTTTCTTGTATAAAGAGGGATGTTGTTAACTATTTCTAAGGGATAAAGCCTATAGCCACTTTGAGTATCATGTAATTGATTCCCGGTAACAACCATATACCAAAAATTAGAGAATTTATTACCAGTAGAACTTTTCATTGGAATTCCATCTTGCCCCATGTTGCGATCTCCAACTAACAATAGTTCTCTGTCATTTTCCCCTTTTCTCTCTAACTCAATTAGAAAGACATCAAGATCATCTGCATAATGCTGCCCATCTGAATCTATAGTAATGGTATATTTATAACCCGCTTTTACAGCTAATTCAAAGCCTTTCTTAAGCGCAGTTCCTTTTCCTTGGTTTCTAGTGCTATTAAAAATGGTGAGGTGAGAAAAATGGCTTAAAATATTGACGGTGTCATCTATTGAACCATCATTAACTATAATTATATTATTGGTGTAAACCAAAACATCCTGTATAACTGAAGCTAATGACTTTTCGTTATTATAGGTTGGTATCACTACACAACACTGCAAAGCATCAAATCTGGATTGAAATATAGGTGAAGCGCTCAAACAGTCGGAATTTAAAAAAACAAAAGTATCGTTTATAAATGGAACAGTTTAGCCGCGATGGAATTAATTATGTTAAGAAATAGGCATGTAAGTAGCGCTGATCTTTAAGGAGATAGTATCATTCTGTTTAGCAATTCCTTTAAGCTTTAAAATTCCATTCTCATAAACCATAGAAGATTGCAATGTTAGCTTTTCACAAACATTCGGATCTACTACTGCCATGAACTTAACATTAGCTGCTGTTACCAATTGCAACTTTTTATTAGATCTTCGCTCTGCCTCCTCCTTGAATAATTGCATTAAAATAACTCCCGGAGTTACAGGTCTATCAGGAAAGTGTCCTCTATATAGATCATGATCCTTATTTATCTCTACTTCAGTTATAAATTCCCCTTCTAGTTCTGTTGAACTTAATACTGAGTAAAAATCTTTTAAAAGCATATACTATCTATTTAGAAAAGCTAAAATAGATAGAAAATTGATTTTGATACCAAGACTTGCTGATTTTTAATTCTGAAAAACTGTGGGATGTATAGGTTGATTAAATCTGATGTTTTTAAAATCGATCTCAGTATAATCTCCAGAAGCTTCTATAAGTCTCACGGTTATCACTACGAAGTTCCTATCAAATAGCAGAACTATTTGGTTGAACATTTCTCTTATACTAGCGTCTTTTGGAACAATAACCGCAGAGATAAGATTCGTAGTTTTAAAATAAGAAACGTTATAATTCTTTTTATCCTCTAGTAACTTACCATTAATACTGCCTGAGATTAATGTGACTAACTTTTCGAAAAGCTTATTAGATTTGAGATCGGTTACAGATTTATAACCATCGTCATCAATAAAAAGTTTACTGTCTTTAAATAAGATCTTATAATTATAGGGTTGTCTATACTCCCATTTAAGTATGTCTGGAGCTAGATAATATAATCTACCACTACTAATTGCGGCTCCTTTCATCATTTTAATATACTTTGTCTGGAGGAAATCACTAGACAAACTTTCCAAGGCGTCTGAACGCTTGGAAACAATTTCTTTGAACTTAATAGTTTCCGCTTCCGTCAAAGGAGTTTGCGCAAATGTTGCAACCGAAATAAAAAAAACAGCTAGTTTAAGAATACGCATGTAATTGAAATAAATTATCTACCCTAACGGATCTATAATTGTTGTTTTGCAAAAATAACAACAATTGTTCCAAGATTTCTACCGTTTGGAGATTGTTATCGTGTAATAAAATTACATCTCCGGGTTTTATATTTTTAATAATTCTTTTTAAAATAAAATTCTTTGAATTTAGAATGCCATCATAAGACCGTAAATTCCATCCAATAACCTGATGCCCAGTACTGATCAATGCTCTTTCCACCTTTGGATTAATAATTCCAAAAGGAGGTCTAAAGGTTTTTAAATTGATTCCTCCGACCTCGAATGCAATCTTATTACACCTATTAATTTCTTCAATAACTTGCTGAGTCCTTAAAAAACCCATTTTTCGAGTATGAGAGAATGTATGATTTCCTACTAAATGACCTTCTTGAAGTATCTTCTGAAAGATCTCTGGGTTCTCTTTAATTTGCTTTCCAATACAAAAAAAACTTGCCTTTGCGTTATACTTCTTCAGTAATGCTAATATTTCTAAAGTATTCTCCACCGGACCATCATCAAAAGTAAGTGCTATTTCCCCATTGGTTACTGTGTGATTGTTGTTATAAGCCTTCACAAAAAAGTTCCATTGAACATTTGTTGAGATCAGTAATAAAAAGAATAGATATGCTAAAACTACAATCACCAAGAGCCAAATAGAGATTAATTTAAAAAACACCAAGAGTACTCCAATAAAGAATAAGAGAATAACTACGATATTAAATGGTTTGTAGCTCAAGGTTTTTGTAACAAGATTAGGCTATGATTGGTATTTGAGGCCAAGTTATATAAAAGTATGTTTTTTGGATTTGCACCAGACACTGCATTCAATTTTAAAATATCTGGAATTTGTTGCTTTCTAAAAATTAAACAACTCAACCAAATCGCAAAACCGGTTACAGTATTAAAATCTCCTGATAGATGTTTATACGCAAGCTGGCAAGATTCGGAGAATATCGTGTTTTGTAGCTCATCATAAATCTCATCTTGATCTAAATCTCCATTTTTTCCAAGAAAAACAATATCCAATTCCTGTGATCTCAAGCTATTTTTTAATAGAAATTCTGTGATCTTTTCTGAAACTTCAATAGATGATTCGGCTTTAAGACTAGATACGGCTTTTAATTGAGCATACGAGTCCTTTTTATTTTCAGTAGTCAAATTGAAGAAAAAAGCTCCTTCAGAAGTTATGGTTCCTTCAGATTTATGTGAGAACAAACTTAAATTCTCTATTTCCTCTTGCTTTAAAAATCCATTCAAAAAACCAAAAGAAGTGATCTTATTAGAAACTTCATCTACACCTCCCACCAAAACTGAATTTAAAGAAGGTTTTTCATGTAGTAATAATACGGAATCTATTAAAGCAGATTCCAGAGATGCACTTTCTTGAGAATAAGTAACATTATATCCGGAACACTTCAAATTCAAAGCGATCTGCCCTCCTACCGTATTGTGGGTAGACTGTATAAAAGAAGTAGGAGTTAATAATTCCTCTTCTTGAGAGAGCATACTTTCCAAAAATTTCTCTGTATCCTGTTTACAGCCCTCGCCCGTTCCCGTAATAATAGCATCTGGAAGCTCCACATTTGCATCTTGCAAAGCAATTTTGCCCGCAGTAAGCCCCATTTTAATTGCCTTTGACATTCTTCTTAATGCCATAGCCGGAATATATTCTTTGAAATTTGGCGAGATCGCCTGAAATATATTAGAAGTATATACGGCTGGTTTTTCTGAAAAAATACTTTCTTCAGTTTGAGCAGATATCGCTCCAATTCCAGTTATATAAACGGCTCTACTCATTTTTACTGAAGATTAGAGAAGTGCAATTCCCTCCAAAACCGAAAGAATTAGACAATACATAATTAATTGATTTATGCTTTAATTCGGTTATTGGTAGTAATCCAGATTCCTGCATTGGTTTAGAAAAATTCAAATTAGGAAAAATAAAATTATTCTGGAGGGATAGAACACTAAACACCGCTTCTAAAGCTCCTGCAGCAGCTAAGGTGTGGCCTGTAAAGGCTTTTGTAGAACTAAGATCTGGAATAACAGTTTTAAAAAGCTTTTTGATAGCATTCGTCTCTGAAAGATCATTATTTCTGGTTGCAGTTCCATGTGCATTAATATAATCTATTTTTTCAGCATCAATTTCAGAAACTTCCAATGCATCTTTCATTGCTTTATACGCGCCCTCCCCCGTTTCTGAAGCAGCGGTTTGGTGATAAGCATCATTTGAGTTTCCGTAACCAAGTACACGACCTATAATTCTTTTATCCTTTGCTAAATCTTCAGCTTCCAGTACTAGATAAGCAGCACCTTCACCTAAATTCAGTCCATTTCTGGAATCATCAAAAGCTCTGCATTTTTCTTCAGAAAGGATCTTTAAAGAATTGAATCCGTTTAAAGTGAATTTCGTTAGACAATCTGTTCCACCTACAATTACGCGATCTAATTCTCCTGCCTTAATGAGTCTTGCGCCAAGCATAATCGCATTAGCACCAGAAGAGCAGGCTGTACTTATTGTTGTGGTAAAACCTTTTATATTAAGGTGTTCTGCAATCTTATTTGTAGTAAATCCGGGATGTTGCGCAGGGATAAATTGATGATGTGCAGAAGATTTTTCATAATCTAAGTAGTATTTCTCTGTAGCATCCATTCCACCCACACTAGAGCCAGAAATAAAACCTGTATTAAGTAACTCCCTTGCGGTTAAACCAGAAGACTTTACAGCCTCTTTAGCTGCGGCTATTCCTAGAAGTGCAGCACGAGTATAGGAATGTTCATCTGCTAATTGAAGTTTCTTTTCAAAATCGAGATTGGAAATTTTCACTTCTCCTACTGGAAGATGGGTATGTTTAGTTTTTAGTGTTTCAGGAAAGGTAATCCCATCCTGAGTTTTAATTAAGGCGTTGAAATTTGCCTCTAGCCCGTTGCCTAAGGCTGAAATAATTCCCATTCCTGTGATGGCAACTCCTCTATTCATGGACTATTTAGTTCGGTGGGATTCTATATATTCTGCCATTTTATTAATGGAAATAAAGATTTCTTTTCCTTGATTGGGATCGGTTAATTTAATTCCATAATCCTTCTCTAGTAACACAATTAATTCCAACGCATCTATAGAATCTAATCCCAATCCGTCTCCAAAAAGAGAATCATCGTTATCTATATCTTCTATAGTTAGTTCTTCAAGGTTAAGTTGTTCTATAATACTTTGTTTAAGCTCTGTGCGTAAATCACTCATTTTCAAATCTGTATAATTCTTCTAAGTTCTCTTTGGTAAACGGGATCTCTCCATTATTTGAAACCAAGCACAAAAGTACGTCATATTGGTCATTTTTTAGTTCTATCCACCCACAAACCACACTTAGGGCTTTTCCTGAATTCAGTATTGTTTCGGAATAATCTACTAATAAATCGGCATTGAATTTATCTTCAATAAAAAATACATTCTCGCTTTGCAGTTTGTATTTAATGCTTATTTCCCCAAGAACTATATTTGGCAAAGTATACACAAAAACAGCAGGAGAAACAATGCTTTCCATAGACTGCATGTGTTTTATATCTACATCATGGCTTGAAGAAGCATTAGAAAGGACCAAAGCGGTATTTGCTTTAAAATCTTGACCCCTTAGTAATACCGTAGAACCTAAGATCCCAAGTTTACATAGGGAATCCATCTTATGATATTTTGGATAATTCAGGGCCAATTTTTTATAGGAGTCTTTTAAAAATTGAGAAAAATCGATTTTTGAGTCCAAAGAGAGAATAGTATCTTTTTTCAAAAAGATCTCTTCATTTTTAATCCTAATAGAATTTGTAATAAAATGATTTTTAGCTCTATCCATTAAAACTCTTCTTTAATATCATTGCTAAATTACAACCACCAAAACCAGAAGCTGTTTTTAATGCGGTTTTAAGTTCTTTCTTTTCGAATTTCTGAACAATATTAAGAGGTTTTGAAACTCCCAATTCCTCAAAATTAAGCGAAGGATATAATTCATTATTAATCAATGAATGTTTTGTGAGAATGGTTTCTATTAAAGCCGAAGCTCCCAAAGTATGCCCATAAAAACCTTTAAAACTATTTACAGGAACATGAAATAAAGCTGCTCTATTAAAAGCTACAGCTTCCATTTCGTCATTGAATATAGTAGCAGTACCGTGAGCAGATAAATAATCTATTTCTGAAGCTGATAGTTTTGATTCTTTTAAAGCCTGCTGAATACTTTTATATAAACCTTCACCTGTTCTGGAAGGCGCGGAAATATGATTTGCATCATTTGTTGAAGCATCTCCAAATAAACTAATATTTGTTCCTTCCCTTTTGTTATTACTAACCAAAATAGCCGCTGCTGCTTCACCCAAACTAATACCATCTCTATTCTTGGAAAAGGGTTTACAAGGAGTAGCACTTAATGCCTGAAAAGATTGAAATCCAGAAGTTACAAAGTCTGAAACTAAGTCTCCGGCAACAACTATGGCATTATTAAACTTCCCAGCTTGTATAAATCTTTTGGCGATTGCGACTGCAAGTCCCCCAGAAATACAAGCATTAGAAACAATAATTGGCTTAAGTTTAAATCCAAAGAATTCTTGAATGACTCTGGCCAAAGAATTTAAGCTTGCCCTATCCTTAGAGAAATTCTTTGAATTACCTAATAGATCTATGTTCCCTTTAGTGCTTGAAATGATAAGTGCTGTTTCCGAAAGATCTAACTCATTATTATTTAAAACACTTTGAGTTGCAAGCAACATCATTTGCTCCAGTTTAGTGAATTTTGTAGAATCGCCAATAACAGAAAAATTATCTGCTAATAATGAAGCATCCAGAATTCCAGCATAAAAACCTCCATTTGGAAACCTAGAATTTTCATGGAATTGAAGTCCAGAATTTCCTGCCTTAATTGCTTTTAAATTTTCTGAAGTAGAAAAACCAAGTGGAGAGATAATTATATCTTCTTGTAATAAAATATTCATCATTTAGATCAAGCCCATTTTCTTTTTCCAATCTAAGAAAAATGGTGGATTAATCAGCACAAGTTCTCTGCTTTCATTGAGAAAAACCTGAGTTGTTTCTCCCACACAAACCAATTTAGCTTTTTTAAAGATCTTGTAAGTAAACACAAGTTTTGCAGCATCAACTGGCTGGAAGCTTGTTTCCACTTCAAAAGTGTCACCATACTCTAAAGGTGATTTATGCTCGCAATTAGATTTTACTATAGGAGTTGCATAAGCATGTTTTTTCATGTCTAAATAAGAAATCCCATGTTGAATGCAGAAATCCTCACGTCCCTCTTCAAAATACTTTAGATAATTCCCATGCCAAACGATCTGTAAAGGATCACATTCGCTGAACCTTACCTTGAGTTGAATTCGGGATTTAAGGATCTTTGAGGACATTTATTCTACCGTTACTGTTTTCATTTCTGAAGTTGCTACAACTTTTCCGTTTTCATCTACTGTTTCAGCAACTACAAGGGTCACCCCCATTATTTCTTTTAAAATTTCAACATTTGTAACAAGCTTGGTTGCTGCTTTAGGCAAAGATTTTATTTCAATAGTCTTTATAGCGCCAATAAATCCTGTTTTCGGTTTATCCAAACCAGATAAAAAACCTTGATACCCACGATGTAAAGACATGCTTTGCGCCATGTGTTCGATAAGACCCGCTTCAGACAAAAATCCTTCTTCTACCAATATATTATCTAAAGGAATTGCAAAGCCTGTTTTTCCTGTAAGTGCCGTATATTCAAATAATGAATCTACCATCACAAAAGGTGGTTTCTGCGGAATAAGTTGAATAATTCGTTGTGGATCTAGAATAGGTTCTTTTAGTAAGTTTTGCTCCATAAATTTTAAAATAAATAACCTCGATACAAAGTCTACGAGGAAAAATGAATAATATTTAATGTCTTAAAATAAACCCTCTATGAGGGGTTAAAATCATTCCAAAAATCATAATAATTATACCACTGATGCGGATATTTTCTCACCATCCTTTCCAAGTCTCCAAGATAGGCTTTTAATAATTCTTTTGGAGAGGCAGACGTTCCTTCAAAAGGTCTTGCATAAAAATGATAATGAAAATCTTTTTCCCTCATTATATGTACAAACAATACCGGTATTTGGTTGCGTGCGGCAAGTTTAAAGGGGCCCTGCGGGAATTTTGTAGGTTTACCAAGTAATTCTTCAGTATATGTTTTAGCGTCTTTGTAATACCTATCTGCTGCAAAAACCAATAGCTCATTATTCTTTAGAGCTTCATTCATCAGAAAAATATGAGAAAGATCGTCTTTTAAAATAATCGTTTTAATGCTAGCTTTCCCTGTTACAGATTCCAAATAATTTTTGATCTCCTCATGTTCTAAATCAGTCATTATTAGATTTACAACTGCAGAGTCATGCTTATGACTAAAGAAATGCTGCGCTAAATTAAAGTTTCCTATATGTGCAGTTAAGAGAATTCCACCTTTCTTTTTCGCGAGAAGGTCATTAATGTGGTGGATACCATCAAATTCGAAACTATATTTTTTCTTTAACCCAGCACCTATAACGATCCTATCCAATTGGATCCTTCCAAATGTGAAATAACTTTTATATACCTGAAATATTGAACTTAATGCAGAATAGTTTAATCTTTTTCGGAACAGATAGTAAGTACTTTTAGTAGAGTTAAAAGAAAAAACAATAAAATAAGCAGCCACGAATAGAAGCACAAAATAGGATGCATAAAGTCCGAAGTTCTTTATTATAAACACATAGATCTTAAATCCTAAAACGGTTCCTCTAGATTGCCCTTTCCATTCTGCCATAATAGTTTAAGAATACAAACCGCCATTTATATTAATCACCTCTCCAGTTATGTAGGATGATTTTTCTGAAGCTAGAAAAGAAACAAGATTCGCAACTTCCTCTGTTTCTCCAAACCTATTTAATGGGATCATTTTTTTAAGATTGGCTTCATCAATATCTGCTGTCATATCAGACTTTATAAAACCAGGAGCAACAGCATTTACAGTCACTTTTCTTTTACCTATTTCTTGGGCTAAAGCTTTTGTTGCTGCAATTACCGCCCCTTTTGCAGCAGAATAGTTTACTTGACCAGGATTTCCTTTAAGCCCAGAAAGTGAAACTATATTAATAATACGCCCATAGCGCTGAGTTAACATATTCTTTAAAACCGCCTGAGAGCAATTATAAAATCCGTTTAGAGAAGTATTTATTACAGATTGCCAATCTTCAGGTTTCGTCCAGATAAATAGACCATCCTTTGCAATTCCTGCATTATTTATAAGCACTTCAATAGAACTTTCAGGGTTGTTAATCACCCACTTGTCCAACAATTGAGAAACCTCTTCGGTATTAGATACATCAAATTTTAAAAGTTCACAACGAACTTGCTTCGCAACAATAAGTTTTTGAGTTTCTAAGGCAGCATTTTCATCAGACTGAAAATTCAGTAAGATATTATAGCCTAGATCTTCAGCCAGTTTTAGGGCAATCGCTTTCCCAATTCCTCGTGATCCTCCAGTTACTAAAGCATATTTTAATTTCATTGCCAAGTTTTATTATTTCTTATGGGTTTAATTCTCTGAAGGTCTTACTTTTTATACTATTTCTTTTTAGTAGATTTTGTAAGCATCCTGAGTTTTAATAAACTCCTTAATTATTTCCTGAGTTTTATAAAGTGGCAAATCCTCTTTTATCTCTGGAACTAATTTATTTAAAATTTCAAATTTTTCGCGAGTTACAGTAGATAAGCGTTCTTTTATCTCAAGATGTCTCAATGCTTGCACTATAGTTAGCAACTCGACACTTAGTACTTCAAAAGCATTATCAATAACTGTTTTAGTTACATTAGCAGCGTTGGTCCCCATACTTACAATATCCTGATTATCGTTATTGTTTGGGATACTGTGCACGTACATAGAATTGGAAAGCATCTGGTTCTCTGCAGTAGTAGAAACCGCACTAAATTGTGCACCTTGCATTCCGAAATTAAGCCCTAGAACTCCTAAATTCACAAAAGGTGGTAAAATATTGTTAAGTCGATCATTCAAAAGGTAATTTAACTGTCGCTCTGCTAACATGGTCATTTTGGTCACTACCAGCTTAAGCTTGTCCATTTCTAGAGAGACATAATCTCCGTGAAAATTGCCTCCGTGATACACTTGTTTTCTTTCAACATCTATTATAGGATTGTCGTTGGCAGAATTCACTTCTTCAATCAAGATCTTCCGGGTATGTTCAATCGTATCGTAAACGGGTCCTAAAATCTGCGGCACACAGCGTAAACTATAATATTCTTGAACTTTTTCTTCAAAATATTCGCTTTCAGGATTTTTTCCACTGTATAAATGTTCATTTCTATCTCGGGTAAGAGAGGAATCTTTTAAATGATCTCTCATTTTTGAAGCTACTTTCTGCTGCCCAATATGAAGCTTCGTGCCATTCAATTCTGAAGATAAGTGATCGTCATACGCCTCGACAATTTCATTGATTGCTGATGAACAGAAGATAGACCAGTTTAGCAAACGCTTAGCATAAATAATATTTACAATTCCAATCCCGGTCATTGCCGAGGTTCCATTCATCAAGGCTAAGCCTTCCCTTTGCTCTATTCTAATTGGCTTTATATTTTCTTCTGAAAATACTTCTCCCGTCTTTCTTTTTACTCCTTTATAATAAACTTCACCTTCCCCAATAAGCACCAAAGCCAAATGTGCCAACTGCACCAGATCTCCTGATGCTCCTACACCACCGTGTTCAAAGATCAAAGGGGTAATATCTTTATTTATAAGCAGCTGCATAGTTTCTACTACAGAAGTATGCACTCCAGATTTCCCCAATGCCAACGTATTCAATCTAGCTAACATCAAAGATTTTACATATAAAGGCTCCATAGGTTTTCCCATTCCTGAAGCGTGACTTCTTATAAGATTGTACTGTAATTGTTGTCTGTCTTTGTCTTTTATCTTGTACTGAGCCATCGGCCCAAATCCAGTGTTCACTCCATAAATTATTTTATTTTTAGAAAATTCTTCTAAAAACTTAAAGCTTATGGACATTCTCTCGATAACTGAAGGGTCCAAAGTTATTTTTGAATCTTCAAAAAGAACTTCATAGAAATTTCTATAATCAAGAGCAGTTGTAATTTGGAGCATACGATAGAAATCCGGGATTATTAGTAGTGTATCCTTTGAAGGAACTGTTAATTCTCTTAACAAATGTACTATATTTACAGCGCAAATGAAATGGAATGAAAAAGGAAATTTCAGAAATTCTTATTATTGGTGCGGGTCCTTCAGGAATGGTCTCTGCCTCTTATCTTCATAATCAAGGGATAAAAGTTTTAGTAGTGGAAAAATCTATTTTTCCCAGGTTTCAGATTGGGGAGAGTTTAATTCCTCAATGCATGGATAATCTGGAAGAAGCCGGTTTATTAGAAGCTGTTAAAGAAGCTGGTTTTCAAAAGAAATTTGGAGCTCGTTTTATTAAAGAAGAGAAAATAGGAGAATTTGATTTCTCTGAAAAATATGGCGAAGGCTGGGACTGGACCTGGCAAGTACCCAGAGCAGATTTCGACAACTGTTTAGCACAAGAAGCCCAACGAAAAGGAGTTAAGATCTTGTTTGATACAGAAGTAATAAATGTTGAATTTGAAGGCAGTAGTTCTAAAACTATTGTAAAAAACTCAAAAGGAGAACTTACAGAGATCCAGGCAGATTTTATTATAGATTCCAGTGGTTTTGGACGAGTTTTAGCCAAGCAATTACAACTAGAAGCACCCCCACAAATTGCTGCACATTCCTCAATTTTTACTCATATAGAAGAGCATGACCGCCCTATAGGAAAAGAAGGGGAACTTATAACTTTTGAAGTTTTAGAAACTCAAGTATGGTTTTGGTATTTTCCGTTTTCTAATGGCAATTCCAGTTTAGGCTTTGTAGCACCTACAAAATGGTTCGAAAAGTTTTCGAATGATTCTGAACTAGCTATGAAGGAAATGATCGAAAAACTGAAGTTCTATAAAAATCGATTTGAAGCTTACGACTTTTTATTCAAACCTATTAAGGTGGATAACATAAGTAGAAATGTCACTCAGCTTTATGGAGATGGCTATGTCCTTACAGGAAACAGTGCCGAATTTTTAGATCCGGTTTTTTCCTCTGGAGTTTCTTTTGCAACTGCCTCTGGCTTGTTAGCTGCCAAACTAATTATAAAAGAAAGAAATGGCGCTGAAATTAATTGGGAAACAGAATATGTTAATTATATAAAAGAAGGAGTGAATGTATTTTCCACTTATGTAAAAGAGTGGTATTCTGGAAATCTTCAAAAGATCATTTTTCATCCCAATCCTAATCCAATGATCAAAAAACAGATTTGTGCTGTTTTAGCAGGTTATGTTTGGGATGAGACCAATCCTTTTGTAAAAAAACATGATCATATACTTCAAAATTTATCCAGATTAATAGAATTAGAAGAAGCTTCAAGCTAAAGTTCAATTTTATTTTTGAGGTTAATTTTCTGAGTCCGACCCTTTTAATGAATTCTTGGAGTTTTTAAGTTAAAAAAAGAAAAAAAAGGTTTGGATTGTTAGTAGGTAAAAGTTAGATTTGCAACCGCAAAATAGTTGCGATAAGTTCTTACAATTTAACGGAGAGTTGCCAGAGTGGTTAATGGAGCAGTTTGCTAAACTGTCGACGAGCAATTGTCGCATGAGTTCGAATCTCATACTCTCCGCAAAATCGATTAATTCTAAACGAATTATTCGGGGTGTAGCGTAGCCCGGTTATCGCGTCCCGCTTGAAGCGGGAAGGCCACCGATACGTAAAAAGACAAAAAGATGTTTGTATACATTCTTTTTAGTGAAAAAAGTTCAAGGTATTATGTGGGTCAGACTGCAGATATCCAAGAAAGATTGAAAAGACACAATTCAGGAAGAGTTAATTCCACAAAATATGGAATTCCCTGGAAAGTTGTTTTGCGAATAGAAGTTTTAAATCGTTCAGAAGCAATGCTTTTGGAAAATATGATTAAAAAACGAGGAGCAAAACGATATATAGATGACCATCGGGGTGTAGCGTAGCCCGGTTATCGCGCCTGCTTTGGGAGCAGGAGGCCGCAGGTTCGAATCCTGCCACCCCGACAACTAGAAGCCTTGAACGAAAGTTCAGGGCTTTTTTTTTGTTTAAAAATCATTAGAAAATATAGCAAGTTCTCCCGATGCTTCGGGACTGCC
>JAGXIK010000191.1 GCA_024635715.1 Gillisia sp.
AGCGGTTATTATTTTAAAGATATGGGGGAATTTATATTGCCTTATAAAGACGTCCAACAATCTGAAGATCCATCTAAAATGTTGCTAGCTTTTTTACATAGCACTTATACTAATGCTGCAGATCTTGCAAATTGGAATAGGAAGGTCTTAGAAAAACAAGTTGTGAAGTAAGCTTTAATTTTTCGATCTTTAGCTGAGGAAATTTTCTATATGAATCATTATTTGACCTACCAAACTGAACGTTTAATACTTAGACAAACCACTTTGGATGATGCCGCCTTTATTTTCGAATTAATGAATACTCCAAAATGGACCCAATTTATTGGAAATAGAAATATTAGGAATATTAAAGATGCTGAAGCCTATATTCAGAATGTTATTTTAGCAGGGATCAAGAAAAATGGCTATGGTAATTTTACGGTATCAAGAAAATCTGATAACTTGAAAATTGGCTGTTGCGGATTGTATGATAGGGAAGGAGTGGACGGCATAGATATAGGATTTGCATTTTTACCTCAATATGAAAAGCTAGGTTATGCGTTTGAAGGTGCTTTTAAAATTAAAGAAATTGGAGTAGTTAATTTTGGGTTGAAACAAATTAGTGCCATTACAAATCCAGAAAATATTGGTTCTCAGAAATTGCTGGAAAAACTGGGTCTTAACTATGTAGAAGAAATTAGCCTGCCAACTAGCAAGGAGCCCTTATTGCTTTATAAATGGAAAGCGAATTGGCATGAAGAAGCTATTATTTAATTGTATGCCTGTATTATTAATGGCCAATTTGGCTAGTGCGTAGCAAAATGCCTTACATTTTGCATGATATCTCTGGGGTAATTTTTAAAGATGAAAATTTACCGGAATAGAATTAGATAAAAGTATTTTTGAGCTTAAGATCAAATTATGATAGAATTAAAAAGAACCACCTCAGAGAATGTAGACTTTAATTTTCTGAATAAAATGCTCGATAAAGAGCTGGTTATAAGAGATGGAGAGGAGCATGCATTTTTTGCTCAATTCAATAAAATTGATACTATAAATCATGTAATTGTTGCTTATGAAGGTGAGGAACCACTTGGTTGTGGAGCTTTTAAGAAGTATGATGAAGAGACCCTAGAAATAAAGCGAATGTTTGTGTTGCCCGAAGGAAGAGGAAAGAAGATAGCGAGTAACATGTTAGCCGAGTTGGAGCAATGGGGAAAGGAGCTAGGTTACAAAAAATGTATCTTAGAAACGGGAACAACTTTTAAAGAGGCTGTTGGCTTATACAAAAAGGCAAATTATGCTGTAATACCTAATTATGGTCAATATAAGGATGTAGCAAATAGTATATGCTTTTCAAAATCGCTTTAAAACAAATTATTAATTTAAAATTACTATGATATGAGCAATCTAAAAAAAGAAGATATAAGTCAGGAAGTATTTGATCTTTATGATGATTATGCACACAATAAGATTGGGCGTCGTCAATTTGTAGAAAAACTCTCACTATATGCTGTGGGTACTCTCACTGTAGGTTCGCTTTTAAGTTTTATGTCACCAAATTATAAAGATACGATCCAGGTTCCCAAAGACGATCCAAGATTAGATTCAGAATATATAACCTATAAATCACCTAAAGGAGGCGGTTTAATCAAAGGACTGCTTTCTTCGCCTAAGGATAATGATACAAAACTCCCAGGTGTTATTGTTGTTCATGAAAATAGAGGCCTCAACCCATATATCGAAGATGTTGGTCGTCGTGCAGCATTAGAAGGTTTTATTAGTCTTGCGCCAGATGCTCTTACGCCTTTGGGTGGTTATCCGGGAAATGATGACGATGGGAGAGAGTTACAGAAAAAACGTGACCGCAATGAAATGCTTGAAGATTTTATAGCCGCATATCACTATCTTAAGGAACACCCCAAATGCAATGGAAAGGTTGGTGTTGTAGGTTTTTGTTTTGGAGGATGGATTTCTAATATGATGGCTGTAAAATTACCGGATTTATCAGCCGCTGTTCCTTTTTATGGCGGACAACCAAGTAGTGAAGAGGCCTCTAATATTAAATCTCCTTTATTAATTCATTATGCGGGTTTAGATACACGTGTAAATGCTGGATGGCCTGAATATGAGACTGCTTTAAAAGCTAATAACATAGACTACACAGTTCATTTTTACCCAGATGTAAATCATGGATTTCATAATAATACGACCCCGCGTTTTGATAAGCCTGCCGCAGATCTGGCATGGGACAGAAGTATCGATTTTTTTAAAGATAAACTTGGATAATTAAAAAGATTGGCGGTATAAATTTAGGCAGTTTGATAAACAAAATAAAAGCCTAAAGATGAAAATCTTAACTACGATTTATTTAAATAAAATCATTTCGTTGCAAGCTTAAATTTTGATTATTGAGAAATAAAATTTAAGTTTACAATAATTATTTATTTATTTGAAATTTTGGATCTTCCCCAAATTTAAATTTCTCCCTAAAAAATTTATTTCAGGATCTTACTATTACTAAAAGCAATTTAATTGCTATTAATTTTAATGCTGAAATATGAAACGTTTTTACAAGAATAAACTTCAAATTTTTATTGGGTTGTGTATAGGCTGCATATTTGGATTATGCATAGGATATGTTTTAGGAGATGTAATTGGTGTTCCAGTATTAGGAATTATTACAGGTGTTAGTTCTGGAGCTATTGGCGGTAGCTTAATGGCTATGTTCGTTTAATTGAGGTTTAAAGAATTCTCATTTCCTTCTCTCCACTTTCTAGCTGAAAAATGCTGGAAATAAATAAGGAAGATATATAAAACAAGCTATTACCACAGCTGTAATGGCAGCAAAAAGAACGGCACCCGCTGCAACATCTTTAATATATCCTATTTTGCTATGAAAATCTGGATGAACAAAGTCTGCAATACCTTCTATAGAACTATTCAGTCCTTCAGTGCTTAGCACCAATCCAATAGCTAATACCTGAAAGATCCACTCGGTCTTAGTAATGTCAAAATAAAATCCAGCAACACAAACTGCAATAGAGATTATTGCTTGAACTTGTATACTCGGTTCAGTTTTTAGTAAGATCCATGCGCCTTTAATAGCATAACCTCCACCTCGTATTCTTTTCCCCAGATAACTATCCTTCACTATAACAACGATTTTAAGGCTGCAAGATAGTCAGGTTCTTCAGATATATCCGGAACTTGTTGACTATGTAACACTTTTCCTTCTTCATCTAAAACTACTACAACTCTGGAAAGCAAACCTTCTAAAGGGCCATCCATCATTTCTACACCGTAGTCTTTTCCAAAATCACCTTGTCTAAAATCTGATAGGTTTGTCACCTTATCTAATCCTTCATCATCTACAAAACGTTTCAAGGCAAAAGGAAGATCACGAGAAATACATAGTACTACAGTATTATTCAAGCCTGTTGCTCGTTCGTTGAAATTTCTAACAGAGGTGGCACAGACATTAGTATCTATACTTGGAAAAATATTCATGATTACTCTTTTCCCTTTAAAATCGTTCAAATTTGCTTTGGACATATCTGAGCGGATCAATTCAAAGTAAGGAGCTTTTTCTCCAGTTGCAGGTAAACTACCATAAGTGGTAATTTTATTTTCTCTTAAGGTTATTTGTGGCATAAATCCAGTGTCTTTTGTTATAAGATCTAAATTTAATGTATATGAAATGGGGTTTTACTAAAATTATCATAAAACAAAGAAGGCTGATTTAATTTTTAAATCAGCCTTCTTTAATCTACATTCTTAACTATTAACGGTCTATAGAACCCATCACTTTCTTTACAAAATTGTTCGCGGCATCCATTTCAGAATCCCCTTTTTCAATCATTTGATGTACTTCTACTGCACCACATAAATTTGTGAGCAACTCACCAATCACATCCATTTCCTGATCGGTCACAGATCTGTGTTCTGTAAAACTTTCTAATACGTCTATAGTATTTTGAAGCTTTTCAGCATCATTATTACGTTGCAAATGTTTAATTACTGGTAACTTCATTTACTAGGTCTTTAAGTAGTTCAAATTTATTGGTTTGAACTTGATTTACTAATTTTCCATCTTTAAAAGCGGCAAAGGTTGGTAAATTATCCACATTTGCCATTTTTCTAGATTCAGGAAATTTCTCTGCATCTACCATTAAAAAGGTAGCAGTCTCATTCTCTCCAGCCAATTTTTTAAATTTTGGCTTCATCACTCTACAGTTACCACACCATCCTGCCATGTATTGCACCATTACAGTACCATTTTCAGCAACGATATCGTGTAGATTATCTTGTTCTAATTCCTTTACCATGATATATCTTTTTAGTTTAAGCTTAAATATGAAGCCACACCTTTACGATCTGCTGTCATAGCTTCTTTTCCTTCTTCCCAGTTGGCAGGACAAACTTCTCCTTTTTCCTGAACATGCGTATAAGCATCTACTAGTCTAATGAATTCCTGTACGTTTCTTCCAAGTGGCATATGGTTTACACCTTCATGAAATACAGTTCCTTCTTCATCTATTAAATAAGTTGCACGATACGTTACATTATCACCTTCTACAGTTACTGCTCCAGTTTCTTCGTTATACTCCTCATTAGAAATATCTAAGATCCCAAGTTGAGAACTAAGGTTTCTGTTTGTATCTGCAAGAATTGGGTAAGTTACACCTTCAATTCCTCCATTATCTTTTGCGGTATTTAACCATGCAAAATGAACTTCTGGAGTATCACAAGATGCTCCAACTACCATTACATTTCTTTTTTCGAAATCTGCTAGTGCAGCTTGAAAAGCATGTAGTTCTGTTGGGCATACAAAAGTAAAATCTTTTGGGTACCAGAACAACAATACTTTTTTATTGTTTTTTTGAGCTTCTTCAAGAATATTTAATTTGAAAGTATCTCCCATTTCATTCATTGCATTTACACTTAAATCTGGGAACTTTTTTCCTACTATTGACATATTAATTATATTTTTTTGTTATTAAATTCTGGCGCAAAAATATAAAAATAGCCCGCGATTGCGGGCTATTGAAATTCTAATTTCTTATCACATTATAAATTCTGACTATAGCTATCTAAAATCTGAATAGGTTTATTCTATTGTTTCTTATGTAGCTTATTAAGCCTGAGCTGGTTGTGTGCTTAATTGTTTTATTTTAATGCTGAAGGCAGCAAATAGTAAGGTCATAAACGGACTAATATAATTGAAGAAAGCGAAGCCTGCGTAAGACAATGTAGGTACTCCCAAAACTCCACTATGGTATGCCCCACAAGTATTCCAAGGCACCAAAACAGAAGTTACCGTTCCCGAATCTTCCAATGTTCTACTTAGGTTTTCTGGAGCTAGGCCTTTATCTCTATATGCTTTTGCAAACATTTTTCCTGGAACTACAATGGCAAGATATTGATCTGATGCCGTTACGTTTAATGCCAAACAACTAAATACGGTACTGGCAAATAATCCGAAAGTGGTATGAAAAAGATTCAGCAAAGCAGAGCTAATTCTTGCCAAAGCGCCAATAGCTTCCATAATCCCTCCAAAAACCATTGCACATAATATCAACCAGATGGTTCCCATCATTCCTGCCATTCCACCTGAAGAGAAAAGATCGTTCAAAGTTTCATTGTCGGTCACTATTGCCGTATCTACTGTCATAGAGTTCATAATTGCCTTATATCCAGAGATAAAATCAAGATTTTCTACGCCAGAGATCTGCATTAAAATTCCCGGTTGAAAGATCACAGCTGCAGCAGCACCTAATAATGTTCCAATTAATAATGCAATAAGTGGAGATGTTTTTTTAACGATCAAGAAAATTACGATTATAGGAATTAAAAACAACCAAGGAGTAATTGTAAATGTTGATTCTATGGTGTTTAAGATGGCAGAAGTATCCGTAGTTCCTGAAACATCCAAATTAAGTCCGATAATGATAAATATAATAATGGTGATCACAATGGTTGGTACGGTTGTGATTAACATGTATCTAATGTGTGTAAAAAGATCTGTTCCGGCCATTGCAGGCGCGAGGTTCGTGGTATCACTTAAAGGAGAGATCTTATCTCCAAAATAAGCTCCAGAAAGAATTGCACCAGCGGTCATTCCCACAGAGATATCCAAAGCATTAGCAATACCTATTAAAGCAATACCGACGGTTGCAGAAGTAGTCCAGCTACTTCCGGTTGCTACAGAGATGATTGCACAAATAATGACACATGCAGGTAAAAATATGGTGGGATTTAGAATTTGAAGTCCGTAATAGATCATCGTGGGGATAATTCCGCTTACCATCCAGGTTCCGGCAAGAGACCCTACCATAAGTAAAATAAGAATTGCGCCAGCGGTACTCTGTATATTATTGGCAACCTCATCTATCATGGTATCAAACTTCACCTTATTGAAAACACCAACAATTGCAGCAATAGCTCCTCCCAGTAAAAGTACAAATTGGTTAGAACCGCTAAGGGCATCATCTCCAAAAACATATACATTAAAGGCAAGCATTCCAATTAAACAAAATACTGGGATAAGTGCTTCCCAGATATTCAATTCTGGATTTACAAGTATTGGGTCATTTTCTTGGTGATTTGTAGAGCCTTCCATTAAGTGTTATTTTTTGGTTCGTAATGTTACGATTTTAACACATATTTTGCAAGCCTAATATTTCCAGGCTTTTTGCTGAAGGTTTTTTTGAATTAAAAATAATTCAAAGTAATTTTTCTGAAGAAGAGAATAAGAAATTAGTTTTTGAAATATGTTTTAGAGTTTTGTACTTTTTATACTCTTTGAGGTGATTGTGTCATCATGAATTAATTTCTTGATCTAATCACAATATCGGTGGGATGCTGAAACTCCCGAAGTCTAGGGACAGCAATGGCAATGCTATTACCGGTAAAGTTAAACTGTCTCCTTCTTTGACTAGATGATAATGATTTACTACAAACTCTTTTCACCATTTAAAATAGCAATACCAGAAGAAGTCCCAATGCGGGAAACTCCTAAATCTATATATGACTTGGCGGTTATATAATCTCTGATTCCACCTGAGGCTTTGATCTTCATTTTAGATGAAATTGATTTTTTTATTTCTGAGACCACTTCTAAGCTGGCTCCTTTAGGACCAAAACCAGTGGAGGTCTTCACATAATCTGCACCTGCATTTTCAACTATTTTGCTAGCAATGCTTATTTCTTCTAAACTAAGATAACAGGTCTCAATAATAACTTTCAACACTTTTCTACCGATAGTGTTTTTAACTGAAGCGATTTCGGTTTCTAAAAGTTTCAATTTTTCGGCTTTTAGGAGTCCAAGGTTCATTACCATATCAACTTCATCTGCTCCATACCCAATAGCATCTTCTGCTTCAAATATTTTAGCTCTGGAGGACATTGCTCCCAAAGGAAATCCAACTACAGTACAAATCTTCACTTGTGAATTCTTTAAAAGTTCTTCCGCTAAAGGCACATAGTACCCATTTATACACACCGAAAAGAAATTATAGGTCTTAGCTTCATTACACAAAGTTGTGATATCGTCTATAGTAGCGGTAGATTTAAGTAAGGTGTGATCTATATAAGAATTAATAGGCTTCATAAAGTGGGTTGTGTTATAAAAGTGTTTTAAAAGTCTCTAATATAAAACTAATCCATAAAAAAAAATGCCTGGTAGAAAATTCATTCTATCAGACATTCTTATAAATATGAAAAAAAAACTTTTAGTCCAAGCTAATGTTTTCAAAAAGGCCTACTTTCTTCATGCAATCTTTCATCATTTTATAAGTCCGTTCAATATCGTTATCCAGTCCTATAGAAAAACGAATAAGCCCATCAGAAAGTCCCATTTCAATTTGTTCTTCTACAGGAATTTCTGAAGATGTAGAAGTTCCCGGTGCGCTGAACAAGGTTTTATAGAAACCTAAGCTTACTGCTAGATATCCTAGATTTCGCTCCTGCATTAACTCCATCAATTCATTGGCTTTATCTAAGCTTCCAACATCTATGGTCAACATTCCTCCAAATCCGTAATCCTCATTCATCATAGATTTAAATAGATTATGACTTGGGTGCGATTCTAATCCTGGATATACGGTTCTAAAGCCATCGGCTTCAAATTTTTCCGCAAGAAACATCGCATTTTTACTGTGCTGTTTCATCCGGATGTGCAAGGTTCTCATATTCTTCAAAATAGAAGCAGAACGTAAACTATCCATTGTAGGGCCTAATAACATATTAGCTCCATCTATCACGCTACGCAGGGAATTAATAAATTCCTGAGTTCCACAAGTTACACCGCCAACCGTATCACTACTTCCATTTATGAATTTGGTTAAACTGTGAATTACCACATCTGCACCCAATTCTGTTGGAGTTATAGAGAGTGGAGAAAAGGTGTTATCTACAATTAAAGTAAGTCCGTGTTTCTTTGCGATCTTGGAAAGCCCGGCGATATCTGCCACTTCCAATAATGGATTGCTAACAGACTCGCAGTATAGCACCTTAGTGTTTGGTGTGATTGCCGCTTCTACGGTGTCTAATTTTGTAATATCCACAAAAGTGGTTTTGATATTAAGCCTTGGCGCGAAATTCTTTAAGAAGGCATA
>JAGXIK010000192.1 GCA_024635715.1 Gillisia sp.
CCTTGTTGTACCTTATTTATTTCTTCTAAAGCGCTAAGCAATGCATTGTAATGCCTGCTGTTGGTTACAATAGTATTATTGTTCCTTAGTTCTCCAGTATTCACGAATTGCAATAATTTTTGCTGAAGTTCTTCTACTCCCAATCCTGTTTTAGCTGATAGCAACAAGTATTGAGATTTTTCCACACCTCGAGAGATGACTTCTAATTCCTGTTGTAATTTTTCTAATTCTTTGGGCTCAAGAGTATCCACTTTGTTTACAATAATAAGCAATGGCTTTTGTGGAAACTGATTATGGATCTTTTGTAGTTCGACTTGAATATTTTTTTTAATAGAAACGTCACCCTGAACTGGTTTCAGGGTCTCTGATTCTTGAGATGATGAAATAAGTTCAGCATGACCGAGTTTATCTGCACTCAATAGATAAATTACCACCTGCGACTGACTTATCTTTTCAAAGGTCTTTTTTATTCCAAGTCCTTCAATTACATCCTGCGTTTCACGGATTCCGGCAGTATCTATAAATCTAAAACCAATCCCACCAATGCTTATTTCATCTTCTATAGTATCTCTGGTAGTACCAGCAATTTCTGAAACGATGGCGCGCTCTTCATTTAGCAGTGCATTCAGCAAAGTAGATTTACCTACATTCGGTTCCCCAACAATAGCAACAGGAATTCCATTTTTAAGCACATTCCCAACTGCGAAGGAATCAATCAGTTTTTTTAGCACTTGTTGGATACGAGTTACTAAATTCTGAAACTCATCTCTGTTAGCGAATTCTACATCCTCTTCAGCAAAATCTAATTCTAGTTCTATAAGAGAGGCAAAATTCAGTAGTTCCTGTCGCAGCTTCTGAATTTCATTGGAAAAACCTCCTCGCATTTGCTGCATCGCCATTTGATGAGAAGCCGAGTTTTCAGAAGAAATAAGATCTGCAACTGCTTCGGCCTGACTTAGATCCATTTTTCCATTAAGAAAAGCTCTTAAGGTAAATTCCCCTGCTTCGGCAGATCTGCACCCATTCCTAATTAATAACTGAATGATCTCTTGCTGTATATATTGACTTCCGTGACAAGAGATCTCGATGGTATTTTCTCCCGTATAACTCTTAGGTCCATTAAATATAGACACCAATACTTCATCTATAATACGTTCTCCGTCAATGATATTTCCTAAATGAAGAGTATGTGTAGGCTGCTTTTTTAATTGCTTTTTAGACTTTGCCGCAAAAAGTGGGGAAACTATATTTATTGCTTCTGGACCAGAAACACGTATCACTGCAATTGCCCCTGCACCAGATGGGGTAGCTAAAGCTACTATGGTATCGTTTAAAATCATGCGTCAAAGATAGTAAAGAAATGAGAGCTTGTTTAATCCTATGCTTGTAACATATTTCTTAAATTCACTACTTATAAGATATATTCATCAATCAAACAAACATCATGAGAGAAGACAATCAATTATTAGTATTAACGCATTTAAGTCAGTTACTCGATCTAGTCACCCTAATTGGAGGATTTGTAGTGCCCTTAGTAATTTGGATCACTCAAAAAGACAAGGTCTTTGGTATGGATGCGCACGGGAAGATGATCCTTAATTTTCAGATCAGTATATTTATTTATTCCATTTTCTGTATTCCATTGATATTTTTATTCGGCTTAGGAATTTTTTTATTAATAGGTATTGGAATTGTGGCTATTGTTTTTCCGATCTTAAATGCTATTAAAGTTAGCAATGGGGAAATTCCGGTTTATCCTCTTTCTATTGAGTTTATAAAGTAATCTTTAACCTTATCTGTAACTTTTTATAGATTTCGCAGGAATACTTAAATGGCTTCGACAAGCTCAGCCTGACAAACCGTTCACAATCTCATTTTCACAATGTCACCCTGAGCTTGTCGAAGGGTGCTAGTGACCTCCTAATAGGCTTCGACAGGCTCAGTGTGACTAAACGTTCACAATTTCATTTTTGCAATGTCACCCTGAGCCTGTCGAAGGGTGCTCGTGACTTTCTAATAGACTTAGCCAATCCCGATAGCTACAGGGACAGCCTGACTGCACCTTCACAATCATATTTTCACAATGTCACCCTAAGCTTGTCGAAGGGTGCTCGTGACTCCCTAATAGGCTTCGACAAGCTCAGCCTGACAAACCGTTCACAATCTCACCTAGCTAAAAAAGCGCAAACTATAATAGTCTGCGCTTTTTTTATATTTAAATCCTTCCGAAGAAGATCTACTTTTTAACTATTCAGCATTACCGGCATTACAAGCATAGTGATCTTTTCACCTTCATCCAATCCATCTACCGGAGTTAAGATCCCGGCACGGTTTGGTAAACTCATTTCTAACTGAACTTCATTTGCATTCAGGTTATTCAACATCTCGGTTAAAAAACGTGAATTAAACCCAATTTGCATATCATCACCTTGGTAAGAACAAGTTAAACGTTCTTCTGCCTTGTTACTGTAATCTATATCTTCTGCTGAAATATTTAACTCGGCACCAGCGATCTTTAAACGAACTTGGTGTGTAGTTTTATTAGAGAAAATAGATACCCTTCTTACAGAGCTTAAGAACTGACTTCTATCTATCACCAATTTATTAGGATTCTCTTTTGGAATAACCGCTTCGTAATTTGGATACTTCCCATCGATCAATCTACAGATCAATTGAGTGTCTTCAAAAATGAATTTTGCATTAGACTCATTGTATTCAATAAGTACATCGGTTTCACTTCCTGCTAAAATTCCTTTTAAAAGATTCAAAGGTTTTTTAGGCATAATGAATTCTGCAGCCTGAGAAGCCGTTACATCTTCTCTGGAATATTTTACCAATTTGTGAGCATCTGTAGCTACAAAAGTTAGACCTTCTGTAGAGAATTGAAAGAATACTCCGCTCATTACAGGTCTAAGATCATCGTTTCCAGAGGCGAATATGGTCTTGCTAATTGCCATAGCTAGTACATCTCCTTGAATAATAGTACTGCTAGGATCACTCAATTCCACAGCATTTGGGAATTCTTCCCCATTAGCATACGCCAAGGCGTATTTCCCGTGGTTAGAACTTAATTCTATGGTGTTGTTATCTTCTACTACAAATGTAAGTGGTTGTTCTGGGAACGTTTTCAAGGTTTCCAATAACAATCTTGCAGGAACAGCGATAGAACCTTCAGAATCTGATTCAACTTTCAATTTTGCAGACATAGTTGTCTCTAGATCGGAAGCTGATACCGTTAATTCGTCCTTTTTTAATTGGAATAAAAAGTTATCTAAAATAGGAAGGGTGTTGTTATTGTTAATAACGCCTCCTAATATTTGAAGCTGTTTTAATAAATACGTACTGGATACTATAAATTTCATGGATCTAACGGTTATTTAATCAATACAAATATATCTTAATCCTTTAAAAACCGAAGTGTAATAGGTGATATTTTATTAACAGAAAAAATGAAATTATTTATATCAACTCCTTGAAATTAAAGGCTTCTTGAAAATATTGTTTAGAATTTTGTTAATATTTAATATTGACTAATAGTTATGAACTAAAAGTCTAATTTTTTAAATAGCGTTTTTTTCTGAAGTAGGTAAAGATAAAAGCACCAATTCCTAACAATAGCAACGGAATCACAAGATTTAAAACTTGCCATTTTTCACGCTCTTGAGCTGTCTTTTCAGAATCTAAAAAAGCGATGCTTATTTCTTTAGATCTAATATCTATTAATCCTGAATCGTCTAAAAGATAGTTTACAGAATTCAGCAAAAACTCTTTATTTCCGTAGGTGTTTCCTGTAAATCGATCGAAGCCTAACTCTAAAGGCTGCCCTTTCTGAAGCTGATTCTTTATAACATCCCCATCAGAGATCACGATCATTTTGGTTTGTTTTCCATTTTCTATAGCCTCATCCAGATCAAAAGGCTTTACCCTGTTCTTGTAAACAGATTTGAATTCTCCCTCTAATAATACAGCCATTGGTAATTCTCCTGCGGTATAAGTGGAAAGATCTGGGCGAGTATTTAATAAATTCAAACTTATTTCTCGTGGAGTTCCTTCTATCTTAGATTGAGGAGAACTAGAAAGGAGTATGGTCTTTTTAATGTCGTTCCCTAAAATATCTATAGGGTTGGCCCATTCAAATTTTACCGCTTCTATATTATTGATAATTGGATGTGAGTTTGGAGAAGTAGTTAGTGGGCTGTAGAACCAAGGATAAGGAGAGAATTGAGTGTCATTTCCATTTCCACTTGCCAAAACGATAGGTGCCGAATAAATATCGTTCACCAAGGCAGGATTAATTCGTAAACCGTAAGAGAAGAAGAAGTCATTTAAATTGAGATCTCTTGGCAATGCAAAAGCACTCCCACGTGGATTGAACAAACTATCATTTTCCATAGCGGTTTGCTCCACCAACCATAGAGATTTCCCTCCACTCATAAGGTATTGATCTAAGACCAGCTTCTCTTTTTCTGAATATGCTTGTGTGGGTTTAGCTTCAATTATAAGATCGAATTCTTTTAGATCTTCCAGTGTTTTATTAGGATAATTGGCAACAGAATCTAAAGTAAATGGTGCCACAAAATAATACTGTCTAATGGTTTTTATGAAATCGGCGATATAAGCATCTCCCAACTCTCCATTTCCACGCATAATGGCGATCTTTTTCTTTTTCGGCTCTACCAATTGCCCTATGGCATCTGCAAAGGAATATTCCATTTGCTGAACCGAATTATTTACGCGCTCCTCATCTGTTGTTCCCAACTTATTTTTAAGCAAGGGGATCTTTACAGTCTTGTTATTAAAATTAGCTATTGCCCAAGGGAAAATAATAGATTCGCTTGCTTTTCCATTTTCCATCACACTAATACGTGCAGGCGTCATTCCTAATTCATAAAATTCCTGAGCCACAGCATTCGCATCATCACCTTCAGCTAATGGATCTATAAAATTGAATTTTACATTAGAGTTATAAGCAGCCATCTCCTCTAAAAATTGCCTAGTTTCATTTTGTAATCTTCTGAATTCAGGTGGAAAGGCTCCTTTTAAGAAAACATCGATTATAATAGGCGATTCAATTTTATCTATAATAGTTTTAGCAGCCGGGGATAGGGTGTATCTGTGATCCTGAGTAAGGTCGAACCTGGAGTGGACTTTGGAGGCAATGATATTCACAAATAGCAATCCTAAGATCACTATAAAAATCCATTTATATTTTGTCAAATTCTTCAAGAGCTAGGTTTTAGTTTTTGTTGAGTAGATCTTGAAATAGCTAAATGAGATAAACAGGAATATTAGACTGATAAAATAGATGATATCTCTAGTGTCTATTACCCCACGACTCATGCTTTTATAATGATAACTCATTCCTAAATATTCTATCCCATAAGTGGAATCTCCAAATATTTTAAAGTCTGCTACTCCTTCAAAAGCAAAGAATAATAGAAAGCATAGAAAAACAGCGACTATAAAAGCTGTGATCTGGTTACTAGTAAAAGCTGAAGCAAATACACCTATGGCGGTATAAGTTGCCGCTAATAGCAAAAGCCCAAAATAAGATCCTAAAGTAGCGCCAATGTCTAAGTTTCCAGATGGATCACCAAGCTTATAAATTGTAAGCACATATAATAGAGAAGGAAGAATGGCAATACAGGTTACTAAAAAAGCTCCAAAAAATTTCCCAGTTACTAGATTCCAGGTGCCAATAGGTTTGGTAAGCAATAGTTCCATGGTGCCTTGCTTCTTTTCTTCAGCAAAACTTTTCATGGTGATGGCAGGGATCAAGAAAAGAAAGATCCAAGGTGCGAGATCAAAAAAGGGTTTTAGATCTGCAAACCCATTATCTAAAATATTATAAGAGCCAGTAAAAACAAACAGGAATAGACTACAAAGCGTCAAAAATATTCCAACTACTAAATAGCCGGTTGGAGCCGAAAAAAAGGATCGTATTTCTTTGTTGAGAATCGCTATCAATGCTGCTTATTTTTCTAACCTAAATTCTTAGTCTAGACTCACTAATTTGTCTACACTCCAGGCTTCTGGTTTCTGATTGAAATATTGTTTGGTGTTTTTCCAGACTACTTTAAAAAGATCTGAATTTCGATAATTCTCTAGAGCTTGTTCATTTTCCCAATAACTATACGTAAAAAACTGATTTGTATTGCTTTTATCTCTGTAAAGTTCTAAAAAAAGACAACCTTCAAAACCTCTTATTTTGGTTTTTATAGATTTAAAATCGCTTAAAAAGGTTTCAACTTTTTCTGGCTGAAATCCCATTTTTACTATTCGTACAAACATCTAAGATTCAAATTTTATGGTTACCGTGTCCCTAAGCTCTAATCCAAATAGGGTAGAGGCACTTCCTACAGTGCTAGGATTACTTTTATAAATTGCCAGTTCTATATATCCAGCAGAATTGAAGATGGCCAATTTTTTTCCGTCTTCTTCACGTTTATCTTTCTCCTGTTTAAAGTCTATAGCATCACTATAGGTAGTATAGATATTAGAGAATTTTGCCGTTCGTGCCGTGATCTTAAACTTTCTACCTTTCCCAATATTTTCAAATATTTTCCTAGTGATATTGGTTACAACATTCCCATAATTATCTATATAAAGCACATGGCCAACGATCTGATTTTTTTCAGAATTTACATAAGGCTCTATCTCTTTTAAATATTTAATTTTTTCTATAGACTTTCCGATTACTTCCAAGGTGCCTCCGCGAGCGATATGACAAGCTACTCTCACAAAAACATCCAGAACTGGAAAATTGGTTTCTACCGTGTTATGGATATTGATCTCTACGATCTTTTCAGGCTTGATTTCTGAAGCGATCAAAGAAAGAATGCCATTGTTAGCACAAATAAAGTAATGATCGTCCAGTAAAATAGCAAGATGCTTATTTTCCGGAGTTAATTCTGAATCGATCCCGATTATATGAATACTACCCTTTGGGAAACATCTGTAGGCATTTTTGATAATATAGGATGCCTCTGTAATATGAAAAGGAGAGATTGAATGCGAAATATCAACAATACGTACATCATCCATTTCTGAATAGATAGTACCTTTAACGGCTCCAGCGAAGTGATCTTTTTCTCCAAAATCTGTCGTTAAAGTAATGATAGCCATAGGCAATTGTTGATATTTTTTTAAAGGTGAAGCTTGTTATTTATTGTAAGTTTGTAATACAGGCGAAGATAAATTTATTTCATCCAAATCCTGAAGAAATTTATATAAAAATAGACAATTTTAATCAAGTAAAATCTTACATTGTTACTACAGTAAAAACCATAAATGATTTAAAAATCTAACTTTAAACCTACTGCTTTTGAACGAACTCATTATCGAACTTTCCGAAATTAGTCCAAGAGATTTCTTTGGACAACAAAATGAACACATTGAACTTCTCAAAAAGTATTATCCAAAATTAAAGATCGTTGCTCGTGGTAACAAGATCATGGTTTATGGCGATGAAGACATGCTAGAGGAGTTTGATAGACGATTTACCATGTTAATGGATCATTATGTTAAGTACAACGCCCTAGATGAAAATGTGATTGAACGTGTTCTTTCCAGTAATGGGAGAGAAGATTATTCATCTTCTTCAGAGAGCGGACAAACTTTAGTTCATGGAGTGGGAGGTAAGCTGATAAAAGCTCAAACCGCCAATCAACGAAAGTTGGTAGAACTCGCCATGAAGAATGATATGATCTTTGCTATTGGTCCCGCAGGTACAGGAAAAACTTACGTAGGAGTTGCGCTTGCAGTAAAGGCTCTTAAAGAGAAGCAGGTGAAACGTATTATTCTAACAAGACCGGCTGTGGAAGCAGGAGAAAACCTGGGATTCTTACCGGGAGATCTTAAAGAGAAACTAGATCCTTATATGCAACCTCTTTATGATGCCCTTAGAGATATGATTCCGCATGAAAAATTGGAGGTTTTTATAGAAAAAGGAATTATTCAAATAGCTCCCTTGGCATTTATGCGTGGGCGAACTTTAGATAATGCATTTGTGATCTTGGACGAAGGGCAGAATACTACTCATGCTCAAATGAAGATGTTTCTCACTAGGATGGGGAAAAGCGCAAAATTTATGATCACTGGGGACCCAGGGCAAATAGATTTACCAAGAAGGACAATTTCTGGTTTAAAAGAAGCATTACTTGTACTTAAAGATACCAAAGGTATTGGAATGGTCTATTTAGATGATAAAGATGTTGTAAGACATAAGCTGGTTAAAAGCATCATTGCAGCATACAAGAAAATAGAACATGCCGAATAACTAATTTCAGAATTCAATTCAATTCAATTCAATTCAATAAAATAATTAAACGATCTCATTATTGAGAATTTATAATATTCATGAAGAATACCATAATAGACACCAATTTCAATTTTCCAGGACAACAACAAGTTTATAAAGGAAAGGTTAGAGAAGTATATCATTTAGAAAACGACCTTTTGGTTATGGTTGCAACAGATAGGCTTTCTGCTTTTGATGTGGTAATGCCTAAGGGTATCCCTTTTAAAGGTCAGATCTTAAATCAAATTGCTACACAAATGATGGCTGCAACACAAGATATAGTTCCTAATTGGTTGGAAGCAACTCCAGATCCTAATGTGGCGGTTGGAAAAAAATGTGAGCCTTTTAAAGTAGAAATGGTAATACGCGGTTATTTATCTGGCCATGCAGCAAGAGAATATAAAGCAGGAAAACGCATGCTATGCGGAGTTTCTATGCCAGATGGAATGAAGGAGAACGATAAATTCCCTAATCCTATTATAACTCCAGCAACGAAAGCTGAAATGGGCGATCATGATGAGGATATTTCCAAGGAAGACATTCTAAAGCGACATATTGTTTCTAAAGAAGATTATGAATTTCTTGAAGATTATACTAACAAACTCTTTCAAAGAGGAAGTGAAATAGCTACTTCCAGAGGGCTAATTTTAGTAGATACTAAATACGAATTTGGAAAAACTGCAGATGGAGAAATTGTATTGATAGATGAAATTCATACCCCAGATTCTTCTCGTTATTTTTATGCTGAAGGATATGAAGAGCGCCAGAAAAATGGAGAGATTCAGAAGCAATTATCTAAAGAATTTGTAAGACAATGGCTTATTCAAAATAACTTTCAAGGCTTAGAAGGTCAGACAGTTCCAGAAATGAGTGATGCTTATATAGATACAGTTTCAGAAAGGTATATAGAACTCTATGAAAAGATCACCGGTTTCCCATTCGAGAAAGCAGATGTTTCTAATATAGAAGCTCGCATAGAAAGCAACGTCTTGGACTACTTAAAACATAGAAATAAGTAGGTTTCAAGGTTTATCTACTTATAATACCTAACATAGTCTATATAAAAACGGGCTGGAAAAATAGAATCGTCTATTTCTCCGGCCCAATTTCCTCCAAGAGCTAAATTTATTATTAGATAAAATGGTTTTTGAAAGATATTCTCTCGTCCTTCTCTCTCGGCATCTTCAATAGTAAAGCAGTGAAATAGTTCATCATCTATAAAATAATTGATGCTTTTCTGGTCCCATTCAATGGCATACCTATGAAAACCATCTATAGAAGTTGGTATTTCAAAACTTTTTGCAGAAGAATTCAATTTCTTATTATCCAGTTCCGGATAGTGGATTGCTCCGTGAATCTCGGTTGGAGATTTCCCTACATGTTCCATGATATCTATTTCACCAGATGCGGGAAAACCCACTCGCTGCCTGTTCTCTCCCAACATCCAAATTGCTGGCCATGTTCCCTTTCCTTCAGGTAATTTTGCTCTTATTTCAATTCTACCATATTTAAAAAGTTTGTTGCCGATTGTATTAATTCTAGCAGAAGTATATTTAGAGCCTTTAAATTTTTCTTTTCTAGCTTCAATAACTAGCATTCCTTGCTCAATTCGAATGTTCTTAGCTCTGGAGGTGTAATATTGTTCTTCGTTGTTATGACCCAAGCCTTTCTTGAAATTCCAAATATCGCTATCTATCTTTTTTCCATCAAACTCTTCTGCCCATTCTAAATTTCTGTTCTGGGAGATCATAGTAGTGGAAATTAATATAATGAGATATAAATATTTTGACATGCCAAGAATTGATTTTGAATAGTTCAACTTGCTAAAAGTATGCCAGCCAATATATTTTATTTATAAATAGAAAATTATAGAGATGTGTCGTTTAATTCTATTTGATATTCACCTATCATATTTAACAATACCTTTTCTGAACTTGAAAGCGAAATAGTATTCTCTTTATCTATTTTTTTTACTTTCTCGAAATAGGGAACAATCTCGCCATTTTCATAATTTTCAGTTATAAAAGGGTGTACATAATAGCTTCTGCAAACGGCTCTGGTATTGCCCAATCCTTCTGCTGTAGCATCAATAGCTTCTAATATTGCTTTTGCATTTTCCTTTTCATCTTCCTTATATCCAATTTGATATAAGGTCTCAAAATATATTTTGGAAGCGGCCCACGTCCTAAAATCTTTTGCTGTAAAGCTTTCGCCGCTAATTTCTTTAATATAGCTGTTTATCATTCCACTATCAATTGTATGCTTCTCTCCTTGTTCATCATAAAATTTAAATAGTTCCCAGCCAGGAATTTCTTCACATTGATTTACCAATTTAATCAGTTTCTTATCGGTAATCGTAATTGAATGTTCCTTGCCTTTTTTTCCTACGAATTCAAATTTCATCTTACTTTTAGAAGTTTTTACGTGTCGGGTTCTAAGTGTGCTTAATCCGTAAGTCTTGTTTTCTTTAGCATAGTATTCATTTCCAACTCTAATATGTGTTTCTTCCATTAAGCGAATTACCAAAGCTATTATCTTGCGTTCATTCATGCTCGGCTGATCAAGATCTTCATCTACCTTTTTTCTGATCTTGGGCAAGGCATTTCCAAAGGTGATCATCTTAAAGAATTTGGTTTTATTCCGTAATTCAGACCAGGTTGGATGATACATATATTGTTTTCTGCTTTTTTCATCTAAG
>JAGXIK010000193.1 GCA_024635715.1 Gillisia sp.
CATTGGAAGATATAGAACTTACTTTAACTGCTTTCTCTGTTATTAGAGAAAGATTGGAGAACGGAACATATAAAAGATTATCTGCAGCAGTTACAGCTTCGTTAGAAGAGTAATTAGCTTTTAAGGTTATAAAATAAAAAAATCCGCTATTATAGCGGATTTTTTTATTTGCTTAATTTTATTTTTGATCATCAATTTCAGGTTCGATCTTTTCTTGTTTTTCCGTTCTTTTTCTCCTTCTGTCGCCTTCATAAGAATCGTCTAAATATTCCTCTTTTTTATGTAGATCCAATCTATAGGAAACTCCGGCAGCTAATTGCCATCTATCTGGTGTATTCTTAAAGTTGAGTAATCCAGAGATATCAAATTGAAGATCATCTGTTACTAAATAAGCCATCCCGGTCCTTACAATATCATCTGCATAAATATCACTTACAATTCCTTGATATTCCAAAAACCCTGCAAATTTAGGGGTGAAGGCATGAGTAAGGGTGACAATTCCTGTATAGCTCGGGAATTCCTCAGTCAATTTATCTAAAATAAGATTCATCACTAATACCCAGCTTCCAGGCCAGTTATTTTGGGTTATTAACGCGATTTTAGGTGTTATAGCTTTTTCTCCCTCATATAAAAATGGATTAGTAGCCTGTGAAAAATTAGCTCCAGCATATAGAGATACAGCTGGGATCAAAGTTTTCCATTTAAATTGCTGATTAGCTTTCCAGCTATAAAGGTTTGGTTTATCTGGTCTTATAGTTCTACTTGGGTCAAATATCAAGTATTTCACACCTAATGTATTGGTCTTAAAATTACTGGTTTTAAACTCTACATCATTTGCACCAATTCTAATTGATTCTGTATTATCCTCAAAAGATCCTATTAAACTAATTTCTAAAGCTTCAAAGAACAATCCATAACGCAAAGAATAATCGGCTCCTAAAATATCTGTACTCGTACGTAATAAGGTATGATCATCATTTCCATAAAATCCCCCTGCTTCTATCTGTATAACTCCTGTTCCTACAGAAAATGCGCCTTGAGATGCTCCAGGCCTGTTGGAATTTATGGTTTCCGTATACTGAGCATAGGTTGAATAACCGGATGTGATAAATAAAATGATTGTAAATATTTTGATCTGAAAGTATTTCATACAAGTTGTTGTTAGTCCGATCAAATATAGAAGATTTTATTATTTTTTTATGGATATAGATACCCAATTTGTCTCATCAGAATAGTAATTTTGCATAAACTATATACAAATGCACGAAGCATCATTCGAAAGTATTTTGAAAACCGTATTAATAATTCTGTTGATATATTTCGGTTTCAAAATTTTTATAAAATGGTTTGGACCATTGATCTTAAAATGGTTCCTTAAAAGAATTGGACAAAAGTTCCAACAGCAATTTAATGGCCAAGCTGCTCCCAACGCTCAAAAGAAGGGAAAAGTTAATATAGATTCAGATAAACCTAAAACAAGTAATTCCAATAAAAAAGTAGGGGAGTACATCGATTTCGAAGAAATTGATTAATTTTCGTTCCTATTAAATTCTATCTATGATTAGATCCTTAAAAGGTTTTCTACCACATATTCTTGTGGTTTTTGGTTTTCTCATTATTTCCCTAGCCTATTTTAGTCCTGTTCTTCAAGGAAAAGAAATTTATCAAAGTGATATAGTTCAGTATACCGGAATGGCAAAGGAGCAAAATGACTTTAGAGCCGAAACCGGAGAAGAACCTTACTGGACAGATTCAGCTTTTGGGGGAATGCCAACCTATCAATTAGGTGCTTATTATCCTCATAATTATATTAAAAATTTAGATTCAGCTTTACGTTTTCTACCAAGGCCGGCAGATTACCTGTTCTTATATTTTATAGGCTTTTATATACTTTTACTGGTTCTAAAACTAGATTATAAAATCGCCTTTCTAGGTGCCTTGGCCTTCGGATTTTCAACATATCTTATTATAATTCTTGGAGTAGGACATAATGCCAAAGCACATGCCATTGCCTATATGCCAATGGTTCTTGCTGGAATATTACTGTGCTTCAGAAATAAATATATAGGTGGATTTTTGCTCTTATCTTTTGCTATGGCATTGGAAATTGGCGCAAATCACTTCCAGATGACCTATTACTTATTGCTACTCGTTTTAGTTTTGGGATTAGTTTATCTAATTGATGCCTTCAGAAAAAAACAATTACCACATTTCTTTAAAGCATTAGGAGTAATGGCGCTGGCTGTTTTATTAGCAATAGCAACCAATGCTACTAATTTATTAGCCACTCAAGAATACACTCAGTATAGTACTCGAGGAGATACTGGATTAAGTATTACTGCGGAAGGAAAACAAAAGGAAACAGCGGGATTGAATTATGACTATATCACCGAATATAGCTATGGAATCACTGAAACATTAAATCTATTTATTCCTAGATTTATGGGAGGCTCCAGTTCTGAAAAATTAGGAGAAGATTCAGAAATGTATGCTCAATTATTAAGAATGGGTGCATCTCCTGTGCAGGCAAAGGATTTTGCAGAGAATGCTCCTACTTATTGGGGAAATCAACCTTTTGTTGGAGCACCGGCTTATATTGGGGCAAGTATTATCTTCTTATTTGTCTTTGCTTTATTCTTAATTAGAGGAAGATTAAAATGGTGGATCGTTGGTGGAACTATTTTATCTCTCATCTTATCTTGGGGTAAGAATTTCGGGTTTGTTACTGAGTTCTTTATCGACTTTGTGCCGCTCTATAATAAGTTTCGCGCAGTATCTTCTATTCAAATTATTGCCGAACTATGTATTCCAATACTTGCTGTTTTTGGGTTGCACAAACTCTTCAATAATTTTGAAGGTGAAGAAGAGAAATTTCATGCATTAAAATGGGCAACTATAATTACAGCTGGTTTTGCTTTAATATTGCTAGTGCTAAAATCTACTTTATTTAGTTTTAGTGGAGGAAGTGACTCGGTTTATATAGAGCAAATGGGAGCAGAGTTCGTTCGAGCCTTGAAAGAAGATAGAAAATCTATTTTTACAGCAGATGCTATTAGGTCTCTTATTTTAGTGTTGATCGCTGCTGGATTTATCTATGCCTACTTAAAAAAGCTTGCTAATAAGAAATTAATACTATTAGGTTTTACCTTTTTGATCTTGTTTGACCTCGTTGGAGTAGATAGAAGATATGTAAACAATGAAGATTTTGTTGCTGCAAGAGTTATGAATAAGCCTTTTCAAAAAACTTCAGCAGATGAAAGGATTTTAGAAGACAAAGCGCATTATAGGGTTTTTGATCTTGCGGAAAGTCCTTTTAATACAGGTAGAACTTCTTATTTTCATAATTCTATTGGGGGTTATCACGCCGCCAAACCCGGAAGAATACAGGACCTTTACGATTTCTATATTTCAAAAAATAATATGTCGGTGCTTAATATGCTTAATGTAAAGTATATTATTGTTCCAACAGAGGAAGGACCAACTGCTCAGCAAAACCCTAATGCAATGGGGAATGCATGGTTTGTTGAAAATATTAAATGGGTAAATTCTCCAAACGAAGAAATTTTGAGTCTGGCAGATACAGATCTAAACACTACTGCGATCATTAATTCTGAATTTAAAGAATCAGGATTAGTTGTGAGCAAAGCACAAGACTCCACTGCAAGTATAAAGCTGATTTCCCAAGAACCAAATGAATTAGTTTATAAATCTACATCCTCTAAAGAGCAATTCGCTGTATTCTCTGAAATGTATTATGAGAATGGATGGAATGCCTATGTGGATGGAAATGAAACACCTCATTACAATGTGAACTATGTTTTAAGAGGAATGCAGATTCCCGCAGGAGAACACACAATTACTTTTAAATTTGAACCACAGGTTATTAAAACGGGAAGTAGTATTGCACTTGCCAGTTCAATTTTGCTTGGACTTCTAACGCTTGGAGGAATTTACTTTTCCTTTAGGAAAAAGGATTAGACAATATTGATTTGTAGGTTCTAAAGTGGCATTATGAAAAAAGTTTTAATTATAACTTATTATTGGCCACCGGCTGGAGGACCTGGGGTGCAACGCTGGTTAAAATTTGTAAAATATTTACGGGATTTTGATATAGAACCTGTTGTTTATATACCAGAAAATCCGGATTATCCAATTATAGATGAGAGCCTTTTAGAAGAGATTCCAAAAGGAATAACTATACTTAAAAAGAGAATTTTTGAGCCTTATTTTTTAGCTAAGATCTTTTCCAAAAAAGAGACTTCAACTATAAGCAGCGGAATTATTAAAGAAGCGAAAAGTCAAAATTTTCTTCAAAAACTATTTTTATATATCCGTGGAAATTTCTTTATTCCAGATGCTCGGAAATTCTGGATCAAGCCTTCGGTTAATTTTCTTTCTGAATATCTTTCAGAAAATAAAATTGACACAATTATTAGCACTGGGCCACCTCATAGTTTACATCTTATAGGTCTTGGCTTAAAGAAAAAGCTTGAAATAAAATGGATTGCAGATTTTCGGGATCCTTGGACAGAAATAGGATATCATAAAAAATTGAAATTATCTGCTTCAGCCGAAGCTAAGCATATAGCTTTGGAAACACAGGTTTTAACTGCTGCAGACCACATTATAACTACAAGTTTCGCAACCCAAAAAGAATTTCAATCCAAAACTTTAAAACCTGTCAAGGTGATTACTAATGGTTATGATCTAGATGCTGAGATTTCTTCAGAATTAGATCAAAAATTCAGTTTAGCACATATTGGATCTTTACTCTCAGGCAGGAATCCTAAGAATTTGTGGAAAGTTCTACAAGAGCTGACATCAGAAAACAAAGATTTTAAAGAAGATCTTGTTTTGAATCTTGTGGGAACTCTAAGTAATGATGTTTTAGATTCGATTAAAGAATATGATTTAGAGACTTATTTAGAATTACCAGGATATGTTTCTCATAAAAAAGCGAACAAAATTCAGCAAACTAGTCAGGTATTGCTCTTAGTGGAAATTGATAGTATCGAAACCAAAGGAATTATCCCAGGGAAACTCTTTGAATATATGGCGGCAAAGCGCCCAATTTTAGCATTAGGTCCAAAAGATTGGGATGTGAAGAATATATTGGCAGAAACCAATTCGGGAACTTATTTCGGGTATCAGGAAGAAACTAGTTTAAAAGAGCATATTTTGAGTATGTATAATTTATATAAAACTCAGCAATTAAAGGTTACCTCCGTTAATACTGAAAAATATAGCCGAATGAATCTTACTGGCGAATTGGCTAAAATTTTAAAAGAGTAGATTTAACTAATGGGAGTTATAATAAAGCAGTCTTTTAAAAACATGATCACAACCTACTTTGGGTTTGGGATCGGCGCAATTAACACGCTCTTTTTGTTTACCTACTTTCTGGAAAAGGAATATTATGGACTTGTTAGTTTTTTATTGTCTGCAGCAAATCTCGTTTGGCCATTTATGGCATTTGGAGTTCATAACCCCCTTGTGAAATTTTACACCTCCTACAAGACAAAAGAAGAAAAAGATAAATTGTTGAACCTTATATTGCTATTACCGCTTGGAGTTTCTATTCTATTGGGTCTTGTAGGCGTTTTAAGTTATAAATGGTTGTTGGCTTACTTTGAAACGGGTAATGAGCTCGTACAGCCTTATATCTGGCTCATCTTTATCATTGCCTTTGCTACGGCCTATTTTGAAGTTTTCTTTGCTTGGTCTAAAATTAACTATCAGAGCGTATTTGGTAATTTTATGAAAGAAGTATTTCACAGGCTTTGTATTACTGTTTTATTGTTCTTGGTTTACTTCTCTATAATTAATGTGGAATATTTTATATATGCCATGGTTATGGTTTTTGTATTGAGAGCGATCGCTATGCAAGTGTATGCTTTCTCCTTATATAAGCCGAAATTTAATTTCTCACTCCCAAATAACTATAGTACAGTTTTAAAATATTCAGCTTTGATTTTAATAGCAGGATCTGTGGCTACCATTTTACTGGATCTGGATAAAGTGATGATAGAACATTATCTACCAATAGAAAATGTAGCTATCTATGGAATTGCAGTTTATATTGCTACAGTAATTTCTGTACCTCAAAAAGCGATGCATCAAATTATTCATCCTCTTACAGCTAGTTTACTAAATAGCAACGATAAGAAATCTTTAAAAAATCTTTATAAACGAAGTTCATTAACCTTGTTGGTGGTAAGTGCCATAATTTTTGTGTTGATACTTGTAAATATTAACCAGCTTTATTTATTGATCCCTCAGGAATACCAAATAAGCATAATGATTATCCTACTTTTGGCTATAGTGAAGTTGTTTGATAATATGTTGGGTAATAATAATAGTATTCTTTTTAATTCAGATTACTATAGATTAGTGCTTGTGTTTGGAGTTATACTCTCTATTATTGCATTCGTTTTTAATTTGCTTCTAATTCCTGCTTATGGAATTCTTGGTGCTGCAATTGCAAGCTTTTTGGCATTTGCTGTATACAATATTTCAAAGTTATTGATTGTTCTCAATAAATTTAAGATGCAGCCTTTCACAATAAAAACGGTATATATATTAGTGTTTACGGCAGGATTAACTGCTACTTTTTATTTTTGGGAATTTCCATTTCACCCAATTATAAATATCATTCTAAAATCTATAATAGTAACTGCTATCTATGGGTTTGTGGCGCTTAGATTTAGTTTTTCTGAAGATATTAATCTGTTGGTAAGAAAGTATATTAAGATATAATATGTTGTTTTACTTCTTCTATAAAATAACACCCATAATCCGTTTCAGGATCTCATCTCATAAATACTGAAACAGTTCAGAATCACGGAAAATTAGTAAGGGATATTTACGCTTAAAATTTATATAACTAAATGGAAGTTAACTTAAAACGAAAATCCCCAAGACATTTTTCAATATCTATGGAGATTTTCTAACTAACCAACCAAAAACTTAATCTTATCTTTTCTTTACAGAACCTCTAGAATCATCTCTGGAAGAAGATGATCTTCCTGATCTTGAATTGTCTGTATTCTTAGTTTCTCTAACGCTGTCGTTTCTGCTATTATTTTGGGACCGTTGTGCGGTTGCAGTTCTTGAAGAACTATTTGTTGCTCTTCCTCTTTGGGATATCACTGTTCTAGTAGGAGAACTGGTTGTTGTAACTTCAGTATTACTTCTTCTAGTTTGAGGAACTCTACTTATAGTTCTAGTTTCCTGCTGTCTATTTGTAGCGGTATTGGCACGAGCATTGGAACTTCTACTGTCTCTAGAAATAATTCTTCCCTCACTGCTGGATCTTTGAGTTGTTGTTGCAACACCCGAAGAATTTCTATTAGACCTTACTGCAGCTTCATGTCTTTCGTTATTAGAAATTTCTTTTCTGGAAGAAACTCTTGAATTTGAACTTCTTTCCATCAATTCATTTCGGCTCACATCTCTACTAGACCTTGCGGAAACATCGTTACTTCTTCTTCCTTCATTAGCTGAAGACCTACCAGATGTAGATTGTAAATTTCTCATTTCTGAAGTCCTTCTGCCATTGTTGTAAGCTACATTACTGCGGCCTGGTCTATA
>JAGXIK010000194.1 GCA_024635715.1 Gillisia sp.
GACTCGGTAGCTGCGGAAATAGCTATTGCTTTTTCTGGAAACTATCAAACTGAATTGTTTTTTTGTTTTGAAAAAAATGGCGTCTTGAAAGATCCTTTGGATGATAACTCGGTGATCGACTTATTAGATACCCGAACTTATCAGGATTTATTGAATAAGAATATAATTAGTGAAGGCATGCTTCCAAAATTGCACAATTGTTTTTATGCCTTGGAGCATACAGTTTCTGAAGTTTATTTAGGAGGTCCAAACTTGCTTCAAAAAGGAACTCAACATACAAAAATCATAAAATAATGGAAATTTCAAAGCTTCAAAAGAAGGCCATTAAGTTACTGCAAGATCTTATAGAGACACAATCATTTTCTAAGGAAGAAGAAGGTACAGCAGTATTGTTGGAAAATTGGCTTCAGGAATTTGGAATTCCATTTAAACGTAGTGGGAATAATGTGTGGGCTGTGAACGAACATTTTGATCATGAGAAACCAACATTATTATTGAATTCTCATCACGATACCGTTAAACCTAATTCTGCCTATACTCGTGATCCTTTCGAAGCAACTATTGAAGATGGGAAATTATACGGATTAGGCAGCAACGATGCCGGAGGATGTTTGGTATCTTTACTGGCGACCTTCACCTATTTTTTTGAAGCGAAAAATCTAAATTTTAATTTGCTTTTTGTAGGAACTGCCGAAGAGGAAATAAATGGCAAAAATGGGATAGCAAGTTTATTAGCATTAATTCCAAAAATTGATGTTGCAATTGTGGGAGAACCAACGCTAATGCAAATGGCTGTTGCAGAAAAAGGGCTGGTTGTTTTTGATGCCAAGGTGAAAGGGACACCATCTCATGCAGCGCACCCTAATACTGATAGTGCCATTTATAAATGTATCTCTGTACTGGATTGGTTTAAGAATTTTAAATTTGAAAAAGTTTCAGAAGCTTTGGGAGAAGTGAAACTTACAGTAACACAAATAAATGCAGGGAGCCAGCATAATGTTGTTCCTGCAGCTGTAGATCTTGTGATAGATGTACGAGTGAACGACCGATATAGCAATGCAGAGGTTGCCGAAATTTTAGAAAAAAATGCACCGGTAGATGAAATCATAGCTCGTTCTCTGCGGTTGAATTCTTCTTCGATCTCTTTAGATCATCCGTTGGTCGTGGCCGGAGCTGGATTGGGAATGTCAACTTACGGCTCGCCAACCTTGTCTGATCAGGCAATGTTATCTTGTCCTTCCTTAAAGTTAGGACCTGGAGATTCTACCAGATCACATTCCGCAGATGAATTCATTTACGTGAAAGAGATAGAGGAAGGGATTGAAAAGTATATAAGTCTGCTTCAAAAGGCATTAAGGAAATAAGTATAAAGTCATCCTGAAATAAGTTCAGTTAGACAGAAATAAAATATAAATTATGAAACTCTGGGATAAAGGTATTTCTATAGATAAGAAGATTGAAAAGTTTACCGTTGGAAACGATAGGGAATTGGATCTTTTTCTAGCCGAATATGATATTACAGCCTCCAAAGCACATGCTAAAATGCTTGGAAAAATTGAAATTTTAACCTCTGATGAGGTGGAATTAATTTTAGAAGAACTCAACAAACTTCAAGCTCAGGTAGCCGATGGCAGTTTTGTGATCGAGGAGGATTTTGAAGATGTCCATTCTAAGATTGAATTTGAACTCACAAAAACTCTGGGAGATACAGGAAAGAAAATTCATACTGCTCGTTCCAGAAACGATCAGGTATTAGTGGCAATGCAGCTTTATTTTAAAGCGAATTTATTAGAGATTTATACGAAAACCGAAAATCTTATTGATGTCCTTTTAGGACTTGCTAATAAGCATCAGAATAAATTACTTCCCGGCTATACTCATTTACAAGTTGCAATGCCTTCGTCCTTTGGATTATGGTTTTCTGCCTATGCCGAAATAATGATAGATGATCTGTATTTGTTGCAAGCGGGATTGAAGATTGTAGATCAAAATCCCTTGGGTTCTGCTGCTGGCTATGGATCTTCATTCCCTATAGATCGAGAATTCACAACCAAAGAATTAGGTTTTAAAACATTAAAATATAATGTGGTCGCAGCTCAAATGAGCCGAGGGAAATGTGAGAGAACGGTAACTTCCAATATAGCTTCACTCGCAAATACGCTTTCAAGATTTTCTATGGACATCTGTTTATATATGAGTCAGAATTTTGATTTCATCAGCTTTCCAGATGAACTCACTACAGGGTCCAGTATTATGCCTCATAAAAAGAACCCGGATGTTTTCGAATTGATAAGAGGGAAATGTAACAAGCTTCAGGCTATAGCTAATGAAATGATCTTGATCACCAATAATCTTCCTAGTGGTTATCATAGAGATTTTCAGTTAATAAAAGAGAATAGCATTTATGCGGTAGAAAATATCAAGGAAATTTTAGATGTATTTATTCACTCAATTGCGCTTATCAAGGTGAAAGATATAGATATGCAGGACGAGAAGTATAAATACCTCTTTACGGTAGATAGTATTAATGATCTGGTGATACAAGGAAAGTCTTTTCGGGAAGCATATAAGGATATAGGAGGGCAGGTTGAAAATGGAACTTATATTCCTGCACATATTAAAAAACATACGCATATTGGAAGTAAGGATAATCTGGCACTGGAAGAAATCGCGAAAAAGAAGGATTTATAATAGTTCTATATAAAAATATGTGAATCCGTTTTTTGTCATAATAGTTATCTCGTCACCCTGAATTTATTTCAGGGTCTCAATTTTTCGTATTGTTTTACTTGGTTATGAGATTCTGAAACAAGTTCAGAATGACATCCTTAATCAGTTTATTAAACTTTATGAACATTCATTAAAAAATAAAACCTCCGTAGACTAACCAAGTCATGGGAGATTTTCTTCATTCAAACTAAAAGCAAATTATTAAATAATGGTCATTTGGCCCAGATTTAAGTTCTCGTTATTTATAAAAGAATTGTCGATTTCGCTAATAAGGCCATCTAAAAAATCTCCTACCTTTTCAGTAGAATAGTGGTATTCATTATTGATATCCTGAGTGCAAATATTCAGGTTAATACTAATTTCTACTGCATCTCTAATAGCTTTAGCTTCTTCGGTTAATTGGAAATGATCCAGTAACATAGCAGCTGAAAGAATGGCAGCCAATGGATTTGCTATTCCCTTGCCGGTTGCTTCGGGATAAGACCCATGAATAGGTTCAAATAAGGCATTTTTATTACCAACCGATGCCGATGCTAATAGTCCGATACTTCCTGAAATCACACTGGCTTCGTCAGATAGAATATCACCGAATAAATTTTCGGTAAGGATTACATCAAATTGTTTTGGATTTAAGATCATTTGCATAGCTGCATTGTCTACAAACAGAAAATCAAGTTGAACATCGGAATACTCTTTTGCTATGGCGGTTACCGTTTTTCTCCAAAGCCTGGAAGTTTCCAGCACATTGGCCTTATCAACTAAGGTTAGTTTTTTAAGGCGTTTTTGAGCTGCTTTAAATGCCAGGTGAGTAATTCTTTCAATTTCCATAACAGAGTAGGTGCAAACATCTGTGGCACTGGTACCTTCTTCATTTAAACTTTTCTCACCAAAATAAATCCCACCGGTTAACTCCCGATAGATCACCATATCTACCCCCTCGATCCGCTCGCGGCGTAAAGGGGACATGTCTAGTAATTTTGAATAGGTGGTTACAGGACGGATATTTGCAAATAATCCCAATTCTTTTCTCAACCTAAGTAGGCCTTGTTCGGGCCTTATTTTAGCGTTGGGATCATTGTCATATTTTGGATGCCCAATTGCCCCAAATAATACAGCATCAGATTCCTTGCATAGATCTAAGGTAGCTTCTGGTAATGGATTGTTAAATTGATCTATAGCTGTTGCTCCGACCGCGGCTTTTTCAAAGTGAAAATCATGATCAAATCTGTCCGCTATAGACTTTAATATTTTAACTGCTTGTTCTGTTATTTCTGGACCTATCCCGTCTCCGGGTAATACTGCTATTTTTAGTTTCATCTTAATCGATTTTTTTCAGGAAATACTTTTTTCTATTTCAGATTAGTTCTAATTGTCTCCCGTTAAGACTTTTAGAACTGGAATGTTTTTTCTTCAAATTTTTGAATGGCTTCTTTTCGGCTCACTAAAAAGTCAATGTCATCATAGCCATTTATCATACAATTCTTCTTATAAGGATCTATTTCAAATTTTTCTGATGCTCCTGTACTTGTAATCTTTATGAGCTGATTTTCCAGATCTACATGAAGTTTTTCTGAAGGATCTATGTTGATAGCTGTAAATATCTCTTTAAGAAATCCTGGGCTTACCTGTAAAGGGAGCAACCCATTATTCAATGAATTTCCTTTAAAAATATCTGCAAAATAACTGGAAATAATTACCTTAAAACCATAAGCTTTCAATGCCCAAGCGGCATGTTCCCTACTGGAACCACAACCAAAATTATTTCCAGCAACCAAAATGGAACCCTTATATTTTTTATTATTTAAATTAAATTCTGAATTAGGATTCCCGGCTTTGTCAAACCTCCAATCTTGAAATAGATTCTCTCCAAAGCCTTCTTTATCTGTAGCCTTTAAAAATCTGGCAGGAATAATTTGGTCAGTATCTATATTTTCAATCTCTAGTGGAACCGCAGTGTCGGTAAGACTTATAAATTTTTCCATCTAGTTTAAATTTTGAGTGAAGTTTGTAATTTTCCCTGCAATTGCTGTAGCAGCAGCGGTAAGTGGACTAGCTAACAGCGTTCTGGAACCTTGGCCCTGTCTGCCTTCAAAATTCCGGTTACTTGTGGAAACACAATATTCCCCAGCTGGGATCTTATCGTCATTCATTGCAAGGCATGCAGAACATCCTGGTTGGCGTAAGGAAAAACCAGCTTCTTCAAAAATAAGTTGTAAACCTTCTGCCTTTATCTGTTCTGCTACTTGCCTTGAACCGGGAACTATAAGCGCGTTTACATTAACCGCTTTTTGTTTTCCTTTAATATAGCTTGCTGCAGTGCGGAAATCTTCAATTCTGGAATTGGTGCAACTACCAATAAAAATATAATTAATAGGTTTGTCAATTAATGATTCTCCTTCTTTAAAACCCATATATTCCAGAGCTTTTTCATCACTTTTCCCTGAGTTCTTAGGGATTGAATCACTTAGTTTTATTCCCATTCCAGGATTTGTACCATAAGTGATCATTGGTTCTATATCGGAGGCATCAAAAGAATATTCTTTGTCAAATTCGGCTCCTTCTTCAGTTTTAAGGGTTTTCCAATAGACTTTCATCATGTCAAAATCTTCGCCTTTAGGAGCGAATTCCTTTCCTTCTAAATAATCGAAGGTAGTTTCATCTGGAGCTATTAGTCCACCTCGGGCTCCCATTTCAATACTCATATTACATACTGTCATCCTGCCCTCCATAGACATATCCTCAAAAACATTTCCTGCATACTCACAGAAATATCCAGTTCCTGAGTTAGTTCCTAATTGGCTGATAATGTATAATATCACATCTTTTGGAAGCACTCCGTACCTTAATTCTCCATTAACATTTACCCTGAGCTTCTTTGGCTTATCCACTAATAGACACTGACTAGCAAATACTTGCGCTACTTGGCTGGTCCCAATACCAAAGGCAATGGTTCCAAATGCTCCATGGGTAGAGGTGTGACTATCTCCACAAACAAGGGTCATTCCAGGCTGTGTAATTCCCAATTCTGGTGCCATTACATGAACTATCCCATTGTAAGGATGACCTAAGCCGTAAAGTGTAATATTATTATCTTCACAGTTCTTAGTAAGTTGTTTTAGTTGATTTCTTGACAGAAGATCCTTTATTGGTAAATGCTGATTTTCTGTTGGAGTATTATGATCGGCTGTGGCAACAATTTGCTTAGGCCTTAAAATAGAGATACCTCGTTCTTTTAATTCGTTAAATGCCTGAGGACTTGTTACCTCATGGATAAGATGTTTGTCTATATATAAAATATCCGGACCTGCGGGTATTGATTCTACCACGTGTGCATCCCAGATTTTATCAAAAAGTGTTTTTTTCATTAGGCAATAGCTCTATTTCTTTTTCTGGATAAATCCATAATAATATGAATGTCATTATCTTCGACTTCTTTTCTATGGTCTGCAAAGTTTAAAAATTCAATATAGACGGTGTCTAATTGAAGTTTAGTTAATTCATAACCCATTTTCTTTGCTCTATACGCTAAAGCGGCTCTTCCGCTTCTTGCGGTAAGTATGATAGCCGATTCTGTTACGCCTACATCTGAAGGATCTATAATTTCATAGGTTGCTTTATTTTTTATCATCCCGTCTTGGTGAATTCCAGAACTGTGGGCAAATGCATTTGCTCCTACAATAGCTTTGTTTGGTTGGACTAACATTCCCATTTCTTGAGAAACCATTTTACTGGTGCCATAGAGTAATTTTGAATTAATATTGGTAGTTAGATTTAAACTAGGATGTTGTCTTAAGATCATCACCACCTCCTCTAAAGCTGTGTTTCCTGCGCGTTCTCCAATTCCATTGATGGTACATTCAATTTGTCTAGCACCATTAGCCACACCTGCAATTGCATTGGCTGTAGCCATTCCCAAGTCGTTATGGCAGTGACAGGAAAGTCTTACCTTATGAATCCCTGCTACATTTTCTTTTAAATATTTAATTTTTTGACCATATTCTTCAGGAAGACAGTATCCTGTAGTATCCGGAATATTTAAAACTGTAGCTCCAGCCTTAACTGCAGCGGTACAAACTTTTGCAAGAAATTCGTTATCTGTTCTCCCGGCATCCTCAGCATAGAATTCGACATCCTCTACAAAAGTTTTGGCATAAGAAACAGCCATAATTGCTCGTTCAATGATCTCCTCTCGTGTGGAATTGAACTTGTATTTTATATGAGAATCTGAAGTCCCAATACCAGTATGAATTCTAGGATATTTAGCATATTTTAAAGCTTCAGCAGCAACTTCGATATCATTTTTTACAGCACGTGTAAGTCCACACACTGCAGCGTTTTTAATTAATTTCGATATTTCAGAAACCGATTTAAAATCCCCCGGACTGGAAACTGGAAAACCAGCTTCAATCACATCCACTCCAAGTTCATCGAGTCGTGCGGCAATTTTTAATTTTTGAGCTGTATTTAATTTACAACCAGGCACTTGTTCTCCATCTCGTAATGTTGTGTCAAAAATTTCTACCTTTTCCGTACTCATATCAGATTTATTTTGCTTTATCTTTAACTAAAGTAGCAGATACATCTTCACTTTATAGATTAAAACACCGAGTAATTACGACAATTGATTTAAAATAAAGAAGTTAATGTTACTGATAATCAATACGTTGAAAACATAATCGTTACAATGACCAATGACTTAACCGACAATCTTTTTACCCTTATAAAGTCTCTTTCCTCTTCTGAAAAAAGGCAATTTTCATTATATGTGGGAAGAATAGGCGTAAATACAGATAGTAAATTCCTTAAATTATTTAAGGTTATGGCGAAGCAGGCTCAATATAACGAGAAGTTAATCCTTGAGCATACCAACATTAGCAAGCTGCAATTATCCAATGTTAAAGCTCACCTTTATAGACAAATCCTTGTAAGTCTTCGATTGAATCCTGCTCATCAGAGTATCCCGGTGCAAATTAGAGAACAACTGGATTTTGCCCTGATTTTATATAGAAAAGGCTTATATAATCAGAGTTTAAAATTGCTTGATAAGGTAAAGACGATTGCTTTATATAATGAAGAAAAAAATGTAGCCTATGAAATCCTGGAATGGGAAAAAATAATTGAATCCCAATATATTACCCGCAGTATTCATAACCGAGCTGAGAGTTTAATAAAACAAACCGAGCTACTTAGTAGGCTGAATGTTTTGGCGAGTAGGTTGTCCAATCTCTCCCTTCAATTATATGGTATTTTATTAAAAATGGGCTATGCTCGTACCGAAGAAGAAACGACTGGTATCAGGGATATTTTTCAAAAAAATCTACCGGAATACAATTTTAATGAAATGGGTTTTCGAGAAAAACTATTGCTTTACAAGGCATTTTTGTGGTATAGTTTTTTAACTCAGAATTTTTTATCCAGTTATCGTTACTCCTTAAAATGGATAGATTTATTTAATGAAAATCCACATATGGTGTCCTTACATCCGGTATCCTATTTAAAAGGGAATCATTATTTATTAGAATCATTATTTTATCTGAACCATGTAGAAATTTTTGAAAAAGTACTTCTAGATCTAGAAGCTACCATTAAAGATCCTAAAATTCCAGATGATGATAATATTGCTGCTCTTTCCTTTTTATATATCTATTCAAATAAATTGAATTTAAGGTTTATGACAGGTGATTTTGGAGGAGGGGAATTATTGATAGATAAAATCCAGAAAAAAATAAAGAAATATGAGGATAGGTTAGATGGCCATCATATCATGGTTTTTTATTATAAAATAGCAAGCTTGCATTTTGGGAATGGGGAAAATAAAAAATGTATTGAATTTTTGAAAAAAATAATAAATAACACCTCCCTCGAAATGCGGGAAGATTTAATGTGTTTTTCAAGAATATTGAACCTTGTAGCCCATTATGAAGCTGGATTGGACTATCATTTAGAAAGATTGATACGTTCTACGTATAAGTTTTTAATTCGCATGAATGATATGCATGAAGTGCAGAAGGAGATGATTAAATTTTTGAGAAAATTACCAGATGTTTCTCCATTAAATATTAAAGAGGAATTTAGGAATCTTCATACTACTTTAAAACAATTTGAAAACCATCCCTATGAAAGAAGGGCCTTTTTATATCTAGATATCCTATCGTGGTTAGAAAGTAAAATTGAGAATAGACCTGTCGCAGATATTTTAAAAGAAAAAACTTCCTTGCGTCCTCGCACTATTTAAAGAAATTATATAGTTGATTAAATGGATTTTATTATAAGGCGTAAAGTTAAAACTTCTTCATAATCATACTTATTAAACTTCCTTTATCACCGTAAGGTGCATATCTAAGGGGAATGTCTAACCATGTGCCCCTTTTTGATATACTTTTTTTATGCGAAAAAGTATCGAAAGAGTGTTTGCCGTGATAGGCTCCATTTCCGCTATTTCCAACGCCACCAAAGGGCAGATTTTTATTAACTATTTGAATTATTACATCATTTATAGCACCACCACCAAAACTGTATTTTTTCAATATTTTTTCTGAAAATTTATCGTCCTCACTAAAAATATATAAAGAAAGTGGCTTGGCGTAATTTTGTATGATTTCCTCTATTTTTTCTTCGGAAGAATAGCTGAGTATAGGTAAAATAGGCCCAAAAATCTCATCTTCCATTACCTTGCTATTTATAGAAGGTTCATCAACAAGAGTAGGGGTGATGAATAAGTTATCTAGGTCTATTTCACCTCCAATAACACATTTTTCCCCCTCTAGCATTTCTGCTAATCTGTCAAAGTTCTTTTCGTTGATTATTCTTGCATAATCATTAGAGTCTTTAGGATTCGCTCCGTATGCAGATGTGATCTCTTTTTGAACTGCATCGATAAATTCCTTTTTTATAGAAGAATCAATTAGAATATAATCTGGAGCAATACAGGTTTGGCCTCCGTTTAAAAATTTCCCCCAAACAATTCGTTTTGCTGCAAGTTGTATTTTGGCCGATTTATGGATAATACATGGATTTTTTCCGCCTAATTCTAAGGTAGAAGGAGTGAGGTGAGGTGCAATCGCTTTTGCAACTATTTTCCCAACAGGAACACTTCCAGTAAAGAAAACATAGTCCCATTTTTCTTCCAATAATGCTTCAGAAACAGGAATTCCTCCTTGTACTACAGCTACCATTTCTTTTGTAAATACTTTTTCTAAAATATCTGCTAATATTTGAGAGGTGTTTGGCGACCTTTCACTCGGCTTTAAGACTACTGTATTTCCTGCTGCAATCGCTCCCATTAACGGAGAGATCGCCAACTGAAAAGGATAATTCCAAGGGGCAATGATTAAACATGTTCCATAAGGTTCAGAATA
>JAGXIK010000195.1 GCA_024635715.1 Gillisia sp.
AATGAAATTTAAGCGCCAAAAGGAATTTCATGAAACAGATTTCTCTTCTAAGGAATACATTCATTTACTAGATGAATATAACGTTAAAATTGAGCTATAATTGAAATTCAACGGGTTTATTCTAAGCTTATTTTTAGCAATTTTATTAGCATTTTTCTTTCCAACAGCACTCTCCAATCTTCCCATTGGGATAATTACCGATGTTGGAATTGCTTTTATATTCTTTTTCTATGGTTTAAAGCTCGCGCCAGAAGAGTTGAAGTTGGGCTTTCTAAATTATAAGGCACATATCCTTATTCAAATTTCAACATTTTTACTTTTTCCATTACTTACTTTTTTATTTATTCCGCTTTTTGAAGGTGGAACACAATCGGAATTATGGCTTTCTGTGTTCTTTTTAGGTGTTTTGCCTTCTACCGTTTCATCCTCGGTGGTAATGGTTGCTATTGCTAAAGGAAATCTTCCAACAGCCATATTCAATGCCAGTATTTCCGGACTCATTGGTATATTGATAACTCCATTATGGTTAAGTTTTTTCATGGCTAAATCTGGAGAATTCGACTTTTTAGTGATCCTTTATAAACTTTGCTTACAAATTGTATTGCCTTTAGTACTTGGATTACTATTACAAGGCTATTTTGGCAAATTTGCACGTAGGCATAATAGCAAACTGGGATATTTCGATAAAGCAGTTATCGTGCTTATAGTTTATACAAGTTTTAGCAACTCCTTCAATTCTGGCTTGTTCGAAACTATAAAGATTTATGATCTTTTAAAGATCACAGGTATTGTAGTAGTTTTATTTTTCGGAATGTATTTCTTGATTGGCTTATTCTGCAAATGGCTTGGCTTCAATTTAAAAGATACGATAACCACTAAATTTTGTGGAACTAAGAAATCCTTAGTTCATGGATCTGTAATGGTGAAGATCATTTTTGGCGCCAGTGCTAGTGTGGGAATATTTTTGCTTCCTATCATGCTATATCATATCCTACAATTGCTTGTAGTTACCATATTTGCTGAAAAATACAGAAAAAGAGTAGATTTAGTTTCAGAATAAAAACTAACTAAATCTACAGATAGATAGCAATTTCTGAAGCATTTATTGTAAACAAGATCCAACCAATTAACAATAACAAACCTCCTAATGGAGTAATAGGGCCTAGAAATTTCCATTTATTATCATTAGCAGAACTTAGGCATAGTCCGTAAATGCTGAAGGAAAATAAAATAACTCCCAGTATAAAGCACCAACCCATAATTTGCTGAGAAGTTTTTACAAAAGGAAAGATTACTCCAGAAATTATTATAATTAAAGCATGATACATTTGATATCTAACCCCAGTTTCAAAACTTTTTTGAAGCTCTTCAGAAAACTTCTTTTTCAATGCATGAGCGCCAAAGGCCCCGAACAATACAGACAATCCTCCTAAAATGCCGCCAAATATTAACAATATATCTTTCATATGCTAAAATTACGTGAAATTCCCTGTGTATAAAAGCATTAGTTTTCAATAAAGTCCTAGAAGCCTTATCTTGTAAAAAAAAGTTATTTTATGAAAAAGTCATTATTTATTATTGCTTTCACTGCATTACTATTTACAAGTTGTAGCCCAAAACTCGTAGGAACCTGGAATGTAGATCGGTATGAAGTTGACAATCAAAAGGGGCAAAACATAACCACTCAAAACGCAGGTGAAATTATAATTAATAAAAATGGAACAGGTGAAAAGAACATAAATTATAGTATGTTCCAAAATGAATTTAGTGATTTACAGGAATTTCGCTGGACTATGCAGGGGGAAGATCTTATTACAATCACCAGCACCAATTCTTATGAAAAATCAGATTTTGATAAAACATGGATAATGGTTACCAATTCTAAGAAAAAGCAGGTATGGAAATCTACAGATGGAAGAAACTCTGTTCAAATACTGGAATTGAGCAAGAAAGATTAAACAGAAACTACAAAACAAAAAAAATGCTGCCAATGGCAGCATTTTTTTTATACTTCTTTTTTTTTACTTGCTTAAGTACATTTTTCTTCTCGCATACAGATCGTAAAAGATATCATCTTTTAAACTTTCTATAAAAAGAATACTTTCTCCTGTACTCTTCATTTCTGGTCCAAGTTGCTTATTAACATTATGGAACTTATCAAAAGAAAACACAGGTTGCTTAATAGCATATCCCTCTAACTGAGGATTAAAATCAAAATCAGTCACCTTCTTTTCACCTAGCATCACCTTAGTTGCATAATTCACATAAGGTTCTCCATATGCCTTCGCAATAAAAGGAACGGTACGAGAAGCTCTAGGATTGGCTTCTATGATATAGACTATATCATCCTTAATAGCGAATTGGATATTGATGAGTCCAACCGTATTTAAGGCCAATGCAATCTTATGAGTATGATCCTTTATTTGTTGCATTACCAGATCTCCTAGATTGAAAGGAGGAAGTAATGCGTTGGAATCACCAGAATGAACCCCACAAGGCTCTATATGCTCCATGATCCCGATAATATATACATTCTCCCCATCGCAAATTGCATCTGCCTCAGCTTCAATTGCACCGTCAAGATAATGGTCCAGCAAGAGCTTGTTGTTAGGTATAGAGCGAAGCAAATCAATAACATGAGCTTCAAGCTCATTCTTATTGATCACGATCTTCATTCCTTGTCCTCCTAAAACGTAGGAAGGTCTCACCAGTATTGGAAAATCAAGTTCATCTGCTATCGCCAAAGCTTCATCTGCAGTTTCAGCAACTCCAAATTCCGGGAATGGAATATCATTATCCTTCAGTAATGTAGAAAAACTACCTCTGTCTTCTGCAAGATCTAAAGATTGATAGCTAGTTCCCATTATCTTGATCCCGTATCTATCTAATTTTTCAGCCAGTTTAAGCGCAGTTTGTCCACCAAGCTGCACAATTACGCCTTCCGGCTTCTCATGTCTGATAATATCGTAGATATGCTCCCAGAAAACTGGTTCAAAATATAATTTATCTGCAACATCAAAATCTGTTGAAACAGTTTCCGGGTTACAGTTGATCATTATAGTCTCGTATCCACATTCTGAAGCAGCAAGCACACCATGCACACAACTATAATCGAATTCTATTCCTTGACCAATTCTGTTTGGCCCAGATCCTAAAACAACAACTTTCTTTTTATCGCTAACCTTGCTCTCATTATCTACATACCTAGTTCCATCTGCTTTTTCAATTTCAGCTTCAAAAGTGGAGTAATAATAGGGCGTTTCTGCTTTAAACTCTGCAGCACAGGTATCTACTAATTTAAAGATCCTGTTTATGTTTAGCTCATCTCTTTTTTTGTAAACCTGACTTTCTAAACATTTTAGCATATGCGCGATCTGTCTATCTGCAAAACCTTTCTGTTTAGCTTCTAGCATCAGATCTTTTGGTAACGTATCTATATTGAATTTTGAAATTTCCACTTCCAATGCATATAATTCCTCGTATTGCTTAAGGAACCACATGTCTATTTTAGTGATTTCATGAATTCTGCTTAACGGAATTCCAATTTGAATTGCATCATAGATCACAAAAACTCGATCCCAACTCGCATGAGTCAATTTATCTATGATCTGATCGTAATTGGTATAGCTTTTTCCATCTGCTCCCAATCCATTTCTCTTTATCTCTAAGGATTGTGTGGCTTTATGCAATGCTTCCTGAAAAGATCTTCCAATTCCCATTACTTCTCCTACAGATTTCATTTGAAGACCTAATGTACGGTCACTTCCTTCAAACTTATCGAAATTCCAACGTGGGATTTTCACAATTACATAATCTAAAGTAGGTTCAAATAATGCTGAAGTAGACTTAGTGATCTGGTTCTGTAATTCATCTAATGTAAATCCGATGGCTAATTTAGTAGCGATCTTTGCAATAGGATATCCAGTTGCCTTCGATGCTAATGCAGAAGATCTTGAAACTCTCGGGTTGATCTCAACGGCAATAATATCCTCATTTTCATCTGGACTTACCGCAAATTGTACATTACAGCCTCCAGAAAAATTACCAATTTTGCGCATCATCTTAATGGCAAGATCTCTCATTTTCTGAAAAGTAACATCACTTAATGTCATTGCAGGAGCAACAGTAATAGAATCTCCAGTATGTATCCCCATAGGATCCATATTCTCTATAGAACAGATAATAACCACATTATCGTTCTTATCTCTTAAAAGCTCTAATTCGTATTCTTTCCACCCAATTAATGCTTTATCTATTAAAACTTCATGAATAGGCGAAGCTTCAAGACCTCGAGTAAGTAGCTCATCAAAATCTTCGGCTCTATGAACAAAGGCTGCACCGCTACCTCCCAAAGTAAAAGATGCCCGTATTACTAATGGAAAACCAAATTCCTGAGCAACTTCTTTTCCTTGTAAGTAGGATGTAACTGTTTTGGCCGGAGCAACAGGGACATCAATTCTCCCCATTAACTGCTTGAATTTCTCTCTATCCTCTGTAATGTTTATAGCATCGATATCTACCCCTATAAGTTTTACATCAAAATCGTTCCAAATTCCTTTTTCATCTGCTTCTATACAAAGGTTCAAGGCAGTTTGCCCTCCCATTGTTGGAAGAACTGCATCTATATTTGGATGTTTTTTAAGGATCTCTACAATAGATTTAGTAGTAAGAGGTAACAAGTATACATGATCGGCCATGGAAGGGTCGGTCATGATAGTTGCAGGATTGGAATTGATAAGTACTGTTTCAATCCCCTCTTCACTAAGTGATTTAAGAGATTGAGCTCCTGCATAATCAAATTCACAAGCTTGACCAATTACAATTGGGCCGGAACCGATTAGTAAAACACATTTAATTTGGCTGTTTTTAGGCATTTTAAAGAGGAATTTAATAGTTATATAATGACAAGGAAACGATTAGATATAAAAAAAGGCGTTACTTATAAAAGTAACACCTTATTATTTCAATACTAATTTTCACTAGTGTTTGTGTCTAGTTTCTGAAGAAACAGATAATTTTTTTCTACCCTTTGCACGTCTTCTAGCTAACACCTTTCTTCCGTTCACACTCGCCATGCGCTCTCTGAATCCGTGTTTGTTTTTTCTTTTTCTCTTGGATGGTTGAAATGTTCTTTTCATTTTAATTATCTTTAATCTTCTGTGGAATTCTTGGTTTAACTAGTTTAGACCTATCTCTAAAACTGCGGGCAAATATACAAAGACTTATATATCTTCCAAAAACAAATTTAAAATAATTTGTAATTGTTTTTATTAACTTTGCGCTCTTAAAAAAAAGCAGCCTTATGTTCAATAAAATTTTCAAATTAGTAATAGCCGGATTAATTGTAATCGCGTCTGTGTGGCAATTCATAGAAGGTCACATCGGAAATGGCATTATGCTAATTCTTCTCTCTTTGATCTTTATATTTTTATATTTTAAAAATGAAATGATCCTTATGGCATTTTTAAGACTTAGAAAACAAGATTTCCCGGGAGCTAAAAAATGGTTAGACAAGATAAAAGATCCTGAAACTGCACTTACACAAAAACAACAAGGATACTATTGGTATCTAAATGGTTTAATGCTTTCTCAAACCAATATTACCAAGGCTGAAAAATACTTCAAAAAAGCTATTAAATTAGGTTTAGCAATGGATCAAGATCTTGCAATGGCAAAATTAAACCTTGCCGGAATTGCAATGACAAAAAGAAGAAAAAGGGAAGCACAGATGCTTCTTACCGAAGCTAAAAAACTGGATAAGCATGGAATGCTGAAAGAGCAAATAACCATGATGAAACAACAAATGAAAAAAATATAATACCATAAGTGTTAACAACTTAGGGGATAACTTTTTAAACACGCACTTTAACTAATTTAAAGGGGTTTGAACGATTAAGTTTCGCAGCCATGAACATCTAACTTATCTTTGTTAGGTAAGTATGTAAATGCAACAAATGATTAAACTATTACCCCTCTTTAGTTTACTATTATTAGTATCCCCCATTTTCGCTCAACAGGAAGAAAACAAGATATTCTTTTCTGAAGCACTTAATTTGCACCTTCCTAAATACGAATCTAACGCAGAAAAGGCTTACAGCCGTCGGGATTACAAAGAAGCAACAAGACTTTTTGATTCCTTAGTTGAGTATGGCTTAAATGGTAGCTATATGAACAATTTTCAATTCAATCAGATTAACAGCAAAGAGGTTTCTTTATACGATTTTAAAAAACCAACTTACTTAATAACATACGCTTCATGGTGTGTAACTACCGAAGGAGAGATTCCTGCAATCAATGAACTTGCTAATAAATATAGTGATGAAATAGATTTTGTAATCCTCTTTTGGGATGATCAAAAAACCACAAAGAAAATGGCAAAATCATATAACAAGAATATTAGGGTGCTATATGTAAATGAATTAAACAATAAAGGAGCATATGTTGTTAGTCAATTAAAGCATTCTCTAGGCCTTCCAACAACATTTCTACTAAACAAGGATAAAATGATCCTTGATATTAGAAGAGGCGTTACGCATTCTTTAAATAAGAGTTTTGAAGAATCTTTCGATCTAAA
>JAGXIK010000196.1 GCA_024635715.1 Gillisia sp.
CTCCTGTAAAAATATAAAGGAAGCTTATTTTAAACTTGGCGAAAAAGGAAAGTATAAAAGAGGTGAATAATATAATGATACTTATAGAATTACAACCTTCTACGATCCTTGCAAGAAATACATCATTGACATATAATTGCAAAGAAGGCTCATTTGGATGAATCATTATTTTTGAGGTATAGCCAAAAGATTCAATCACAGATTCACTTTGCAATGCCACTAAATGGGTAAAAAAGTCGGGATAGTAGCTAGAAGCTTCAAAAAAAGAAAGATACACATTATATAAAATCGAGAATATAAAATAGCTTCCCATAAATATGAGAATGAACTGTAAAACCGATCTATATTTTTTAAATAGTTGAAGCAATTAAAAACTTGATTTTAACAAATTTATAGAAAATACATAGGTGACTGTACTAATACTTTTTAATACTTTTGAACAAAAATCAGCAACATGCCTTTTCAAAAACTAAAACCTCAGGTTCTTTCTATTATAGAATCCAAAAATCTTTCTGTAGACCACAGGCTTACAGAAGTTTGTGAATTATTAGAAAAAAATATTCCTTACTATGATTGGGTAGGATTCTATTTTAAAAATGGAGATAAGAATGAGCTAAAATTGAGAGCTTTTGCTGGTGAACCTACAGATCACCTAATTATTCCTTTTGGAAAAGGAATTTGTGGACAAGTAGCTGTTACTAACAAGAACTTTGTTGTACCAGATGTAAAAGCTCAAGACAATTATATCGCCTGCAGTATATATGTAAAAGCTGAGATCGTTGTGCCTTTATTTGTTAATGGAGAAAATATTGGGCAAATAGATATAGATTCTCATACCGCAGATCCATTTTCTAAAGAAGACGAATTGTTCTTAGAGTTTGTAAATGAAGAAATCGCGAAAATTTTAGGATAAATTATTCAAGGTTTAAGATTACACATAACTTTTAACTTTGAATTCGAAATTCAGAATTTCGAATTCAAAGTTACATTCCGGTTCTAATGGCCTCTACAGGATCTAATTTGGAAGCAGCGATCGCAGGTATTATTCCTGAAATCAATCCAATAACTGCTGAAACCATGGTTCCTATAAACATATTCCACGGAGACAAGACAAATTCAAAATCTCCTGTGAATTGCGAAGCAAGGATTGAAACTATCCAGACCAGGAACAATCCTATTAATCCACCAATTATTGCTAGTATCACGGCTTCAAATAAAAATTGAAACAAGATAAACCTATTCTTGGCTCCTAAGGATTTTTGAATTCCTATTAAATTCGTTCGTTCTTTTACACTTACAAACATAATGTTTGCAATCCCGAAGCCTCCAACCAGTAATGAAAACCCACTTATAACCAGCCCCATTAAATTAAGTTGTCCCGTAATATTATCTATAAGGTCTGCAAAACCTTGCAGCTGATTCACAAAGAAATTACTAACCTCATCTGGCTTTAAAGCTCTATAATTACGCAGTTTCTGAGTTAAGATTGCTATAAACTCTGCATTATCTACACCTTCTTCTGGTTTAATAATGATTTGTGAAATAGCACTTTTATTATTGTCTCCATAAATTCTTCTAAGCACATTTACAGGCAAGAATACCGCTGTATCCTTAGACCCCCCAAACAATCCTGCTCCCTCCTTTTTAAGAACTCCAATTACCGTGAATCTTTGGCCATACATTCTAATTTCTTTCCCTAAAGGCTCGCTTTCACCGAATAAATTCTGGGCTATTTCATGCCCTAAAATAATTACATGGGTTCCACTAACAGATTCCGCCTCATTAAAGAATCTCCCTTCAGCTAATTGCAGTGCTTCAATTTCATAATAATTATGGGTCACAGCTCCAATCTCTACTTGAGAAACCGTTTTTTCTTCAAATTTTATAGTTTCACGCCCAACATTCAACGAATAATCGATTGCATCTACATCTGTCAAATTTTTCTCCAGGTATTGATATTCATCATAAGAAACATCAGGGAATTGCTCTCTTTTCCAACGCGGGATATCTGAAGGTCCAAAATTAAAACGCATTAAAATTATGGTGCTATTATCCAGAGAACTTAAACTTCCTTTTATTTCTCGCTGTAGAGAATCTACTGCAGCAAGCACCGCAATAATGGAAAATATACCAATAGTCACCCCCAATAAAGAAAGAAAGGTGCGTAATTTATTGTTTCTTAACGCATTTACAGCGAAATTAAAACTTTCTGTTAATAGCCTTAGATATATTAGCATAGAAAAAACGGGTGTTTTTGCATAGATTAAAGATAAGACGCCTAGTGCATATTTTCGTTACATTTTTTTTAAGAAATAAAACTGTAGAACTTTATAATTAATAGCGATTTAATTACTTTTGCAAGCTTAACAAACACAACACAATGAGCAATTTAAAAACGGCGAAATCTGCTTTAATTTCGGTATTCAGTAAAGATGGATTGGCACCCATAGTTAAGAAAATGGATGAACTTGGAATCACTATTTATTCAACTGGTGGTACAGAAAAATTCATTAAAGATCTAGGGGTCGCTGTTATTCCTGTAGAAGATCTAACTTCTTACCCTTCTATTTTAGGAGGACGAGTTAAAACTTTACATCCTAAAGTCTTTGGTGGAATCCTCAACAGGCAGGATAATGAAAGTGATGTTGCAGAAATGAAGGAGTATGAAATCCCTCAAATTGACATTGTGATTGTGGATCTTTATCCTTTTGAAAAAACCGTAGCTTCAGGAGCATCTGAGGCAGATATCATTGAAAAGATCGATATAGGAGGAATTTCTCTTATTCGAGCTGCAGCTAAGAATTTTAAAGATGTACTTTGTGTGTCTTCTGTAGATGATTACTCAGAGTTTTTAGAACTCTTATCAGAAAATAACGGAACTACTTCCTTGGAAGACAGAAAGAAATTTGCAGGAAAATCTTTTCAGGTTTCCTCACATTATGATACTGCTATCTTCAATTTCTTTAACTCTGAAGACAAGACTTTCAAACAAAGTTTCAATAAAGGAAAAGAATTAAGATACGGGGAAAACCCACATCAAAAAGGAACCTTTTTTGGAGATTTTGAAGCTATATTCGATCAGTTACACGGAAAGGAATTATCATATAATAATTTACTGGACGTAGATGCCGCTGTGAATTTGATGAACGAGTTCAAGAATGACGCTCCAACATTTGCGATTTTGAAGCATAATAATGCCTGTGGATTAGCTCAAAGAGATACTATCTTACAAGCTTATAAGGATGCTTTAGCGGGAGACCCTGTTTCAGCTTTTGGAGGAGTTCTAATTAGCAACACTGAAATTGATAAAGCAACTGCAGAAGAAATTCATAAGTTATTTTGTGAAGTGGTGATCGCTCCTTCTTTTTCTTCAGAAGCACTTGAAGCTTTAAAAGGAAAAAAGAACAGAATTATTCTAATTCAGAAAGAACAGGAATTACCGCAGAAACTAGTGAGAACTTGTTTAAATGGGGTTTTGGTTCAAGATAAAGACTTTAAGACAGATTCTGAGGCAGATTTAACGGATGCTACAAACAATAAACCTACTTCTAACGAGTTAAAGGATTTGATATTTGCATCTAAAATTTGCAAACACACCAAATCCAACACCATCGTTTTAGCAAAAAACAAACAATTACTAGCCAGTGGAACCGGGCAAACCTCTAGAGTAGATGCATTAACGCATAGTATTGAAAAAGCAAAGTCGTTTAATTTCGATCTTAAAGGATCTGTGATGGCAAGTGATGCTTTTTTCCCTTTTCCAGATTGTGTAGAGATTGCAGATAACGCAGGAATTACCGCAGTAATTCAGCCTGGAGGCTCTATTAAAGATCAATTAAGCATAGATTATTGTAACCAACATAATATGGCCATGGTAATGACTGGTACCCGCCATTTTAAACATTAATTTTATTACATTTACCTAACCTCAACAAAAGAAATATGGGATTTTTTGATTTTCTCATTGAAGAAATAGCAATAGATTTAGGAACTGCCAATACATTGGTAATCCACAACGATAAAGTAGTAGTGGATAGCCCGTCTATTGTTGCTAGAGACAGGACTACCGGAAAAATCATAGCCGTAGGTAAAGAAGCGGCAATGATGCAAGGGAAAACCCATGAGAACATTAAAACAATTAGACCCTTAAAAGATGGAGTAATTGCCGATTTTGATGCCAGTGAACAAATGATAAACATGTTTATCAAAGAAATTCCGGCATTAAAGAAAAAATGGTTCACCCCCGCTCTTAGAATGGTCATTTGTATTCCATCTGGGATTACAGAGGTTGAAATGCGTGCGGTAAAAGAAAGTGCAGAACGTGTGAACGGAAAGGAAGTTTATCTTATTCATGAGCCAATGGCTGCAGCGATAGGTATTGGAATAGATATCATGCAACCTAAAGGGAATATGATTGTGGATATAGGAGGTGGAACAACAGAGATTGCAGTGATCGCTCTTGGAGGGATTGTTTGCGATAAATCTGTGAAAATCGCGGGAGATGTATTCACTAATGATATTGTTTATTATATGCGTACACAACATAACTTATATGTTGGGGAGCGTACTGCTGAAAAAATAAAAATTCAAATAGGTGCTGCTACTGAAGATCTTGAGATTCCGCCAGAGGAAATGAGTGTTCAAGGTAGAGATCTACTTACCGGGAAACCTAAACAGGTTCAAATATCTTATAGAGAAATCGCAAAGGCATTAGACAAATCTATTTTAAGAATAGAAGATGCTGTGATGGAAACATTATCTCAAACCCCTCCAGAATTAGCTGCCGATATCTACAATACCGGAATCTATCTTGCTGGTGGTGGATCTATGTTAAGAGGTTTAGATAAACGTTTGTCTTTAAAAACAGATCTTCCAGTATATATTGCTGAAGATCCATTAAGAGCGGTAGTAAGAGGAACTGGAATATGCCTTAAAAACTTAAGCCGTTACAAAGGAATATTGATAAAGTAGGATTAACCCATGCAGCAGATTTTCAATTTTCTTATCCGCAATAAGAATAACATTTTATTTCTGTTGCTGCTCGGTCTATCTTTATTTTTAACAATTCAATCTCATTCTTTTCATAAAAGTAAATTTATAAGCTCTGCCAATTTTATAACCGGTGGTATTTATAAAAAAGCGAATAGCATTCAGGCTTATTTTTACCTGGAAGAGTATAACGAGCGTCTTTTAGAGGAGAATAATGAATTAAGGAACAAACTTTCCAATATTCCAGATACCATTTTCGAGGAAACTTTTATCGATTCTACAATCTATGAAGGGGTTTATCAATTTAGAACAGCAAGAGTTATAAATAATAATTTTTCCAAAGTAGATAATTACATCACTTTGGACAAAGGAAAAAAAGACAATATAGTTCAAGAATCCGGAGTAGTAACCAGTCAAGGTATTGTAGGAATAATAGATAATGTTTCTAAAAAATACTCCAGAGTCATCTCAATTCTAAATAGCGATTCTAAAATAAATGCGCAACTCAAGAAAACCAATCACTTCGGGTCTTTGATCTGGAATGGAAAAGATCCCAATATTGTACAATTAATAGATGTACCCAGATTGGCTCCGGTTAAAAAAGGGGACACTATTATAACAGGTGGGAAATCCTTGATTTTTCCTCGTGGTATCCCAATTGGAAATATTGTAGGTTTTGAGTTAGATGAAAATAAAAGTTATTTCAAAATAGACATCAAACTATTTAATGACATGACCAATATTGGGCATGTTTATGTTATTGTAAATAAGGATAGAAAAGAAATAAAAGAACTGGAGGAAATAGATGACTAATTCAATTATCTCTAATAGCATCCGGTTTGTGGTCTTGGTCTTATTACAAGTCTTACTTCTTAATAATATCAATTTTATGGGTTTTATAAATCCATATTTATACATCCTATTTTTAATTCTTTATCCTTTTAACACTCCACAAGGCTTATTTATGCTTGTAGCTTTTTTATTAGGGCTAAGCATAGACACTTTTGAAGATAGTGGAGGAATACATGCCGCAGCTTGTGTATTTATAGCATATATCCGCCCTATAATACTGCGATTTTCTTTCGGAATAAGTTACGATTACCAAACAGTAAAATTATCCAACACCCCATATGGTGCTCGGTTGAGTTATATTATCCTTGTGGTGCTTCTTCATAATTTATTGCTTTTCATTTTGGAAATGTTCAATTTTTCTCATATATATTTAATTCTGAAAAAGACGATTTTTACGAGTATTTTCACTATACTTTTAGTCTTAATTAGTTTGACATTATTTAAACCGAAAAGACGATGAGAAGGCTGCTGCTGTACATTATAATTATTACCACTGGCTTTATTTTTATAGGCCGGTTATTCTATCTACAGATTGTAGATGAGTCTTTCGCCGGTTTAAGTGAAGACAATGCAATAAAGGTGGTTTATGATTATCCTCAGCGAGGTTATATTTTCGATAGAAACGGGGAATTGTTGGTTTCTAATCAACCTTCGTATGACGTAATGGCGATTCCAAGGAACATAAAGCCATTTGACACTGCAGAATTTTGCAGCATTTTAAAACTCACCCCAGAAGAACTTTCAAAGAAACTAGATAAGGCAAAAATATATTCTCCGAGACTTCCCTCTATTATTGTACCTCAGCTCACAAAATCTGAGTATGCTTACCTTCAGGAGAAAATGCGTAAATATCCAGGCTTTTATATCCAGAAGAGATCTTTACGGGATTATCAGACCCAAAACGGTTCCAATGTCTTAGGCTATATTGCTGAAGTAAACAATAAAATAATTGATGAAAATCCCTATTATATTTCTGGAGATTTAATTGGAAAACAAGGGGTCGAAGGTCAGTATGAGGAATTGCTTAGAGGTATAAAAGGCGTAAAATACATTCAGAAAGATAGATTTAATAGAGATATTGGTCCTTTTAAAGAAGGGATTTTTGATACTCTACCAAAAAAAGGAAAAGATGTCACTCTCTCTATAGA
>JAGXIK010000039.1 GCA_024635715.1 Gillisia sp.
AATCAATTTCATATTCCAAACGCATAGTAATAGAGGCGGTTTTCTTTTTGTCTTGGGTATTATAGGCGCCACTCCAGCTATAATCTTCGCCACTATTCTGGCCTGTGATCTGAAAAACACCCATGCTAGCATTATTTAGCTCTCCCAGGTTTCCGCCGCTGTTTTCTGCAATTTTCTCTGCTCTCACTCTGGCGTCTTCTGTAGCTTTCGAGATCATTTCAATTTTAAGATCGGCTATTTTAGTGTAGTAATATCTTGGGGGAGTGGAATTGAATTGTACTCCTTTATTAAGCAATTCAGTAATCTCTCGGGATACAGATTCTATCAACTCTACATTGGTAGATTCAATTTTAACCGATTGGATCAATTCGTAAGCTTGGAAAGTGCTGCCCACATAATTTCCGTTTTCATATTGATTATCTCGCTGCTCGTTGGTTTGTACAGAGTTAAAAACAATATTTTCTGATGGAATTCCTGTTTCTATCAAATAGTTTCTAACGGTTTCTTTATCTCTATTCAAATCTTCGTAGGCTTGTTTTAATATTGGGAATACCCTAACAAATTGGCCTTCCCATACAATAAGGTCTGAGGTGAAATTCTCACTCCCAGATCCGGTAACAGAGATCACTCCAACCGGCTGTGCTCTTTTTATATAGGCATTTCCAAGTAGGAATGAAGCCAAAACAATAGCAATAGAGAAAATAATAGCAACTAGGTATTTCATAAAAGGAGATTTTATATGCAATTAAAGATATAAAATAATAGATCTGCTAGGACATTATTAGTTCAAATTCTTACTTTTGCGCATGCAGCAAAACGTACTTATTTTAGACTTTGGTTCCCAGTATACGCAACTAATTGCAAGACGAGTTAGAGAGCTCAACATCTACTGCGAAATCCACCCATACAACAACCCTCCAAAAGATATTTCAGGATTTAAGGCAACTATCCTTTCTGGAAGCCCTTTCTCTGTGAGAGCAGAAGATGCTCCACATCCTGATCTTTCTGAAATTAGAGGAAAAATGCCATTATTGGCTGTTTGTTATGGAGCTCAATATCTCGCTCATTTTCACGGCGGAAAAGTAGAACCTTCAGAAACCAGGGAATATGGTAGAGCAAATCTTTCTATTATAAAGGATGCGGAAGCATTGTTTGAAGATATCACCGAGAATTCTCAGGTATGGATGAGTCATAGTGATACCATAAAAGAATTACCAACAAATTCGGTACGACTTGCAAGTACAGAAGATGTGCTGAATGCAGCCTATAGAATTGAAGGTGAAGAAACCTTTGCCATTCAGTTCCATCCAGAAGTTTACCACACTTCAGATGGGAAACAACTTTTAGAGAACTTCTTAGTAAAGATTGCTGGAGTAGAGCAAAGTTGGACGCCGGAAGCTTTTGTAGACATGACGGTTTCAGAATTAAAAGAAAAGATTGGAGACGATAAAGTGGTTCTTGGTTTAAGCGGAGGAGTAGATTCTTCTGTGGCGGCAGTGCTTTTACATAAAGCCATAGGTAAGAACTTATACTGCATCTTTGTGAATAACGGATTGCTAAGAAAAGATGAATTCGACAGCGTTCTAGACCAGTATAAAGATATGGGCTTGAATGTAAAAGGCGTAGATGCTTCGGCACGTTTCTTGGATGCCTTGGCTGGGATTAGTGATCCTGAAGGAAAAAGAAAAAAGATTGGAAATGCCTTTATTGAAGTTTTTGATGATGAAGCACACCAGATCCAGGATGTAAAATTTTTGGCGCAGGGAACTATCTATCCAGATGTAATAGAATCTGTTTCTGCTACAGGAGGACCTTCGGCAACTATAAAATCGCATCATAATGTAGGAGGTTTACCAGACTTCATGAAACTCAAAATAGTAGAGCCTTTAAAAGCTCTATTTAAAGACGAGGTAAGAAGGGTAGGAGCAGAACTAGGAATTGCAAAAGAATTGTTAGGAAGGCATCCTTTTCCAGGACCTGGATTGGCAATACGTATCTTAGGAGACGTTACCGCAGAAAAAGTAAGGATTCTTCAGGAAGTTGATGCCATTTTTATTAATGGTCTTAAAGAATGGATGTTGTACGATAAGGTTTGGCAAGCGGGAGCTATTTTATTACCCGTAAATTCCGTTGGAGTAATGGGTGATGAGAGAACTTATGAAAAAGTAGTAGCTTTAAGAGCGGTGGAATCTACCGATGGAATGACAGCAGATTGGGTGAATTTACCATACGAATTCCTACAAAAAATATCCAATACCATAATAAATAAAGTAAAAGGCGTTAATAGAGTAGTGTACGATATCAGTTCTAAACCGCCTGCAACTATAGAGTGGGAATAATTATTGGACACTAATTAAATATCAGTAAAAAAAATAACAGATGAGGTTTGTAATTATTATATGCTTGTTCTTTCAAGTTCTTACTACTAGTGCCTTTGGTCAGGCATATCAATATCATACCGTAGCCGCTGGGGAAACAGTATATAGTATTTCTAATAAATATGATATAAGCCAAGAAACATTACTTAAACTAAATCCTGAAGCCAAGGAAGGTTTGCAAGTAAATGCAAAGTTGGTTATTCCCATGTCTTTAGAACAAAGTGAATCTTCTGTTAAAAAAGTAGTGAGTTTTAATTCACATAAAGTTCAGAAAAAGGAAACCTTATATAGTCTTTCCAAGCAGTATGGAGTTAGTGTTGAAGATATTAAAAAGTATAATAAACAACTGTATTCAAAAGAGCTACAAAATGGCGAAACTATTCAGATCCCTGTTTTTGTAATAGATAAAAGTACACCTGAAAAAGTTATAATTGCTGAAAAGAAAGAAAGACCTGCTCCAGGTAAAGTGATAATAGAGGAAAGAAACCCTGATGTATTTAATTCTAAACCTTCCTCGCAGATTGGAAAAACGAGAGAACATATTATTATTCCTAAAGAGACAAAATATGGGATCGCCCGTAAATATGGAATGACGGTAAAGGAATTGGAAGCTCTTAACCCAAGGGTTGGAGTATTACAACCAGGAATAATGCTAAAAGTAGGAACTAATGTTCTGGACCAGCCGGTGATAATTACCGATGATGCGTTTGAATTTTACGAAGTGCAGCCACAGGAAACCATGTATGGTTTAACCAGAAGATTTCAAGTAGCTGAAGACTCTTTGGTCGCATTGAATCCTGCTTTAAAAGATGGATTAAAATGGGGTATGATATTGAAAGTACCTACCAAAGACTCTAAAGGAAATAAACTGGAAGAAGTAGATGGACTAGGAGAAGAACTAATGCCGACTTCAGAATTATCTAGAATGGATCTTTCAAAAAACTTGAAGAACTTCGACACCAAAAATCTAGTTTTAATGCTTCCTTATAATCTTAGCAAAATTAATAAGGATTCTATTTCTAATGCCAAAGAGTTAATTCAGAAGGATCGTGTTTTGCGTATCTCTTTAGACTTTTATAGCGGTGCTTTAATGGCAATTGAACGAGCTAAAGAATTGGGGATCTCTACAAACCTTCGTATTTACGATACTCAGAATAATTCTGGAAAAGTCTCGCAAACTATAGCAGCTAATGATTTCAGAAATGTAGATGCTGTTATAGGTCCGTTATTACAAGCGACTTCTGAGGAAGCAGCATCTAGTTTGATGGATCTAAAAGTTCCTGTGATCTCACCGATGACCAATAGAGAGTTAAAAGCGCTCCCAAATTTGTACCAATCCCGTCCAAGCGATGATATGTTGAGAGAAGCAATGATCGTATATCTTCAGAAAAACTCAGAAGGAAAAAATGTGATCATAGTTGCAGATGGATCTTCTTCAGCAATAAAAAACAAGTTGACAAGTGCTCTGCCATCAGCAAGAATACTTAATCCACAAGCTAATAATGTTACTGAAACTAGTTTAGCTTCTGTATTAGATAAATCTCGTGAGAACTGGGTGATCTTAGAATCTGAAAGTATTGGTTTGCTTGGAAGTGCAACTTCAGCATTAAATAGATTAGCTAGAAATAACAGGATCACTTTGTTCACCACCTATAAAAACAGCACTTTTGAAAGTGATGCTGTAACTAATGATCATTTAGGGGAATTGAGTTTTCATTTTCCTTCTGAATATAAAGAATTTGACGAATCTGTGACAGATAGTTTTATTGAAGCCTACAAGACCAAATATGGCTATATTCCTAATAAATACACAGTACGTGGTTACGATCTTACCTTAGATGTTTTGTTAAGACTTGCGGCAATGGGAACCATAGAAGAATCAGTAAAAGCAAATATTATCACAGAATACGTAGAGAATAAATTCCTTTACAAGCCTAAAACCAATGGTGGTTTTTATAATGATGCTATTTATATTATGCAGCTTAATAAAGATCTTACACTAAGTGTTGCAAAATAAGTAATATGACCTCTAAAATAATTTATAAAGGAGATCTCCGCACAGAGTGTGAGCATATCCAGAGTGGTAATAAATTTATTACAGATGCCCCAACAGACAACAATGGCAAGGGCGAAGCATTTTCTCCTACAGATACCGTTGCAACGGCAATGGCATCTTGCATGCTTACTCTCATGGGAATTAAAGCCAAGGAACATGATTTGGATATCAAAGGAACTTTTGCCGAGGTAACAAAGCACATGGAAGCTAATCCAAGAAGGATCTCTAAGATTGATGTTTTTGTAACTGTAAAAGGTGAATTAACTGATAGAGATAAAACTGTGTTAGAAAATACAGCTAAGACCTGCCCGGTGATCCAGAGTATTCATCCGGATATTATCAAGAATATTATTTTCAAATATTAAATAGTGAAGACTCTTTTCTTCATATTAGTTCTATCTATTTCCAGCCTTGCATTTGCACAATCTGAAGAACTAAAAATTTTTTGGAGTGAAGAAACTGCGTTAACATGGGAAGATTTTCAAGGAGTCCCTTTAGAGAACACACTTTTTCATGCGAATTCCAATACAGGACTTTCTTACTCTTGGGGTTTAAAAGGAACTTCACAGAAAATGGAATTGAACTATAAAGTAGAAACTTTCTTTTATCCTGAACAAAGCTGGGTACAGCCAACTTCAAAAAGCGAATATTTGTTGAAACATGAACAGCTACATTTTGATATTTCTGAGCTGCACGCTAGAAAATTGAGAAAGTTATTGGCAAATGTGGACGGCTCTAAAATAAATAAAGATTCCCGAGACTATCTAAATAAACTCTATGAGAAGATAGATAAAGAGCGGAGCGCTATGCAAAAGGCTTTCGATAAAGAATCCAATCACAGCTTAAACAAAGAAGCAGAGCTTAAATGGCAGCAATTTATTGAAGGAGAATTAAATAAATTTGAAGAATTTAATTAACTAAGAATGTCGTGACAAGCCTAAGGCATATGTCCAGAGGGTTCGGAAGGGAATAATTTAAAAATTTGAGGCATCCCTATAACTTTTGGGACCAGAGATTAAACCGTCAATCAGAGCTTAAAAATTAGCTACTTCTTGCTTAGCTATTTCAAACTCAGCAATAATTTCCTTAATAATTTCTCCCGCTGGTTTTATATCATGTATTAGTCCTGAGATCTGACCTATTTCTAATTCACCATCTTCCATATCCCCTTCAAACATCCCTCTTTTAGCACGAGCACGTCCTAGTAAGGTGATTAGTTCTTCTTTTGTTGGAACAGTCTGATACAGGTCTTGTATTTGATTAAAGAACTTATTTTTAATCATGCGCACAGGAGCCAATTCTTTCAATGTTAATTGAGTGTCTCCTTCTTTAGCTTCAACTACCTTATTTTTAAAATTTTGATGAGAAGATGCCTCGTTACTAGCAACGAATCTCGAGCCAATTTGGACTGCATCTGCACCTAATACCATCGCTGCAAGCATTCCTCTTCCTGTAGCAATTCCTCCGGCGGCGATAAGTGGTATTTCAAGCTGCTCCTTTACCATTGGGATTAGGGTGAGCGTAGTAGTTTCATCCCTTCCATTATGTCCTCCAGCTTCAAAACCTTCAGCAACAACTGCATTCACTCCCGCTTCTTGAGATTTTAATGCAAATTTTACACTACTCACTACATGAACTACTTTTATACCATGACTCTGTAAATGTTTGGTCCAAGTTTTAGGATTTCCCGCAGAGGTAAAAACAATTTTAACCCCTTCTTCAATAATTATCTCAATGATCTTATCTATATCTGGATAGAGCATAGGAACATTAACAGCGAAGGGTTTATCAGTAGCTTTATGGCATTTCTGAATATGCTCTCTTAGAATTTCCGGATACATAGAGCCCGCACCAATTATTCCCAATCCACCATTATTACTAACTGCGCTTGCAAGTTTCCATCCGCTTGCCCAGATCATTCCTGCTTGAATTAATGGATATTTTATATTGAAAAGTTCGGTAATTCTATTAGGCATAGTACAGTAT
>JAGXIK010000197.1 GCA_024635715.1 Gillisia sp.
CCAACCGAATACCGCTGAAGTGCACATATACATTTGTCCTGTTGAAATGAACTAATGATTTTCAACTGCAATAAATTCTATAGTTATGAGCACTTTAAGAAACAAAGTTCAATTGATCGGGAACGTAGGTAATGACCCTGAAATTCTTCACATGGAATCAGGAAAGATCTTGGCAAAATTCTCAATCGCCACAAATGAATCCTATAAAAACGCCAAGGGTGAAAAGATTACAGATACCCAATGGCACAATATCGTGGCTTGGGGCAAGACAGCCGAATTGGTAGAAAATTATGTCCCAAAAGGAAAAGAAGTAGGAATAGAAGGAAAATTGACTTCCCGAAGCTATGAAGATAAAGAAGGAGTGAAACGATATATAACAGAGATAGTTTGCAGTGAATTGCTGCTTCTAGGAAAATAGTTCTGGAGTAAAAAAATTACAAGTTTACATAAAAGAAAGCGCCAAGAAAATATAACTTCTTGGCGCTTTCTTTTTTTTAGTTATTTCAGGAATAGGAATTAAAGTGCATTGTCGATAATATCTTGCACAACTTCAGGATTTAATAACGTACTAGTATCTCCCAAACTATCTGTTTCTTTACAAGCGATCTTTCGTAAGATCCTTCTCATTATTTTTCCGGATCTTGTTTTTGGCAAACCTTCAGTAAACTGAATTTTATCCAATTTTGCGATCGGTCCAATATGCTCGGTAATGATCTGATTGATCTCTTTTCGCAAATTATCATGAATTCTAGACTCCCCGGCTTCTTTCAGAATTACATATCCATAAAGCGCATTTCCCTTCACATCGTGTGGGAACCCTACAATAGCAGATTCTGCAACAGCTGGATGTTCATTAATAGCATCTTCAATAGGCGCTGTTCCTAAATTATGCCCGGAAACAATGATCACATCATCTACTCTTCCCGTAATTCTATAATAACCAACTGTATCTCTTAATGCTCCGTCTCCTGTAAAATATTTGTTTTCGAAAGCAGAAAAATAGGTGTCTTTATATCTTTTGTGGTCTCCCCAAATAGTCCTTGCCATTCCCGGCCACGGAAACTTGATACACAATCTCCCATCTACCTGATTCCCTTTGAGCTCTTTTCCTTGCTCATCCATTAATGCTGGCTGAATTCCCGGTAAAGGCAAAGTTGCATAGGTAGGAATCGTTGGTGTGCAATATGGAATTGGCGAGATCATGATTCCTCCTGTTTCTGTTTGCCACCAAGTATCCACAATAGGGCTTTTCTTTTTCCCAATATTGTCATTATACCAATGCCAAGCCTCCTCATTAATAGGTTCTCCAACAGTTCCCAACACTTTGAGAGAAGAAAGATCATGATTTTCTACATAATCTAGTTTCTCTTTAGCCAAGGCACGAATCGCTGTAGGTGCAGTGTAAAATTGATTTACTTTATGTTTTTCTATGATATCCCAGAACCTCCCAAAATCTGGATGGTTCGGAACCCCCTCGAACATCACGGTTGTAGCTCCATTTGCTAATGGCCCATAAACTATATAACTATGACCAGTGATCCAACCAATATCGGCTGTACACCAGTAAACATCACCTTCATTATACTGAAACACATTCTTAAATGTATAAGCGCTATATACCATATAACCTGCAGTAGTATGCATCATCCCTTTAGGTCTTCCTGTAGAACCCGAGGTGTATAATATGAAAAGAGGATCTTCTGCATCCATTATTTCAATCTGGCATTCCTTGCTTGCATTATCTAAAAGTGGTTGCAACCAATGATCTCTTCCCTCTTTCATATTAATAGCAGCTTCAGTTCGCTTCACCACCAAAACCGATTTAATAGTTGGAGTACTTTCTAAAGCTTCATCTACAATAACTTTGAGATCTATTTTTTTAGTACCACGAAAAGACCCATCGGAAGTGATCACCATATTACATTCGCAATCGTTAATTCTGGTAGACAAAGCTGTAGCTGAAAAGCCTGCGAATACCACCGAATGAATTGCACCAATCCGCGCACATGCTAATACAGAAATGGCCAGCTCAGGAATCATGGGTAAATAAATACAAACTCGATCTCCTTTTTTAATACCTTGATCTTTTAAAACATTGGCAAAAGCACAAACTTTTTCATGTAGCTGTTTATAACTAATATGCTGTGCTTCTTCTGATGGATCATTTGGTTCAAAAATGATCGCGGTCTTATCTGCCTGTGTTGCCAGATGTCGATCTATACAATTTTCAGTGATGTTTAACTGCGCTCCTTCAAACCATTTAACTTCAGGTTTAGAAAAATCCCAATCCAGAACTTTGTTCCATAATTTTCGCCATACAAAATGTTCTTCGGCGATCTCTGCCCAAAAATTTTCCGGATCTCGTACCGATTTTCTATATACTTGGTAATATTCTTCTAAATTCTTTATGTGGTAACTGCTCATACTGAAATCAAAGTTTTTAATCTGCTTCTAAGATATATAATTTAAAACAGTATGAATAATAGGAACAATAATTATGAGAGGATAAGCTTATTTATTGGGAGAGTATTGTTATTTATGATATTAAGGATCTAAAAATAGATCTTTTGAGCAAGTCGGAAAGTATTAGCATGAGCCTCCAATATAGTTTTGATATCTGGAGAATAGCCGCCGCCCATACTTACTTGAACCGGGATCTTGAGATCGTGGCATGTTTGCAAAACAAATCGATCTCGTTCTTTACAACCATCTATAGTACAACCCAGTTTCCCTAATTTGTCTGTGGAAAGTATATCCACTCCACTTAAAAAGAAGATAAATTCCGGTTTTTCTTCTGCTATGAGATCTGGAAGAGTTTGCTTTAAGATATCGAGATATTCCTGATCACCTATATTATCTGCTAATTCAATATCCAGATCGGAGGTTTCTTTTCTGAAGGGATAATTATTTTTTCCATGTATTGAAAAAGTAAAAACTGGAGCATCATCATGAAAGATCTCTGCGGTCCCATTTCCCTGATGCACATCCAGATCTACTATCAGGATTTTTTTTAATCCCTTTTCCTTCTGAAGATATCTAGCAGCAATAGCTTGATCATTCAATAAACAAAAAGCTTCTCCATGGTTGGTGTAAGCATGATGTGTGCCTCCCGCAATATTCATAGCAACTCCATGTTCCAAAGCATAATCACAGGCTTTCATAGTTCCATCTGCAATAATGAGTTCCCTTTGGATTAACTCTTTGGAAAGAGGAAAACCTATTTTTCTGGCAGCACGACTGTCTATAGTTAGATCTAGTAAATTCCTTACATATTCCTCATCATGAACATTTAAAACATGTGACATTTCGGGCAAGTCGGGCTCGAAAAAATTCTCTTTTATGCACGTGCCTTCGTGAAGCAATTGCTTAGGCAGCAGATCATACTTTTCCATAGGAAACCGATGTCCATCCGGCAAGGGGTGTTTGAAGATTGGATGATATGCTATTTTTAGCATTTAAAGAATTTATGATTAGCAACCTCTCGACTACGCTCGAGGTGACATTTCAATGTAATTATAAATCGTTACTGTCAGTTCGAGCGGAGTCGAGAACTCATTGTTTGTTCCTAAAATGTGAATCATTCCTGCACTCAGCTAAAAGATGTAATAACAATTCATCTTCCTTGGCTAAAGCTCTTTTCTTAACCGCGCTCCATTTTTTAATTTTCTTCTCAAAAAAGATAGCTTGGTTCACATCAGAAAATTCTTGACTAAAAATGAGGTTTACGGGTCTTCTTTTATAGGTGAAACACGTTTTATTCAATCCTGAATTGTGTTCAGTTATTCTTCGAGATAGATTATTGGTAATCCCTGTATATAAAAGGTTATCTGAACATTCTAAGATATAAACATAATAGAATTTCATAATTAGTCCTAGTTAGTTAATAACCTCTCGAGTCCGCTCGAGGTGACAATACCAGATTTAAAAATACAAATTGCATTCACTGAAGCCAAAAGATCTCTCTTCCCATAACTATCCGGACCCTCGCGGTAACTTTGAAATGCAACTGTCAGTTCGAGCGGGATCGAGAACTAACTAATTATTGTCCCGTTCTTCACACCTTCTTCATCTGGATTCAAAAACACCAATTTTCCTTCAGCATTCTCAGTCATCAAAATCATTCCTTGGCTTTCTACTCCTCGTAATTTCCGGGGTGCAAGATTCACTAATACCGTTACTTTCTTACCGATTATATCTTCAGCCTTAAAGCTTTTTGCAATTCCGGAAACAATGGTTCTCACATCGATCCCAGTATCTACTTTTAAAACTAAAAGTTTATCTGTTTTCGGCATTTTTGTAGCCTCAACAATAGTCCCAACTCGAAGATCCATTTTAGAAAAATCTTCAAAAGTAGACTCCTCTTTTTGAGGTTCTGCTTTTTTATTATCGGCTTCGTTAGCGGCTTTGGTTGCTTCCAATTTATCTAATTGTTGTTGTATTTGTTCATCTTCAATTTTACTGAAAAGCAATTCTGCTTTTCCTATTGTATGTCCTGCAGGTATCAAAGTTTCTTTTTCGGATACTTCTTCCCATTTAAGAGCTCCTTCATCTGAGGGAACATTTAATATCTTCTTCAACTTCTCTGAAGTAAATGGCAAGAATGGCTCGCTCAATGTTGCTAATGCCGCAGAGATCTGAAGCGCTACAAACATTACTGTTTTAACTCGTTCTGGATCTGTTTTTACCACTTTCCATGGTTCCTCATCTGCTAGGTATTTATTACCAAGTCGCGCCAAGTTCATTAATTCGCCTTGGGCTTCTCTAAATCTATATCTCTCTATAGAACTTGCTATTACTGCTGGATATGCTTTTACCGCAGCTAAGGTTTGTTCATCTACTTCGGTAAATTCTCCCGGTGCTGGAACTACTCCTTCATAATACTTATCGGTAAGCACAACCGCACGGTTTATAAAATTCCCGAAGATCGCAACCAACTCATTGTTGTTTCTAGACTGAAAATCTTTCCAGGTAAAATCGTTATCCTTTGTTTCCGGTGCATTGGCGGTAAGTGTATACCTCAACACATCCTGC
>JAGXIK010000040.1 GCA_024635715.1 Gillisia sp.
ATTTCTGCAATATCACCCAAACGAACTGTTTGTCCAGAAGTGCTAGCTCTCACCACAAGATCGTTTAATGCATCTCCATAATAAGAACGATTATTAGCTCGTATTAAATAATCTTCTGCATTGGTCTTAATAGTTCCTCCTGTAGAAAGTATATTAGCATTGGCAACAGTTGCAGCCACTTCTTCAAAAGTAAGGTTATAAGCCAAAAGATCATCCTGACTTACCGCAATTTCTATTTCCTCTTGAGGAAATCCTGAAATAGTAATTTGAGAAATTCCGTCTATCGCCCGAAGATCATTTTCTATTTGCTGACTTATCTCTTTCAAAGTTGCCAAAGGAATATTTTCTCCACTTACGGCAAAACTGATAGTTGGCCTTATTTGCTCTTGTTTTGCAACTACCAAAGGCTCCATTCCCGTGGGGAAATTCGGCACTCTATCTACTGCATTTTTAACCTCGGCTAGAAGTGCATCAATATTTTCACCTTTTTCAATTTCTACGGTGATAGATCCGCCACTTTCTCGTGCAGTAGATGTAACCCTATCTATACCAACCAAGCCTTTTAAATTATCTTCTATCTTAAGAATGATGCCTTCTTCTATCTCTTCTGGAGAAGACCCTGGATAAGCAACATTTATAGTAATGATCTTAGAATCTACCAAAGGAAAAAAGGAAGACTTCATATTAAAAACTCCAATCAATCCAAATATGACGAAAGCGAAGATCAACACATTTACCGCAACCTCGTATTTTATAAAATAACTAATTATTTTTCTCACAGCTAGTTGGTTTTGGCTAGACTAGAATTATCACTTATTTCCACTGGCATACCAACAAAGGCTCCTGGAACCGGAGCAGAGATTAGTTTTGTGCCATTTTCTAGGCCTGTGATCACAACAGATTCAGATGAAAAATGTACCGTTTTTATTTCTGCTAATTGCAGCGTCTTGTTTTTTACAACAAAGACTTTATCTTGATCTACCAATAGATTTCTAGGGATGGATAATGCATTTTCTACGCTTCTTGCTTCTAAATTAGCTTCCAGATACATTCCCTCTTTAACTTTAGCATCTTTGATCTTTATAAAAACCTGTACTGTTTGAGAGTTCGCATCTATCTTGCTGTTTACCCTAATTACTTCACCTTGAAATTGCTGAGTTCCTTCAAGATTCTTGAGAGCAACTTTCTCACCTACTTGCAATAGGTCACTAAAGGATTTTCTTACCGCAACTTCTAATTCATATTCTGAAGGATCAATGAATTCTCCTAGTTTTTGACCAGGTCTTACCAAAGAGCCTTCCGTAACTATTGCTTCTGTAAGCACTCCATTATAGGGTGCCACAATAGTAAATTTATTAAGTCTTGTTTCTTGATTCTTGATATTATAATATCCAGAAACAATTCCTCGTCCTGAAATAAAATAATTCTCTTGATCTGATGAGGATTCTGGAAGCTGAGCTAAATTTTTATTAACATCAAAGCTATTTAAATAAGCTTCCCATTTTGGATAAACATCTGGATAATCCAATCGAAGATCTGGCATAACTGCCGCTATCTTATTATACAACTCACTTTTCGCAGCCCGCACGTTGGCAGCATATTCTGCAGCATCAATGCGCAAAAGTACTTGTCCTCTAGAGTATTCTTGTCCGGGTCTAAAAGGCTTAGAACTACTTCTAAAGATGCCCTCTACTTCAGAAAAAAGGGAGGTTTTTTGTAAAGCAGTAACAGTACCATTTGCAGGAATAACAATAGGAACTTCCTCATTATTAACCGTTTGCACATAAACCGTTTTAACTACTTTTTTAGCAGGAGGTCTCTCTATTGTATTACTTTCTATAATTGCTTTGGCAACAAAAATGGAAACTATTACAAGAGCTACTCCCAGAATGGAAAGGATTATTTTACGCATTATTGACTTTTAATTACACCTTAGACTAGCTAAAGTATAAAGCGTTTAATGAACAATCCTTTTAATTATCATAAAAGTAGAAATCCTTTTGCAAACCGCTAATGTTTCAAATGCAAAATCAAGAATAGAGAATATCTTTTTTCTCTTAAAATCCGATTTAGGAATCAAAATCGACCAAAGATTTAAATTCCATTTGTACTAACCTAAACATGGATAATCAATCTTAAAAAGCTTAAGATATGAGCTCCAACTCCTCTTGTAACTGTTCCCAAGATTTCATTAATTGCTCAACTTCCTTTTTCTTTTTCTTATAGTTTTCAAGAAAATGAGGCTTAGCGGTAGCGGCTTTATAATTTGTAGCCATTTCCTCATCCTTCGCCTTTAATTCCTTTTCCAGCTTACCTATTTTAGCTTCGGTATTGCTTAGTTTATTCTGAAGAGATTTAAACTTTTTCTGATCGTTATAAGATTGTTTAGAATTGGAATTGTTAGATACTTCTTTCTGAACTTTATCTCTTTTTTCGATAGCACGCATGTTTTCAACATTACGCTGATCCAAATAAAAATCTATATCTCCTAAGTATTCTCTAATCTTTTTATCCTTGAACTCATAAACCGAATGCGTTAAATTCTGAAGGAAATCTCTATCGTGAGAAACAATTATAAGGGTTCCCTCAAAACTTTTAAGCGCTTCCTTTAATACGTTTTTAGATTTAATATCTAAGTGGTTGGTTGGCTCATCCATTATAAGCACATTAAATGGCTGAAGCAATAATTTACATAGGGCCAATCTATTTCTTTCTCCACCAGATAGAACTTTAACCTTCTTACTCACCTCGTCTCCTCTAAACAGGAACGAGCCTAACATATCTCTTACTTTACTCCTAGTAGACTCTGTAGCGGCGTCTATCATCGTATCCAGCACCGTCTTTTCACCATCCAACTCGTCTGCCTGATTCTGCGCGAAATACCCTAACTGTACGTTATGTCCAAGTTTCAGTTTACCGGTATGCCCAATCTCTCCAACTATTACTTTAGCCAGTGTGGTTTTACCTTGTCCGTTTTGTCCAACAAAAGCGATCTTACTGCCTCTTTCTATTAGAAGATCTATATCTTCTAATATCTGTACCTCTCCGTATGCTTTCCCAACCTCTTCCGTCTCTATTACAATTTTCCCTGGCTGCAAAGAGATAGGAAAACGCAAATTCATTACGGCATTATCATCTTCATCTACTTCAATTCTATCAACCTTATCTAACTTTTTGATTAAAGATTGTGCCATAGAGGCCTTGGAAGCTTTAGCACGGAATTTTTCAATCAGTTTTTCCGTCTGCTCAATTTGCTTTGCCTGGTTTTTTTGAGAAGCTAATTGTTGCTCTCTCAATTCTTGGCGTAAAACTAAATATTGCGAGTAAGGTTTTTTATAATCGTAGATCTTCCCTAGAGAGATCTCAATAGTTCTATTGGTAACATTATCTAAGAACATCTTATCGTGAGAAACAATGATCACACAACCCGGATAATTGGTCAAGAAAGATTCCAACCAGATAATAGATTCTATATCCAAGTGGTTAGTTGGCTCATCCAGCAACAAAATATCATTGCTCTGTAGTAGAAGCTTAGCCAATTCTATACGCATTCTCCAACCTCCAGAAAAAGTATCGGTAAGTTTGTCGAATTTATCGCGTTCGAAACCAAGTCCAACAAGTACTTTTTCAGTTTCTCCTTGGTAATTATAACCACCAATAATTTCATATTGATGAGTGATCTCACTAAGATCTTGTATTATTTGCGTGTATGCATCACTTTCGTAATCTGTTCTAGTAGCTAATTGCTCATTGATAAAGTCTATCTTCTTCTCCATCTGCTTGATCTCCACAAACGCCTGTTGCGCCTCTTGGATCACTGTACGACCTTGAATAAAATCTATATCCTGTTTTAAGAAACCTATTTTAAGCTCCTTGTCTTTAGCTATTTGCCCTGTATCTGCCTCTTGTTCCCCAGAAAGGATTTTAAGCATTGTAGACTTTCCCGCACCGTTCTTACCAATAAGTCCTACGCGATCTCCGGCGCCAAGTCTAAAGGTAATTTCATCAAATAAACTCTCGCCTCCAAATGAAATAGATAAATTATGAATGTTAAGCATTATATTATTCTAAATTTTTTGCAAAGATGCCTATTTTTGCATTACTAAAAAAATAGAAATGCAATTCTTAAAGGGCTCAAAATCATATAGTATACTAACAGGGACTTGTCCGGTGTGTCAGGAGGAAAGTATGTACGTGGATTCCAACCCATATAGGCTGCAAAATATTTTAAAAATGCACGAAAGATGTTCCAATTGTGGGACAAAATATAAAATAGAACCTTCTTTTTTCTTTGGAGCTATGTATGTAAGCTATGCTTTAGGGGTTGCAGTATCTGTTGCAGCTTTTATAATAGCTTATCTTTTTCTTGGTGGAGGTCTTATGACCACCTTTATTGCTATTACAATTAGCTTGATTGTATTAATGCCAATAATACTTAGATTATCCAGAAATATATGGATAAATATGTTTCTAAGTTATGACGATGCTGCCTGATATAATTTAGCAAATCTATTTATATCTATTTCTTCGGATAGAGCTATTGAATTTTCTATGTAGTTAATCAATTCTGAAGCTACTGTAGGCCCAATTAATACTCCTCGACTTCCAAAGCCATTGCAGCAATACATATTTCCATATTTGGGATGTTTCCCCACAAGCGGCTTTCTATCCTTAGCTGCAGGTCGAATTCCGGCAACTTGATCTACAACCTCAAAATCACAATTTAAGAATCCGTTTAATTTTTCCAATAAGTAGTCTTTTCCTTCCTGAGTCGGTTCTTTTGTTTTATCCCAATTATTATAGGTTGCGCCAACCTTATAAAGATCTTCTCCAAGAGGAATAATAAATACCGAAGATTTTACTGCAACTTCAAGTTTTAAGTCATCAGATTTAATAATCAGATATTCCCCTTTATTTCCATTTAAAGGCAAGTAATTAAAATATGGATTCTTTTTTAACCCGAAGCCATCACAAAAAATGATCTTTTTAGCCTTACTATTTTTATAAATACAGTGATCCTCATTTACTTCAAAGTGATCAAAATCAAAAGTTTCTTGCTGAAATGAATTTATTTCAGTTAAAAAAGCACGATATTTTTCAAGCAGGAGTTCTGTGTTTACAACGCCAGTTTCTTTTACATGACCAAAAGAATACGATGAGGGAATATCTGGGTTTATAGTCGAGACTAATTTTTCATCTAAAAATCTACTCAAATAAGATTTATCCATTGCAGAAAACCAATTGTTCTGTTCTTCTATAGAATGAAACCTTCTATAAATTGGCAAAGGATGTATTAGGCTTACAGCTAATTTTTTCTCTAATGACCTATAAAATGAAAGAGCGGTATCTAATTGTTCATTAGCATTCCAGGCCAATGTAAATCTTTTTAATATCACTGGATTATAGATGCCTCCGGCAACTGTAGAGGAAGTTTGGGAGTTATCATCAAAGACCAGGATCTTTTTGTCCCTAGAAAGTAACTTTTCAGCAACGGCAATTCCGCTTAAACCGGAACCCACAATAATATAATCTAACATAGCTTACAATTGAAAAGCGCCCCGGAAATTCCGGAGCGCTTAGTCTATTTAAAATTTGAAACTTAGTAGTTCCACATATCTTGTTCGAAATTTCGAATTTGCTCCTTGATCCTTTGAGATTCTAACAGCTGCATAAATGCATTCTCTGCAATATATTCATCTACCTCACGATCTCCTTGCACGTTATCTTCTTTATAGATCACTGCACTGAATCTTCTTGCATTCAGCAAATGATCAAAAGTTATAGATTGTGCGGTGTTGCTTCCATTAAAAGCATTATTGTCAAATAACACTTCTCTTGCATCTGGGAACCAAACCCAAAATAACTCAACTAGATCTGGAATTTCATCATCTATGAAATTAACATCTGGAGCTACTGGAGCAATTCCTAGTATTCTATATTTCAATTCTGCCATACGCTTGTCAAAATACCACATTCCACGAATATGATATTCTGCAATGTCTGCAGAAGTAATATCTCTTCTATCAATAAATTGCTGATCTATTTCTTCTCCAGCATTGTACTGCTCAACCCCAAGGTCTGTAGTATCAATTTTAGAAATAGCAGCACTAATATCGCTTAAAGTTCTCTTTTCATTGAAGTAGGAATCTGCATAGATATTCTTGATCTTTCCAGATTTAATCCCTGTCATTAGAACATCATAAAGTGATCTTCTATTAGAACCAATGTTATTGGTATCTATAGGATAATACATTGGGAAATTTACGCGTTCATCTAGATCTATGATCTCCCAGGTGTTTTTTGACCATAAGACATCTCTATCATCTACAAACCCATAAGGTAATGGCTTGCTTTCTTTCTTCACCGCTTTCTCCCCCTCAGATAACTGTCCAATTTGGTCTGGAGAAGTCGCATTTAGAATATTTGCCTGACCCATTACCGATCCGGTAATAAGCAATCCAAATACACCAATCAAAATCTGATTCCACTTCATTATAATGAATTTATTAGTTTGTTAACTCCACAAATACCGGAGATACTTTCTTAAGTTTATATCCACTATTGGTAGCTAATTGCGCTTCAATATCGAATATCTGTACTGTTTCTCCTCTTCCCGCACGTCTTAATGCCGCTTTAGAAGAAGAATCCAATCTTCCGCCATTAACTTTAATGGTAGGCTGTCCTGATACTTTAAAACTGAATCCTGTTACTCTTAAACCTATCTCGAAATCGAAATCAGGCAATGTTGCTCCAACTTCAGAGATCTCTAAACTGCTACGTTGCATTTTTACAGCACCGTCTTCCCCACGAATGGTTCCAACCGGTCTAGGAATATCTTTTACTCTAAAAATCTTTTTATCTGATACAGTTTCTCCACCAGGTAGTTTACCACTTACACTTATAGTAACTTCTCTTGCTTGAAGTGTTGTAACATCCATCATATAATTTCCTGCACCACCAGCCTGTCTAAGACCAGGAGCATTTGCAGTTACATTTCCTATACCAGGAATAGAGATAGTCATTGGGTTTTGAACCCCACGATATACAACATTCATTTTATCTGCAGAAATAACCGCAGAATTTGGTTTTGGAATAACAGCATAGGAGCTATTAATTGGAATTTTAACTATAGAATCTCCTTCTTTAAATTGAATTTCTCCTTTGATCTCTTGTTCTCCAACATTACCAGCCGGAAAATCTAAAACTACCTGACCTGCTTGAGAGCTTTCAACTTTCTTGCCATTAACAATAACATCGTCAAATTTAAGTGTGTTATCCACTCTTCCTAAAACTACTTTTCCTTTGAAGTTCTCTCCACTAAAAAAAGCTGTTTTAGAAGGAACTACAATAGCTTCATAGTTAGTTAATGAAACTTCGCTTTGTAATTGTCCGGATAACATTGCCGAAAGAATTTCACTTTCAGTAGATTTAATATCTGCTTGAGTTTGGGTTAGCTGAGTTACCGAAGCCACTAAAGGAAAACCTTCATAACGGTATTTTAACCACTCTACATTTGCACCATCTACCCTAACAGGTTCAGTTGAAAATTCTGCTTGGACATTCTGTACTATTTTTTCAAATCCTTTTTCGTCACCAATAATAGATACAACTCCATTTTTGTAACCACTCATTTTATCTAAAAATTCTTGTCCTTTCGGGCTAATTCTTCCGCTTTGAAAAAACATCTCATCCAATTTATTGGACTTATCCATTTCCTCATATTGTTGCTTATCATCAACATCTGCTAATAGCTCCGTTTTCAAGTTTTCTAAATATGAATTGAAATCTTCAGATAAAACATCAATTTTATCTGCTTTCTCTTTTAAAGGGGCATATTTTGCAGGCTGCTCACTTACCTTTTCCTCTAAACCTGCTAAAAACGCATTGTTTCGTTGTGCAGTTGTAGCATTAGATTCGGCTAATTTTTCATTCATTAATCCAAAAGCGGTAAGTACCTCTTTGGACATATTTAAAGCCAACATTGCAATGAAAACCAAGTACATTAGGTTAATCATCTTCTGTCTTGGTGATTGTGTTCCAGACGCCATGTATAATTAGTTTAGTTTTTTATTAGATCTCTTCTAGTCGTTACAACTAAATAATTATGCTCTTACATTCACATTCATCGCAGTAAGCATACCACCATAAACTCCATTTAATGAAGAAAGGTTAGCAGCCATTGAACTCATCTGATCTTTTAATTTACCAGCATTTTCAGCAACTTCTTCGTTGATCTCTGCTTGTCTAGCTGAAGACTCTACCTGAACTTTATATAGATTATTCAATGTTTCCATTTGGGCAGCAGCTACACTTAATTCTTCAGAATATTTTCTTTGAGAAACCATAGAATCTACTGTTGGAGCAATTCCTTTTGCAGCTCCTTCAAAGTTACGAATGCTAGTTCCAAGGCTTTCCATTAGGCTAGCATCTATCTTAGCTTCCTTCAGCATTACATCCAACTTCTTAGACAGAGATGCTTCAGTTTCTTTATCTTCTTCAATTAAGGCATTGTGTCTTGCAGAGGCAGGACCTCCATTCAATTCTGGATAAACTAATGCCCAGTCTAGATCATCATCTACAGGCTCAAAAGCAGAATATGCAAATACCAATGCTTCTGTTACTAAACCTGCAATTAAGAATTCATTACCAAAAGGCCAGTGCATAATTTTAAATAATGCTCCTAAAATTACTACAGATGCACCTAAACCGTAAACCATATTGGTGATCTTCTTAACATTTCTTGAATTTGCCATGATATTAAATAATTATTTCTTGTTGGTTATTATTAACTTGGGTTCTTATTTTGACTTTTTTTAATTTCTTGGAGATTGGTTTAAAGTAACATCTGTTCCAAGATAATCTTGGACTGTTCTAAAACCAATATAACTTCTTGCTGTATCCGAGTATTCATAATCCCTTGTACTTACCTGTAAGAAATAAGCAACATCTTTCCAGGATCCACCTCTCACTACCTTTCGCATATCATTTTCATCATTAACGGTAGGGTTCATAGAAGACATATATTCATAAGCAGCTGGATCGTATGAAGAATTCACCCATTCTGAAACGTTTCCTGCCATATTATATAAATTATAATCGTTTGGCTCATAAGATTTTGCCTCTACAGTATACAAAGCTTGATCTGCAGCATAATCTCCTCTTAACGGTTTGAAGTTTGCCATGAAACAACCTCTGTCGTTCTTAGCATACGGCCCACCCCAAGGGTAGGTTGCAGATTGTAAACCTCCTCTTGCAGCATACTCCCATTCTGCTTCAGTAGGTAATCTATAAAAAGGAACATCGTGATCCCCTTTGGATTTTCTGAAAGCATTATGGTATAAGGTTCTCCATTGAGTAAAAGCTTTAGCTTGTTTCCAGCTAACACCAACTACAGGGTAATCATCAAAGGCAGTATGCCAGTAATAATCGTTATGCATTGGTTCATTATAGGAATAATTGAAATCTTTGATCCATACTGTAGTATCTGGATAAACATTGATTTCTTCAGTAACTATAAAATCGCTTCTCTTTTGAGTTTTTGCTCTTGCCGCTTTCTGAATATCCATCCAACGGTACTTGAATTTCAACTTTTTAACATCTATGGTTCTTTGACCGTTATAAGATTCATCCAATGGAATATACATTGAATCCATTACACGAGCATAAGCTTCATCTGGATAATCTCTGGTATCCCAGATGATATCAATATCTTTATTCAGTTTTCTCCCTTGATAATCTTCAGAAAATTGAGTGTAGTTATCATACATGTATTTCTCATAAACCGTCATGTCTGCTTCGTCAGAATCAAGAAATGCAAACTCACCAATCCCATCTTGACCTGCGGTTGCCCCTTCAAAATCTGCTTCAATAGCAAGATTCATTCTAACTATAGAATCACGCACCCAGTCAGTAAATTGTCTGTATTCGCTATTAGTTATCTCTGTTTCGTCCATATAAAAAGAACGCACTGTAACCGTTTTGGTTGGCGCATTTTTCGCATCGGCAATATCATCATCTGCCTTTCCCATAATAAATGCTCCACCTGGTATAAGGGTCATTCCAAAGGGTTTCTCAGGATTCCATCTCTTACCTTCCGCACCTACAAGCTGCCCACGATCACCACTGTTACAGCTATAAAGCATTGTTATTACAGCAATAAGCGAAAATAATTTCTTCATAATATCTCTCTGGTTATGACATATTTGATTTAGGTAGTAAACCTATCCAAATAAATTTTAAAAAACAATACTTTTTGCAAAAATACAGTAATATATGAATATGCTTACAAAATTTTAAACTTCGTTCTTCCTTTTGGTCTTATACCATCTTTCCGGAATAACTTGGTTGCAAGCCTCTAAGTAATCATCATGGTTGCAAGGTAATAACGTATGCCTTTTCAATTTAGTATTAGAATTAGTAATAAAAGGTATTTCTATCCACCATCTTCCGGTTCTAGGGCTTTTAAAAAACACTAAAATCTCATCTTCTATTGGTACTTGATATTTAATAAAATCTTTTTTAGCAGACAAGGTATTTTCATTAGACCTGTAATTTACTCCTTCTATAAAATACCAGATCATCTGGGCTATTAACATGTTTGCAGTTTCAGAATAATTGGAAGTATACTCATAAATCCCAAAAGAAGAAACTTTATCGCTTATTCCCGCATAACGTGCTAGAGCACAAATTTCCTTTCCATCAAATCCGTTTGGAGAATTGTTTGGAGAACTTTTAATAGAAGAGGAATTTACAGCATTAAGATCTATGCCAACCAAGTTTGCATCTCTCATTACTGGCTCAATTATCTTTATATTATTTGAAACCTCTCCCAATCTAAAAGCATCAAAAAACAAACGTTCCATTAAACCTATTTCCTCCTGAGAGTTGTAATATGTTTGATAGCCCACATTAGAATAGTTAAATAAGTTATAAGGTTTATTTACTACTATCTTTCCAATATAGGACTTATTGCTTATTGGCTTTTCTGCATCTCCAAGGTCAAATCTTGAATCTACATTAACAAGATTAACCATTTGCTCTACAAAATCGTACGCCCTGTATTGTGCGTAAATGAGATCTTGACTTCCTCCTAATATTACTGGAATAATGTTTTTCTTAAGCAACTCTTTTACTAAAGACTGTAATGCAAAATAAGTATCTTCTATTGTCTCTCCTTTTTCTATTGAACCAAGATCGGCAATATTTAAATGCCAGTTTCCTGGAAAAAGGCTATAAAAAGATCTTCTTATTTTATTGAAATTAAGAAACTCATCTTCATATCCCTCTGCTAATCTATTTTCATTTACTGAAACTATTGCTATTTGAACATTTTCAAGGTCAGGAATTCCTGAGGACTGAGTATGCACGAACAACTGGCTTCCTAGGTTATGTGATTCTGCCGAAACAATTTCTTCAAATAATTGCTGCTCTACAGGTCTTAAAAATTCAAAATCCATCAATTACTTCTTTTTTGGAGCTGGTTTCTTTTTAGCAGCAGTTTTCTTTGCTGGAGCCTTTTTCTTAGCAGTAGCTTTCTTTTTTGCAGGCTTCTTTTTAGTGTTCTTTTCTATTATTTCCTGCACCTCAACCAATGTTAATTTAGTTGCATCTACAGTTTTAGGTAATTCGATCTTGGTTTTTCCCTTGATAATATTAGAGCGTCCCCATCTTGCTTTTTCTACACGAATTCCCTCAGCTTCCCAATTATGGAGAACCTTATCTATTTCTTTCTGAATCTTATCCTCAATAAGTTGCTCGATATCGGCATCTGTTAAATTATCGAAATCGTACTTCTTATTTACATTGATGAACATATTGTTCCACTTTAAAAATGGCCCAAATCTCCCAACTCCTTTTTGAACTGGAAGCTCTTTATATACATAGATAGGAGCATCAGCTTTTTCTTTTGCTTCAATAAGCTCTAAAGCGCGTTCCATATCTACACTCATCGGGTCTTCACCCTTATCTAAAGAAACGAATTTTCCAGCATACTTCACATAAGGTCCAAACCTTCCGTTATTTACTTCGACAGGCTCTCCTTCCCATTCCCCGATTTCTTTTGGAAGTTTAAAAAGATCCATCGCCTCTTCATAGGTTATAGAACCCAAGGATTGATTGGGAGTTAATCCCGCAAATCTTGGTTTCTCCTCATCTTCTACAGATCCAATTTGAACCATCGGCCCAAATTTACCTAAACGCACACTTACGGGTTTTCCTGACTCAGGGTCTTTTCCTAGCACACGCTCCCCTACTTCTCTATCTGCATTTGCTGCAACATCAAGTACTTGAGGGTGAAATTCAGAATAAAAGTCTCTCAACATTTTAGTCCATTCCTCATTTCCTTCTGCAATATCATCGAAACTCTGTTCTACTTTCGCTGTAAAATTATAATCTAAAATATTAGAAAAGTGCATCACTAAAAAGTCGTTCACAACCTGACCGACTGCTGTAGGTACTAACTTTCCTTTATCACTTCCAATATTTTCAGTTAATTCCTGCTCACTGAATTTATCATTTTTCAAGCTCAACTGAGCATATTTTCGCTCAACACCATCTACAGTTCCTTTTTCCACATAATTACGGTTCTGGATAGTAGAAATAGTAGGCGCGTAGGTAGAAGGTCTTCCAATTCCTAATTCCTCTAATTTCTTAACCAAAGAAGCTTCCGTATATCTATAAGGAGGCCTTGTAAATCGCTCTGTAGCGGTAATATAATTGTTATCTAATTTTTCATTTACTCTTAATGCAGGAAGCATTCCTTCTTGCTCTTCATCTTCATCATCACTTCCTTCTAAATACACTTTTAAGAAACCTTCAAATTTCAACACTTCTCCATTTGCAGTGAAATTTTTGTCGTGCTTATCTGCTTCAATCTTAACGTTAGTTCGCTCCAATTGCGCATCACTCATTTGAGATGCGATCGCTCTTTTCCAGATCAACTCATACAAACGCTCTTGATCGCGATCTGCATTAACAGTATGATTTTCAAAAAGTGTAGGCCTAATCGCTTCGTGAGCTTCTTGTGCTCCCTTAGATTTCCCCTTGAATTGTCTAGTTTTACTGAATTTCTCCCCGTAAGCCTTCAGAATTTCATCTTTTGCACCTTTCCGGGCGTCATCAGATAAATTCACAGAATCTGTTCTCATATAAGTAATATGACCCGCTTCATATAAACGTTGCGCCATAGTCATGGTTTTACTTACTGAAAAATATAACTTTCTGGATGCCTCTTGCTGAAGCGTTGAAGTTGTAAATGGAGGTGCCGGAGATTTCTTAGCTGGCTTGGTGGTAAGATCTGCTACCTTAAAATTAGCCTGCTGATTTTCTAAAAGAAACTTTTCAGCTTCTTCTTTAGTATCAAAATTACGAGGCAATTTCGCTTTTAAGGTCTTTCCTTCTTCCGAAGTAAATTCTGCATCTATTCTATAAGACGCCTCCGCAGTGAAATCTTCGATCTCACGTTCTCTCTCTACAATAAGACGCACAGAGACAGATTGTACCCTTCCCGCAGAAAGCCCACCTTTCACTTTTCTCCACAAAACAGGAGAAAGTTCGTATCCTACCAATCTATCTAATACTCTTCTTGCTTGCTGAGCATTTACCAGATCGTAATTAATATCCCTTGGATTTTCAATCGCTTTTAAGATTGCCGTTTTGGTGATCTCGTGAAATACGATTCTTTTAGTTCTATTTTTATCCAGTTTAAGCTCTTCTGCTAAATGCCATGCGATTGCTTCTCCCTCCCGGTCCTCATCACTCGCTAACCAAACCATTTCAGCATTTTTTGCCTGCTTCTTCAGTTTACTTACAACATCCTTCTTATCCTTAGATACTATATATTTAGGTTTAAAATCCCCTTCCGTATCCACTCCTAATTCTTTGGTTGGTAGATCTGCAATGTGACCAAAACTGTACATTACAGTAAAATCTTTCCCTAAAAATTTTTCGATGGTTTTGGCTTTGGCCGGAGACTCTACAATCACTAAATTCTTTGCCATGTTTGTCTATTTTCTAGCTGCAAAAGTAGAGCAATTTTTAAATATGCACTCAAAATCCTGAAAATTCCACTAAACAAGGGAAATTAATCTCTATAATTTTTAGTGCTGTCACTTTGTCATAATCGCAGTAAAACCTATCTTTGCAAGCTAAATTACCTATAGGACACGATTGACATATGGAGAAGATCATAGATGAAAAATTACAGGGAAACACCTTAGTTATAGAGCCGAAAGCCGAAAACAAACGGAAGTTATTCATTGAAAGCTATGGCTGTGCAATGAATTTTAGCGATAGTGAAATTGTAGCATCCATACTTGAAAAAGAAGGCTTTAATACCACAAAAAATCTTGAAGATGCAGATCTAGTTTTAGTAAACACCTGTTCTATTAGAGATAAGGCTGAACAAACTGTTAGAAAGCGCTTACAAAAGTACAATGCTGTTAAAAGAATAAACCCTAAAATGAAGGTTGGGGTTCTTGGATGTATGGCCGAGCGTTTAAAAAGCAAATTTTTAGAAGAAGAAAAGATCGTGGATCTTGTCGTGGGACCAGATGCTTATAAAGATCTTCCAAATCTTATTAGCGAAGTTGAAGAGGGAAGAAATGCAGTGAATGTAATTCTTTCTAAAGATGAAACTTATGGAGATATCTCTCCGGTAAGATTGCAAAGTAATGGAGTTTCTGCATTGGTCTCTATTACCAGAGGATGCGATAATATGTGTACTTTCTGTGTGGTGCCTTTTACAAGAGGTCGTGAGAGAAGTAGAGACCCGCAAAGTATTATTGAAGAAGTAAATGATCTGGCCAGTAAAGGTTTCAAAGAGATCACGCTTCTAGGCCAGAATGTAGATAGTTATCTATGGTATGGTGGCGGACTTAAAAAAGATTTTAAGAATGCTTCTGAAATAGAAAAAGCAACCGCAACCAATTTTGCAACACTCTTAAAAATTGTTGCTGAAGCACATCCTAAATTACGTATTCGATTTTCCACTTCTAATCCTCAGGATATGACGATGGATGTTGTAGATATGATGGTGAAATATCCAAATATCTGCAAGCACATTCACTTACCAGTACAAAGCGGAAGTAATACGGTATTGGAAAGAATGAACAGGCTTCACACAAGAGAAGAATATTTTACACTTATAGATAATATAAGAAGGAGAATCCCAGATTGTGCCATTTCTCAGGATATGATCGCAGGATTTTGTGGGGAGACTGAAGCAGATCATCAAGACACCTTATCTTTAATGGAACATGTAAAATACGATTTTGGATATATGTACTCTTATTCTGAAAGACCTGGAACATTAGGTGCTAAGAAATTTGAAGATGATGTTCCTGAAGAGATAAAACAAAGAAGGCTTGCTGAAATTGTAAAACTTCAGCGAGGACATTCACTTCTTAAAACACAAGGATATATTGGAAAAACAGTAGAAGTACTTATAGAAAGAGAATCAAAAAAATCTGATAAGCAATGGAGTGGTAGAACTACCTACAATGCGGTTGCTGTTTTTGATAAAGACACCTATAAGATTGGAGATTTCGTAAATGTTGAAATTACCGACTGTACAAGTGGGACTTTAATTGGAAAACCTGTTGGATACAGCATCCATAATTAGTGATACTCCAACAAAAAATTATATAAATTTAAAAGTTGTAACCTGGCGCAAGCCAATAAGCAATAGGTAAGAAATATATGGAATCAGTTCAAGCAATAAAACAGCGATTTGAGATCATAGGGAACGATCAGGTATTAAATCGTGCAGTAGAAAAAGCTATCCAAGTAGCTCCTACAGATATTTCCGTTTTGGTTACAGGAGAAAGTGGTGTTGGTAAAGAAAGTATTCCTAAAATAATACATTCCTTATCTCATAGAAAGCATGGGAAATATATCGCCGTTAACTGCGGAGCAATTCCAGAGGGCACTATAGACAGTGAATTATTTGGTCATGAAAAAGGGGCTTTTACCGGAGCAACACAAACCCGTAACGGTTATTTTGAAGTTGCAGATGGAGGAACTATTTTTTTAGATGAAGTAGGAGAACTTCCATTAACCACACAGGTAAGATTGCTTAGAGTTTTGGAAAATGGCGAATTTATAAAAGTTGGATCTTCAAAAGTTCAAAAGACCAATGTTAGAATTGTAGCTGCTACAAACCTGAACATGTTTGATGCTATTAAAAAAGAAAAGTTTAGAGAAGATCTTTATTATAGATTAAGCACCGTAGAAATTAATCTACCGCCTTTAAGGGATAGAAAAGACGACATCCATTTGTTATTTAGGAAATTCGCAGCAGATTTCGCTATTAAATATAAGATGCCTACCATTAGGTTAGAGGATGCTGCAGTAGAACTTATTCAGAAATACCAATGGGGTGGAAACATCCGACAACTACGAAATGTTGCGGAACAAATTTCGGTTTTAGAACAGGAAAGAAATATTAACGGCGCTATGATAAAAGGCTACCTTCCCGATATTGGAAGCAATTTACCAGCTGTTATTTCAGAAAAAAAGAAAGAAAGCGATTTTAGCAATGAGCGAGAGATTCTTTATAAAGTGCTTTTTGATATGAAAAGTGACTTGAACGACCTTAAGAAACTCACCATGAAATTGATGGAGAGCGGAAATCTTAAGGATGCAAAAGATGAACATGAAGGATTGATCCAGAAAATATATGGCGAGGATGACGATGAACAAGATATAGAAGATCTAAACGAAGAAGAGCTTAACATTTTACAGATACCTCAAAATTCTTCTCAAGAAAAAGAAGATAAATATTACTTTGCTGAAGAAATAGAAGAGGAAGAAACTCTTTCTTTACAGGATAAAGAATTAGAACTTATTAAAAAATCTTTGGATAGGCACAGCGGAAAAAGAAAAAATGCTGCTGAAGAATTGGGCATTAGCGAGCGTACCTTATATAGGAAGATTAAGCAATATGATCTTTAACTCAAATTTAATATCACAGAAGAATTAAAGATTTAAATATTATTTTCAATGAAAAAAATTGGTTTTATTTTAAGTTGCTTATTGCTATTTAGCTTTCAATCCTGTGGTATCTATTCTTTTACCGGAGCAGATACTGGAGCAGCTAGTACATTTCAGGTGAATTATTTTCAGAATACATCAGACATTGTAGAACCAGGGATAGATAGAGCTTTCACGTTACAGCTTCAAGATCTTATCCAAAATCAAACCAGTTTATCTTTAACAAATGAAGGAGGAGATCTTATTTATGAAGGAGAAATTATAGATTATTATGTAGCACCAATAACAGCAACAGCACAAAATACCGCTGCACAAAACAGACTTACAATTGCGGTGAACCTCAGATATTATAATACATTGCAGCCAGAAAAAGACATAGAAAAGCGATTTTCCTTTTATTATGACTATCCTGCGGATGCACAATTGGTTGGAGCTACTTTAGACACCGCGCTAGAAGAGATCTTTTCCAGAATCACTCAAGATATTTTTAACGCAACGCTTACAAATTGGTAATGAATTCTAAAGAATTAACTTCCTTATTTGCAAATTCTGCTTCTGTAAAAAATTCAGAAATAGCCTTATTGGAACCTATTCTAGAGAAATTCCCTTTTTTTCAGGCTGCTAGAGCTACCTATCTTAAAGGATTACACTCCATGGATAGTCCACGTTATAATTCTGAATTAAAAAGAACAGCCGCACATACTTTAGACAGGAGTGTTTTGTTTGATTTTATTACCTCGGCGAATTTCCTACAGGATAAGGTTGCCTTGCAAATTAAGAATCAGGAAGAAAACTTAAGAAATATTACGGTTTTTGAACCCGAAGAAGTTTTTGGAACTAAAAGTCTTGCAATAAATGAGGCGATAAAAATGAAGCAAATAGAATCGGACCAAGTAATGGATCCGTTTTTATTCGAAAAATTAAAAGAGCAAGTCACTCTTGATGTACAAAATGAAAATATTCCTCAAGAGTCTTTAATAAATATTGGCAAACCCTTAGAATTCAATTCTCAAGAATCGCATTCTTTTTCGGAATGGTTGAGTTTAACCCGAGCATCTCCGATAGAAAGAAATACTTCTAAACAAAAATCAGAGTCTCCATTAAAATCTAGAAAATCGCAGCTTATTGATAATTTTATCTCTAAAAGCCCGAAGATAAAACCTAATAAACCTGCCAGCAATCCCAATGTAGCACTGGATAGAACGGTCCCTCCAGAAGCCTTAATGACAGAAACTTTAGCCAGGGTTTATTTGGAACAAAAAAACTATAAAAAAGCAATTCAAGCTTTCAAGATTTTAAGTTTGAAAAATCCCGAAAAAAGTGGTTTCTTTGCAGACCAAATTAGGGCAATTAAGAAATTACAAGAAAATAATACAGGAAAAGAATGAGCACATTCACTATTTTTTTAGCATTGATAATCATTGTAGCATTTTTACTAGTAATAGTTATTATGGTACAAAATCCTAAAGGCGGCGGGCTTTCATCTTCATTTGGAGGTGGCGGAGGCCAGCAAATAGGAGGAGTAAAGAAAACAGGAGACTTTTTAGATAAAAGTACTTGGACCTTAGCTACTTTAATGTTAGCATTAATCTTACTTTCTAACATTCCAGTAATGGATGGAAGCGGAATTTCTGAATCTAGAGTGATAGATGGTGACGGAACTATTGAAAACACAGTTCCAGAAGCTACACAAACTCCAGTTCAAACAGAACAAGAGCCAGAGCAGGAATAAACACTCCTGACAACATAATATACAATGCCAGCTTGTCATAAGCTGGCATTTTTTGTTTCATAATGTCAGTATATATGGCGTGGCATAATTTTAGTCATTTAGGCTCTGTACAAATTAAATTAATTAACTAAAATACATTACATAATGGCTTTAAAAATTAAACCTCTTTCAGACAGAGTACTTATCGAGCCTGCTGCTGCCGAGACTAAAACAGCATCTGGTATTTATATTCCTGAAACCGCAAAAGAAAAACCACAAAAAGGTAAAGTAGTTGCAGTTGGAAAAGGGACTAAAAAACATGACATGACCGTAAAGGTTGGTGATGAAGTACTTTATGGCAAATATACTGGTACCGAACTAAAATTGGAAGGGAAGGATTATCTTATCATGAGAGAAGATGATATTCTTGCAATAGTGTAAACTCTTACACATTTAAAATGCAGTCTGCATTTTAAATTAAGAATCTATAAATTATTAACTACAAAGAGTTTCGCTTTTATGCCTAGCATAAAACAGAAGTGAAATTCTCAAAAAACTAAAAAGAATGGCAAAAGATATTAAATTTAATCTTGAAGCCCGCGACGGAATAAAGCGCGGTGTAGATGCATTAGCCAATGCTGTAAAAGTTACTTTAGGACCTAAAGGTCGAAATGTAATAATCGGGAAATCTTTTGGAGCACCAATGGTGACTAAAGATGGAGTAAGTGTTGCAAAAGAAATAGAATTAGATGATGCTCTAGAGAATATGGGAGCTCAAATGGTTAAAGAAGTTGCTTCTAAAACCAATGATCTTGCTGGTGATGGTACAACTACCGCTACAGTTCTTGCACAAGCTATCGTAGCTGAAGGTCTTAAGAACGTTGCTGCAGGTGCAAACCCAATGGATCTAAAGAGAGGAATAGATAAAGCTGTTGAAGCGATCACAGAAGATCTTACTAAACAAGCAAAAGAAGTTGGAAACTCTTCAGAAAAAATAAAACAAGTAGCATCTATCTCTGCTAATAACGATGACCATATTGGTGAACTTATAGCACAAGCTTTTCAGAAAGTTGGAAAAGATGGTGTAATTACTGTTGAAGAAGCTAAAGGAACTGATACTCATGTAGATGTTGTTGAAGGAATGCAATTCGACAGAGGATATCTTTCTCCGTATTTTGTTACTAACAGTGAGAAAATGACTGCAGATCTTGAGGATCCATATATATTATTATATGATAAGAAGATCTCTTCTATGAAAGACTTACTTCCTATTTTGGAACCGGTTGCTCAATCTGGAAAACCATTATTGATCATCGCTGAAGATGTAGATGGAGAAGCACTTGCGACTTTAGTTGTAAACAAACTTCGTGGATCATTAAAAATCGCTGCAGTGAAAGCTCCAGGATTTGGAGATAGAAGAAAAGCAATGTTGGAAGACATCGCAATCCTAACTGGTGGTACTGTGATTTCTGAAGAAAGAGGATTCTCTTTAGAAAATGCTACTCTAGATATGCTAGGAACTGCTGAGAAAGTTGCTATAGATAAAGACAATACAACTCTAGTAAATGGAGCAGGAGATAATAATACTATTAAAGAGCGTGTTCAACAGATCAAAGCTCAAATAGAGTCTACTACTTCAGATTACGACAAAGAAAAACTTCAAGAGCGTTTAGCTAAATTAGCTGGTGGAGTTGCTGTACTTTATGTAGGTGCTGCTTCAGAAGTTGAAATGAAAGAGAAGAAAGACCGTGTAGACGATGCATTAAATGCAACTCGCGCGGCTATTGAAGAAGGTATTGTTGCTGGTGGTGGTGTTGCCTTAGTTAGAGCCAAAAAAGTTCTTGAGAGCTTAAAAGGTGAAAATGCAGACCAAATGACCGGTATTCAAATCGTGAATAAAGCGATTGAATCTCCTTTGCGTACTATTGTTGAAAATGCTGGGGGTGAAGGCTCCGTGGTGATCAATAAAGTTATAGAAGGTAAAAAAGATTTTGGTTATGATGCCAAAACCGATACTTATGTAGATATGCTAAAAGCAGGTATTATAGATCCTAAGAAAGTAACAAGAATTGCATTAGAAAATGCGGCTTCTGTTGCCGGAATGATCTTAACTACAGAATGTGCTTTAGTAGACATAAAAGAAGATAGCGCTGGTGGCGGAATGCCAGGCGGAATGGGCGGAGGTATGCCCGGAATGATGTAGTGACCTAGCCACACTAAATTTAAAACCCCGCTTCAAACGAAGCGGGGTTTTTGTTTTAGGTATATCCGTTTTTTGTAATATGTTGTTTCGTCACCCTGTCCCGAAAGCTTTCGGGATTATTTCAGGGTCTTTATTGTAGTGATTCTTCCTGTTATGAGATTCTGAAACTCCCGAAGCGTCGGGACAGAATGACGTTATTTATCATATTAAGACACTTTGTGGATATACATATATTTTATATCTAAAAAGCTGAAAACAGCCCTTCCTTAAAATCATCCCATCCTGAGAGGATCTCGCTTATAATTATAAAAACAAGTACAAACAGTAGGATCATCTTCCAGTTCAAAACATCTAACTTTTCCTTTTTCATTGCTCTTCAATATCAGATTTAAATTAACTAAAAAAAGCCATCTGTAATAAATACAGATGGCTTTTTATAAATTATAATCCTTGCTTAAGAAACTGCTTTAAGTTTACTTATAGTAGATTTATTCAATTTATCTTCTGCATATTCTCTAGTAACCAATAGTTCTGTTTCTTCACCTTCCGGCATTTCGAACATAGCATCAGTTAAAATTGCTTCACATAAAGATCTTAAGCCTCTTGCTCCCAATTTATATTCAACTGCTTTTCCAACAATATAATTAAGCGCATCTTCAGTAATTTCGAAAGAAATATCATCTATTTCAAACAACTTTTGATATTGTTTGATAATGGCATTTTTAGGCTCTGTAAGAATTGCTCTTAATGTTTCCTCATCTAAAGGATCCATGTACGTAAGTGCTGGTAAGCGCCCGATAATTTCAGGAATTAATCCATAATCTTTAAGATCCTTCGGAATAATATATTTCAAAAGATTGGTGCGCTCTATTTTATCATCACTTTGAGAAGCGCTAAAACCTACAGCTTGCATATTTAAACGCTTACTGATGTTTCTTTCAATACCATCAAAAGCTCCACCTGCTATAAAAAGGATGTTTTCTGTATCTACCTCAATAAATTTCTGATCTGGATGCTTTCTTCCTCCTTTTGGTGGAACATTCACGGTAGTCCCTTCTAATAACTTCAATAAAGCCTGTTGAACCCCTTCCCCAGAAACATCTCTGGTAATAGAAGGATTATCACTTTTACGAGCGATCTTATCTATTTCATCTATAAAAACAATTCCGCGTTGGGCTTTCTCTACATCATAATCTGCTGCTTGAAGCAACTTCGTTAAAATACCTTCAACATCTTCACCAACGTAACCTGCTTCTGTTAGCACTGTAGCATCTACAATTGCCAATGGAACATTCAACATTTTAGAGATGGTTTTCGCCATAAGTGTTTTTCCGGTTCCGGTCTCCCCTACCATAATGATATTACTCTTTTGGATCTCTATATCATCTTCACTTTTTGGTTGCAATAATCTTTTATAGTGATTATAGACAGCCACAGACATCACTTTCTTAGTAGCTTCTTGCCCAATGATATATTCATCTAAAAAAGCTTTTATAATCTTTGGCTTGCTTAACATCAAATCTGATGACAACTCCTTTGCGCCTCCTTGTTTTGATTCTTCTAAAACTATCCCATGAGCCTGCTCGATACATTTATCACAAATGTGTGCATCTAAACCGGCAATCAGGAGATCAGTTTCTGGTTTTTTCCTTCCACAAAAGGAACATTCTAAATCATCTTTCGCCATTTCTTAAAATTTCAATATTTTAAATACTGCTTATAGAATATATGAAATATCCCAGCAGTATCCTAAATCCTTCTATTTATCGCGGGTTAAAACCTCATCTATCATCCCGTAATCCTTCGCGCGATCTGCTTTCATCCAAAAGTCTCTATCGCTATCTTCTTCAATTTTCTCATAAGATTGCCCACTATGTTTGGCAATAATATCATACAATTCCTTTTTCAAGCTAACGATCTCACGTGCTGTAATTTCTATATCGCTTGCCTGCCCTTGTGCTCCGCCTAAAGGTTGGTGGATCATCACTCTAGAATGAGGCAATCCACTACGTTTTCCTTTTGCTCCTGCACATAATAACACTGCTCCCATTGAAGCTGCCATTCCTGTACATATAGTTGCCACGTCTGGCTTAATAAATTGCATAGTATCATAAATCCCTAATCCGGCATAAACACTTCCTCCTGGGGAGTTAATATATATCTGGATATCCTTAGAAGCATCTGTACTTTCTAAAAACAAAAGTTGCGCTTGGATAATATTAGCGATCTGATCGTTGATACCAGTCCCTAAAAAGATGATCCTATCCATCATTAATCTTGAAAAAACGTCCATTGCTACTGCATTCATTTGGCGTTCTTCAATAATATTTGGGGTCATCCCCGTTGGGTTCATACTAGTGATAATCTCATCGTAATAGTTCCCGTTGATGCCATGATCTTTAATGGCGTATTTTTCGAATTCTTTTCCGTAATCCATAGCTTATTATATTCTCTATTTAAGTAAATAAGGCGTTATAACCATTGGTTTAACGCCTTAAAGATATGTATAAAATTTAAGAAAGTCTACTTGTAGATCTCTTTAACAAAGTCTTCGTAAGTAACCTCTTTTTCTTTTAAACTGATATTTTCTTTGTAGAATCCTAAGAGTTTTTCGTTCATCAATTGTTCCGATAAACGTTTTATCTCATCTTGATTTGAAAGTACACGCGCAGCAATATCATCCAATTCCTTCTCTGCAGGATCTGTTTGCCCAAATTGAGCCATTTGTTCCTTAATCCTAGCAGTAGTGAATTCTTTAAGATCTTCAAATTTAACTTCCAATTTGTTTTCACGGATCAATTTCCCTTCAATCAATTGAAATCTTAAACCTTGCTCGCTCTTTATAAATTCTTCTTTAGCTTCTTCTTCTGTTAATGGCTTCTCTCCTACTGTGCGAATCCATTTCTGAAGAAATTCTTTTGGAAGATCAAACTTATTATTTTCTATTAAAGCTTCAGTAACATCATTCAATAATTGCTGATCTCCTTGTTGCTGAAATTGTTTTGCAGCATCTTCTTTGATCTTTTCTTTAAGATCTTCTACATTCTTCACTTCTGAATTTGGGAAAAGCTTATCAAATAATTCCTGATTCAACTCAGCAGATTCCTGATGATTGATTTCGGTTACCGTAAGAGTAACCTCTACATCCAAATCATGTATCCTATCATGCTCTACATTTAAAACTTTTTCTAATTGATGATCATCCTCAAAAAGACCTTTAGTTTTTAATGTGATTACATCCCCTTTTTTTGCTCCAACAAATTTATTGATGTTCTTTTTCCCTTTTAATTGGTCTAAAGAAATAGTCCCTAAATTATCTATATTTTCTTCTTCATTTACAATAGTACCAACTACAACATCCCCTTCTTCAGCTACCTCTTTAGAGATCAATTTCCCATATTGTTTTTGGATATTGGTGATCTGATTTTGAATCATCTCTTCTCCTGCAACAATTTTATAATGGGTAATAGGTTTTTTAGTCTTTAAATTCACATCGAATTGTGGAGTTAGTCCTAATTCAAATTCAAAACTGTAATTATCCTGATCCCAATTAAAATTCTCTTTCTCTTTTGGTAAAGGATTACCAAGAACATCTAACTTCTCTTCGGTTAAATATTTATTTAGAGCTTCTTGTAATAATTTATTTACCTCATCTACCAATACAGCTTGACCATATTGCTTTTTCACCATCCCCATTGGAACATGACCTTTTCTAAATCCAGGTATATTTGCGTTCTTTTTGTAATCTTTTAAGATCTTGTCTACCTTTTCAATGTAGTCGTCTTTCGCGATATCTACTTTTACTATCGCATTCAATTCATCAATATTCTCTCTAGTAATATTCATTGTAACGTATTATAAAAATTGGTGTGCAAAAGTACACATTTTTCGATTGTTCACAAAGTTTCAATCTGCTGTATTTCAGCATACTCTAATCTGATCCCAGTATAGAATATAATATAGTTTGCAAAAGAGATAACAGCAGACTAAATATAAGGGCAATTAAAAACCCATCTACTCCAAACCCGCTCACAAATGCATCTGCTAGTAAGATTATAACTGCATTAATAACCAACAAAAATAAGCCCAAAGTGACAATAGTAACTGGCAATGTTAACAACACCAAAATAGGCTTCACTATCAAGTTAAGAACAGCTAAAACAAGGGCGACAATAATTGCAGTTACATATCCGGCAACTGTTATGCCAGGTAAAAATTTTGCTAGTAAAACTACCGCAACGGCTGTTAGGAGAATTCGTATTAGAAACTTCATCTATTTATTTTTTTGATTGATTATCTAACAAAAATGCAAAAAAAACACCGGAATAAATCTGGTGCTTTGGTTTTTATGATTTAATTAATACGCTCCAACTCTAGAGTTAGAAATCTTAGTGGATTATGCCTGCTTTATTTTTACTAAATTAGGGGTCGAGACTTGGCCTGTCTCATGCAAAAACTCGCTATAGTAAATAAAAATGGAGTACGATTATATTATTATTGGAAGTGGTTTTGGAGGTTCGGTTAGTGCCCTAAGACTATCAAAAAAAGGATACAAGGTTTTAGTGGTTGAAAAAGGAAAATGGTATAAGGCTAAAGATTTCCCTAAAACCAACTGGAATTTTAGAAAATGGCTGTGGATGCCATATTTGCGGTTTTTTGGCATTATGAAACTTTCCATTTTTAAACATATTGCGATAATTTCAGGGACTGGAGTTGGTGGTGGTTCTTTAGTTTATGCAAACACATTACCCACACCTAAAACTGCTTTTTTTAATTCTGGAAGTTGGAAGGAGTTAAATGATTGGGAAAATGAACTGAAGCCTTATTATGATGAAGCCTTAAGAATGCTGGGAGCTGCTCAAAATCCAAAATTATTTGATGGAGATTTGGGTCTCAAAAAAGTGGCAGAAGATTTAAACATCAAGAAAAAGTTTGACACGACTCGTGTCGCTGTTTTTTTCGGAAAACCAAATCAAACAGTAAAAGATCCTTATTTTAATGGTGAGGGACCAGATCGCTCTGGCTGTAATTTTTGCGGCGCTTGTATGACAGGTTGTAGATACAATGCAAAAAACACACTCGATAAAAATTACCTCTACCTAGCTCAAAAAAATGGTGCAGAAATACTTGCCGAAAATGAAGTGTATGATGTACAACCCATCGCGACCGCTGACGGATCTCAGGGGTATGAAGTTTCACTGAAAAGAAGTACTAAGATTTTTGGTAAACATCAAAAGATCAAAGCGAAAGGTGTCATATTCTCAGGTGGAGTTCTGGGTACAGTAAAATTACTATTGAAGCTTAAGTTGAAATCACTACCTAATCTATCAGATAGGCTTGGAGAAGACATTCGTAGTAATAATGAGACATTGATAAGTGTTTCTGGACTCGACAAAGATAAAAACTATTCAAAAGGTATTGCAATAGGTAGCATCCTTGACACAGATGAAAACAGCCATCTTGAAATTTGCAGATATGGAGAAGGCTCTGATGCTTGGAAACTGGCGCATTTACCCTACGTAACTGGTTCTAATGTTTTTTCTCGTCTTTTTAAAACGCTAGGTAAACTCCTGAAAAATCCTGTTGACTATTTTAAAATATATTTTGTGAACGGCTGGGCAAAAAACACGGTCGTATTACTTTTTATGCAAACGCTGGACAGTACCTTAAAATTTAAACGAAACGCTCTGGGACAAATGACTTCAACAGTAAGTACAGGGAAGGCTCCTACGCCTTTTATTCCAGAATCTATAAATCTGGTTAAAGCCTACCGCAAAGCTATTAACGGAGTAAGCACCTCTTTTGCTTTAGAAACCTTAGCGGGAATACCTTCTACAGCACATATCCTAGGCGGTGCCGTTATGGGAAAGGATCACACCAAAGGTGTAATTGATAAGGACAATAAGGTTTTTGGATATAAGAATATGTTTGTGATAGATGGTGCGATGATTTCTGCAAATCCAGGTGTAAATCCGTCCTTATCCATAACAGCGATAGCCGAGCGTGCAATGGACCAGATACCTGCTAAAAATGAACTAGGTAAGAGTGACAGGCTTAAGAAAATGAACACTGGAAGTTCTATGGTGAATAACGCTGAAGCTTCAAAATAATATAGGTAAACAAAGTTTTTAATTTTTATTAATTACTTACATTCGGAATCATTATCTTCTTAAGACATTGAGACACTCCATTGAACAAATTGAAATTAAAGGGCAATCACGTGAAAGCCCAATTAGCAGAAAAAGTAAATAATCTAACAATTCCTATAGACATAATGGGTGCACCCCTATAAAACACCCATTAAGTTAAACAATACAATTAGTTTTGATATTTACATCTAAATTATATTCAAGTTACTCAGTAAAGTATACCGAAAACCAATTCTATAATTATTATTCGCATAACTTGTTAATGCAACTTCAAGTCAAATTTCTTTAATAAAACTAGCGCTAATTGAGATAAGAGCATGATTATAGACTTCCTCGAAATATTTCCTGGATAGGTAATCTCAATAAAACGCAAAAAAACGCCGGAAATTAATCCGGCGCTTTCTTTTATATGATTTAATCAATACCATCTCATCTTTATAAGAATTGAATGATATTAAGAAATGCTATTGAACATCATTACTTAAAGTAATAGTCTTATAAGCTCCAATATTTACTTTTGGAACTGTAGAATTGTAAGTTGCATTTATAGCATCTATTATTGTGTTAGCCACCAATGCATATCCTCTTGGAG
>JAGXIK010000198.1 GCA_024635715.1 Gillisia sp.
AATCTCATCATTAGGTAAATTTAAGGCGGCAAGATACAATAATCTTGTATTTTTGCTTAGGATTTAGACAGTTTTAAGAAGCTAATATGAGAGTTGACAAATTTTTATGGTGCGTGCGATATTTCAAAACACGAAGTTTAGCTACTAACGCATGCAAAACGGGGAAAGTAAAAATTAAAGGAGCTAATATTAAACCCTCCAGAGAGGTGTTTCCACAAGATAAAATTACCATAAGAAAGAATCAGATTAATTATGAAATAGAGATCCTTGATGTTCCAACAAGTAGACTAGGAGCAAAATTAGTAGGGCTTTATATTAATGATATTACTCCTAAGGAAGCTTTTGAAAAAATGGAATTGCTCAAATACTCCAAAGATTACTATCGAAAAAAGGGTGTTGGAAGACCAACCAAAAAAGATAGAAGAGATATAGATGATTGGTTTGAAGAAAAAGGAGAGGAAAAGGATACTAAACTGGAGAATAAAGAGGAAGATCTAAAAGAATGATTCTAGACGAGAACTACTGGGCAACACGCTACAAGGAAAATAAAATAAAATGGGATATTGGAGAGGTCTCCACCCCTATTAAGGAATATATAAACCAGCTGAAGGATAAATCCTTGAAAATATTAATTCCCGGTTCAGGAAATTCTTACGAAGCCGAATATTTACATCTCCAAGGTTTTAAAAATGTCTTTGTTGCAGACATTGCAAGAGAGCCTCTTGAGAACTTAAAAAATAGAATACCTAGCTTTCCTGAAGAACATTTGTTACAAAAGGATTTTTTCGATTTAAATCTGCAATTCGATCTAGTTTTAGAGCAAACTTTCTTTTGCGCTTTAAATATAAATCTACGGCCGAAATATGTAGAAAAAATGAAAGAGCTATTAAAACCCAATGGCAAATTGGTAGGCTTATTTTTCGATTTTGAGCTCACTAAATCTGGCCCTCCATTTGGGGGTAGTCAAGAAGAATATAAAGATTTATTTCAGCCTTATTTTGAAATACTGAAACTAGAAAATTGTTATAATTCTATTACTCCAAGATCTGGGAATGAATTGTTTTTTATCTTTAAAAAAATTAAATAATCTATGCCAACCTCAAACAAGATTCTCAACAACGAGCAAATTCAGCATAAAATCAAACGTATCGCCTATCAGATTTACGAGAGTAATTTGGACGAAACAGAGCTTATTTTAGCTGGAATTGCAAATAGCGGATTCGTTTTTGCAAAAAGGCTTAAAACAGTTTTGGAGGAAATTTCAGATTTAAATGTCATCTTATGTGAGGTGAAATTAGATAAGAAAAATCCTTTAAATGGCGTAAAAACCTCCTTAGCTTCATCTGAGTACCAAAATAAATCCATCGTATTAATAGATGATGTACTTAACTCTGGAACCACATTGATCTATGGAATCAAGCATTTCCTAGAAGTGCCTTTAAAGCAGTTTAAAACAGCTGTCCTTGTAGACAGAAGCCATAAAAAATATCCTGTAAAAGCAGATTTCAAAGGGATTTCTCTTTCTACTTCATTGAACGAAACCGTAAAAGTGAATTTTTCCGAAGGAAAAGATAAAGTAGAATTATTTTAGTTTATCAGCTATTTCATTAGCTATTTCATTTGGAGTGCGGTTTTCTACATTAACCACTAGATCTGCTTGGTTATAGTAATAACCACGCTCAAATAAATGCTTTCTAACAAAATCTTCAAGATCGTCTTCTGTCTCCAAATGACTAATCATTGGTCTTTGTGCTTTTTCTTTAAACAATCGTTTTACCAAAAATTCTACCGAAGCTTTTAGATATACCATTTTAGACTCGGGGAAGTTCTTAATAAGATCTAAGTTGGTACCATAACAAGGTGTGCCACCACCTAGAGCCACTGTGAGATTATTAGGGTCTTCTAGTACATCTTCCAGTATCCTGGTCTCCATTCTTCTAAAATATAATTCACCTTTTAATTTAAAAATTTCGGGAATCGTCAATTCTTCAATTAAAGAAATTTGGTCGTCTATATCTATTAGAGGATAAGCTAATTTTGTGGACAATATTTGTGAAATAACAGATTTACCAGATCCCATATATCCTGAAAGAAATATTTTCATACTGAAAAAGAGGTGTTTAGAAATTAATTTAAAACATTTACAAATTTATATTAAATTCCTCTTGAAAAATAAATTAATGATAGTATATTTGCACCCGCAATTGCAAAACAACGCAATTCACGATTTGGTAGCTCAGTTGGTAGAGCATCTCCCTTTTAAGGAGAGGGTCCTGGGTTCGAGCCCCAGCCAGATCACTTAATTTTTTGGATTAATTTCCACAATGTTCTTTACAATTTAGATTTGGTAGCTCAGTTGGTAGAGCATCTCCCTTTTAAGGAGAGGGTCCTGGGTTCGAGCCCCAGCCAGATCACTAAATTTTAGTTCTTACTAAAATTATTTCCGCAGCACTTTAGAAATTAAATTTCAAGGTGCGCATTTTGCCCGGGTGCTGGAATTGGTAGACAGGCATGGTTGAGGGCCATGTGTCCATTAGGGCGTGCGGGTTCAAGTCCCGCTCCGGGTACTATTTAACTTCCATTCCCATTTAACACCAACTTTTATTTTTTCCTATTCTCTTTCTTCAATATTATTTTCTACAACAAAGGTTTCTGTAACTTTATCGTATAGGTTCTGATTCTCTTTATCCCACAACAACCACAGAACAGGGATTATTAAAAATCCACCTAAATATTTTAATAATTCGCGAATAGCACCATCTGAAGCATAATTATAATCTTTTCCAGACTTAGAAGAAATAACTTTTAGGCCTAATAATTTATGCCCTAAGTTTCCAGAAAATATTGGATAAAATACGAGCCCGGTAAATATTGAAGCCAATGCTGAGTAAAGTACTTCTTTCACCGAAACTTCCCTATTCAAATAATCATCTACCGAATTTCCAAGTATATTATAATATATTAAGGTAATTATGAGATATATAATTCCTTCTAGCAAATGTGCTAAAAGGCGCTTTCCTTTAGATGCTATTTTATATTGATATTCGGGAGTTTGCTCCATTATTCCTAAATTATATTTTAAGCTAAATTGAGTGCGAAAATATCATTTATAAACCAATACCCCTATTTAAATTTAAACAGCTGTTAAATTCAATATTCTGATCCAAAAAAAACAGTCTAAATCTCTCTTTAATTATTTTGTTTAGTTATTTAACTAAATAATTAAACATTTTAACATTACTTCAAAATTATCACTCAAAATTTTATGTAGATTTGTTTTTATTATTTCAAGCTACCCCATGGAACAGGTTAAACAGAATTTCAGCATAAAAGATTTAGAACACCTTAGTGGTATTAAAGCCCATACTATTAGGATTTGGGAAAAGAGATACAACATTCTTACTCCCAATAGAACCGAAACTAATATTAGAACCTACGATCTGGAAAGTCTACAGAAGATTTTAAATGTGACTTTCCTGAATGACCATGGTTACAAAATTTCCCGAATCGCAAAATTAACTGATCCCGAAATCGGAAAGATGGTAAAGGAAGTGGCCTCTACTGCAAGCGAAGAAAATAGGGCCATTAATTCTTTTAAGATCTCTATGGTTAATTTTGATTCGAATTTATTCCATAAAACTTATCTCAATCTCTTAGAATCAAAGAGTTTTAGAGAAATATTTTTAGAGATCTTTATTCCTCTATTAAATGAAATAGGTCTTTTATGGCAAACAGATACTATTAATCCTGTTCACGAACACTTTTTAGTGGGTTTAATAAAGCAAAAACTATATCTAAATATCGCTCAACTGGAAACATCTGGAGACTATAATGGTGAGGAACTTTATGTTCTTTTTTTACCAGAAAATGAGATTCATGATCTAGGAATTTTATATTTAAATTATGAGCTTAATTTCCATCACAAAAAGACCATTTACCTTGGACCGAGCATGCCTTTAAATGATATGAGGTATCTTTTAGAAATTCATCCAAACCCAACGTTTATAAGTTATCTTACTACTGAACCTAGAGAACTTTCTGATTTCATTAAGGAGTTTGATGCTGTTTTAGGTAAAGATAAAAAAATGGAACTGAATCTTTTTGGCAGTATAATCCAATCTGTAGACCCTAATAGTTTTTCAAAAAACATCAAGATATTTAAATCTATCCCTGAGTTTGCTAATCAATTTTCTAGTTAATGAGTAAAACAGTAAGCATAATAGGTTCTGGTTTCGCATCTCTTGCTGCGGCTTCTTACTTATCAAAAGTTGGATACAAAGTTTCTGTTTACGAGAAAAATGCCGACTTAGGAGGACGAGCAAGACAGCTTAAAAAGGATGGATTTACTTTTGATATGGGACCTTCTTGGTATTGGATGCCAGATGTGTTCGAACGTTTTTTTGCCGATTTCGGTAAAACTCCATCAGACTATTATACATTAGATAAATTGAATCCAGCCTATAAAGTTTTTTTTGAAGGCGGAAAGAGCATCACTATAGAAGATACTCTTGAAAAAATTTATGTGGCTTTTGAAAAAGAGGAAAAAGGAAGTTCTAAGAAACTTAAAAAATTTATAGATCAGGCGCAGAGCAATTATAATATTGCAATTAAAGATCTTGTATATAGACCAGGCGTATCCCCATTAGAACTTATTACCCCAGCCACAATTAAAAAACTTGGACAATTTTTTGGAACTATTGCTGCAGATGTTCGTAGTGAGTTTAAAAATAAGAACCTTATTCAAATATTAGAATTTCCAGTCTTATTTCTAGGCGCTAAACCTAGTGATACTCCTTCTTTCTATAGCTTTATGAATTATGCCGACTTTGGTCTCGGCACGTGGCATCCTAAAGGAGGAATGAATTTAGTAATCCAAGGAATGATCTCTTTAGCAGAATCCTTAGGAGTTAAGTTTCACACTAATGCGACGGCAGAAAAAATAAATGTTTCTGAAGGAAAAGCAAAAAGTATTACTATAGATGGAAAAGAAATAGCATCAGATATTATTTTAACAGGTGCAGATTATCATCACAGTGAAACTTTATTAGAATCTAAATACCGTCAATATTCTGAAAAGTACTGGGAGAAAAAGACCTTTGCTCCTTCCTCTTTACTTTTCTATGTTGGTATCAGCAAAAAACTAAAAAATATCGAGCATCATAACTTGTTTTTCGATGTAGATTTTGAAGCTCATGCGAAAGATATTTACGATGTTCCCAAATGGCCGAAAGATCCACTTTTTTATGCAAATTTCACCTCTGTAACAGATGCTAACACTGCACCTGAAAATTGTGAAAATGGCTTTTTTCTTATTCCATTAGCTCCAGGTATAGAAGATACTGCAGAATTGAGAGAAGAATATTTTGAAAAGATCATCACTAGATTCGAAAAACTCTCAAAGCAAGAGGTAAAAAAATTCGTTATATTTAAAGAGTCGTTTTGTGTAAATGACTTTATTAAAGAGTACAATAGTTACAAAGGAAATGCATACGGAATGGCAAATACCCTATTGCAAACCGCATTTTTAAGACCTAAATTAATGAGCAGCAAAGTAAAAGGCTTGTTTTTTACCGGACAACTTACCGTTCCTGGTCCAGGAGTTCCTCCTGCACTTATTTCAGGAAAATTAGTATCTGGTCTCATTCAAAAAGAATTTACAATATGAAATCGATTTTCGACACAGTTTCTCGCGCATGTAGCCAGACAGTAACTAATTCTTATAGCACTTCGTTCTCGCTGGCTACAAAAATGCTAGCGCCTTCAATTAGGCAAGATATTTATAATATTTATGGCTTTGTAAGGTTCGCAGATGAAATTGTAGACTCTTTCCATGACTATAATAAAGAACAATTACTAGAAGATTTCACTCAAGATCTTTATAAAGCAATAGACCGTAAAATAAGTTTGAACCCTATTTTAAATTCTTTCCAAGAAACAGTACACAAGTATAAAATAGAGCCTGAGCTTTATAATGCATTTTTAAAGAGCATGAAATTAGATTTACATAAATCCACCTATCTAACTCAGGAAGATTATAAAGAATATATTTATGGTAGTGCAGATGTTGTAGGCTTAATGTGTTTAAAGGTTTTTGTAAAGGGAGATAATAAAAAATATGAAGAATTAAAAGATTCTGCAATGAGTCTAGGATCTGCCTTTCAAAAAGTTAATTTTCTGAGAGATCTAAAAGCAGATTTTGAAGATCTAAGTAGAAGTTATTTTCCAGACACAAATTTGGCCGAACTAGATGAAGTTAGTAAACAAAAGATTATTTTTGAAATTGAAGAAGATTTTAGTGCAGGATTAAAAGGTATTGCCAAATTACCAGTAGAAGCAAAATTTGGAGTTTATACTGCCTACATTTATTACAGCAAACTATTACATAAATTAAAAAAAGTGCCATCTCTGGAAATTAAGAACAAACGTATAAGCGTTCCTAATTATCAGAAAGCTGGATTGCTTGCGAAATCTTATATCTCATATAGGTTAAATTTAATATAATGGAACTCATACTTTGGATCGTAATTTTTATCGCTACCTTTTTAATGATGGAAGGAATGGCGTGGTTCACTCATAAATATATAATGCATGGTTTTTTGTGGAAATTGCATCAAGATCATCATAAAAAAGACCACAGCCACTGGTGGGAAAGAAACGATCTCTTTTTCGTTTTCTACGCCATAGTTAGTATCACATTTTTTCTTTTATGGAGATTCGAAGGTCTCTGGATAGGTTTACCTATTGGATTAGGTATCCTTGCCTACGGAATTGCTTATTTTATGGTACATGATATTTTTATACACCAACGATTTAAAATATTTAGAAACGCTAATAATAAATATGCAAAGGGAGTTAGGAGAGCACACAAAATGCATCATAAACATCTAGGTAAAGATGAAGGAGAGTGTTTTGGTATGCTTTGGGTACCTTTCAAATATTTCAAGAAATAAACTCGTATTCTAACACCAATTAATTAGTGCCACAAAAATTCGATTATATTATTATTGGAAGTGGCTTAGCAGGACTTCAGTTAGCGTATGCATTTAGTGAAGATCCTTTCTTCAAGAAATCAAAAATTGCAATCATAGACCCTTCTACTAAAGAAACCAATGATAAAACTTGGTGTTATTGGGAAAAGGGTGCTGGGAAATGGGATGAAATTATTACAAGGTCCTGGAACCAGGGTAAATTCATTTCTAAACAAGCCAATATAGACCTAAATCTAGACCCTTATTGTTATAAAATGCTGAGATCTTTAGATTTCTATAATTTTGTAAAAGCGGCATTAAAAGACAAATCCAACTTTCATTTTATTTTAGACCAGATCGAAGAGATTGATGAAACAAGTTCTATCGCATTAGGGCAGAAAGAAAACTACACTGCAACCCATTTTTTTGATAGTCGAATTAATTCCGAATATTTAGAAGATTCAAGTAGTACCAAAATTTTTCAGCATTTTAAGGGCTTACATATAAAAACAAGTTCTCCTGTTTTTGATAAATCCACTTTTACAATGATGGATTTCAGAATAAAATTTCCGGATAGCACTAGTTTCACATACGTTTTACCTTTAAATGATTGTGAAGCATTACTAGAATATACGTTTTTCACTCCCTTTCTTACCGAGGAGTCTATTTATGACACTTATCTAGAAACCTATATTAAGGATATTCTCAATGTTGAAGAATATGAAATTATTGGAACCGAAAGAGGAGTAATTCCTATGACCGACTATGATTTTCATGAAGCTAGTAGTTCAAAAGTGACCAAAATAGGAACTGCTGGATCTTGGGTAAAAGGGTCCACTGGGTATTCATTTAAACATACCGAAAAAAAAATAACGCAATTAATTCAAAACATTAAAACCGGAAAAGATCCTAGGAATGGCCTAATGAATGCTCGATCTAGATGGTATGATGCTATTTTTCTAGATGTTTTAAAAAGAAATAATGAGCTTGGGGAACAACTTTTCACTAAATTCTACTCAAAGAATACTCCTCAAGAAATATTCAAATACTTAGATGAAGAAACAAATATAGCAGAAGAGCTAAAAATAATGTTTAGTCTTTATGATGCACAGTTTGTTCGTTCATTTTTCAGAAAACTATTCTAATAGAAGTTTATCTATAGTTTTTCTAAGACTTTCACTATTCCAATCTGCAGCGCCAATCTTTTTAATAACAATTGCGCCATTTTTATTTATTAAAAACGTTGTTGGCAGTGTATTCCCATTTAAAGGATCTGGAGCCTCACTTAAGGGTCTGTAAGCCGGGATTGAATAGTTCTTTCGGTTTAAAAAACCTCGAACGGTTTCATGATCTTCAGAAGAAACAAATAAGAATTCCACTTTATCCTTATAATCTCGATATAGCAACTCAAAACTTGGCATTTCGGCAATACAAGGAGGACACCACGTAGCCCAAAAATTAACAAGAACTACCTTGTTCTTTAAATCTACAAACTCTAATCTATCCTTATTGTTTTTTTCTAAAACCCAATTGTAATCTGCCAGCGATTCTCTTTCCTTCTCTGAAGTTACAGAAGGACTAAAAGCCAACAATTTATTTACAAAGATTTGTATGGGTTTACGGGTACCGGGAATGATCATCGCAAGAATTATTACAGCAATAATTATATTAGACCATTGATTTTTAAAAAGCTTCATCTTAAAATATTCTTGTAACTATTGGACTCAAAAATTAGTCCCAAAGTTACTATCTATTTATCAAGACTAATCAATTTTTTATTCAATTTAAACAATTCCTCTTTTAAAAAATCTATGGCTTCTTCCATATTCTGGATTTTCTCTTTAGAAGCTATTTGGTGGTGACGTAGCATTACGCTGCTAATTTTACCTCGCACGACCATTGCTTGGTATATCTCAGACTTACGTATTTTCTTCAATTGTTCTATTTCGAGTTCGTTATCGCTTTCTAAAAGAAGGAATTCTGTATTGTTATCTAATCTAATACGTTTAATTAATATACCGCTTTCGGTTACTAATAAAATCAAAGATCCATCTAAAATATTATCTATTTCAGGTTGATCTTGACAAATTAGAACGTCTCCAGAAAGAAGGGTGGGAGTCATACTATCACCAGACACTTCAAATAATTTTTGTTCAAAAGCTGGATTAAACCCAGGGATTCGATACCAGTCTGCAACTTCAAAACTATTCTCTTCATGAAAATTTTTGATAAAACCTGCATGAGCAGATGCTTTTATCAGTGGAATAAATCCATTGGAAGAATCCATCCGTATTAAATATTTGTCACCTTTTAAAATAAAATCTGTTGTTACTTTATAGAGTTTGCTTAAGTTAATAATATGGTCTACTGCAATCCCGTTTTGAGAGTTTTCAATTAAGGAATATGCAGCTTGGGAAATAAACAATTTTTCAGCCACAAGAGATTGTGAAAAATTGTTTTGTTTACGCAAGGTTTTGAGTCTTTCACCAATAGATAATCTCTTATTCATCATAAATTTTATTTTCTAATAAGTGAGCTAATTTGTAGGGAATTTAAGACGAAGGTCGACTAATATAACATAGGGAATTATGTTTATAATGAATAATAATATAATGCCCTGAGAGTAGGACTTGACGCGTTAATTTTTAGTTAAAAAAATATTTTAAATTTGAGAAATTATCGAATTTTATTATTTTAATTTCAAATTCATATAATATTTTGTTATATAAACACACATAAATAATTACCTATCAGCTAATTAAGTTGTACATTAGACTATTGTTCAAAAATAATTAAACTTCTTAATGAATTGTTAATTATTTTCTAATCTAAGGCTTTAATTTTCAATATTTTTAAGGCAGATTTTTATAAATTGAATGATCTTTTAAATAAAATTGATTGAGCGATTGTAGGGTGTTGCTCGATCAGTATAAGGAACTCGGAAAAATTTTTCCGAGTTTTTTATTTATTCGATTATTTTCATGATAAAATATGTGATTTGCTTTAATTAGTATAGCTTTTATTAATTTAAAACAGTCAAATAAATAATATGCTAATTAACTATTTAAGCGTAAACTGCTTTTTATAACTTTTTAAAAACTTAATTTTATTTTTTAATCGCAGAGTGATTTTTAACTGATTTTGCAACCCCTACCTTCTGAAATCAGCACATTTCGAATTAGACACTATTCGAGATTAAATACATTTATATTTTTAATGGCTTGTGTATACAGTGGTATTTCATGTATCTAATTTTCAACGTGTTTCATTAAAGGAACATAAGGTATTGGATTTTGATAATTGGTTGGTTAGTTAATAGTAGGGTATTAACTTTCATAACTAAAGAACCCCGGAAAATTAATTTTCCGGGGTTTGCTTTTTATAATAAATAAGAATATTATTTATGCATTGTTCTGGATCTTTATCAAGTTTAATGCAGAACCTCTTTTAAACCACTCTATTTGAGAGTCATTATACGTGTGGTTCGCTTTGAAAGTATCCTTACTCCCATCTGCATGTACAACCTCTATAGTTAAAGGTTTATCTGGTGCAAATTGAGCTAGATCTACTAAGTTGAAAGTATCATCTTCTTGAATAAGATCGTAATCCTTTTCATTTACAAAAGTGATCCCTAACATTCCTTGCTTTTTAAGGTTAGTCTCGTGAATTCTGGCAAAAGACTTAACTAATACAACCATAACTCCAAGATGTCTAGGCTCCATGGCTGCATGCTCCCTAGAAGACCCTTCCCCATAGTTATGATCACCCACTACTATAGTTGAAATACCAGCTGCTTTGTATTTTCTAGCCACTGCAGGTACTCCATCATACTCACCAGTAATCTGGCTTTTCACAAAGTTTGTCTTTTTATTAAAAGCATTTATAGCTCCAATAAGCATGTTATTAGAAATATTATCTAAATGCCCTCTAAATCTTAACCATGGTCCAGCCATAGAAATATGATCTGTAGTACATTTTCCAAAGGCTTTGATAAGTAATTTTACTCCTGTAAGATTCTTACCATCCCAAGCTTCAAAAGGTTCCAATAATTGCAGACGTTCACTATCTTTAGCAACCTTGATCACTACCCCACTTCCATCCTCTGATGGCGCAACATAGCCAGGATCTTTAACATCAAATCCTTTTGGAGGAAGTTCTATTCCTGTTGGTTCATCCAACATCACTTCTTCCCCGTCTTCATTTAATAATTTATCTCTGGTTGGATCAAAATCCAGTCTTCCAGAAATTGCTATTGCAGCAACCATTTCAGGAGAACCTACAAATGCATGTGTATTTGGATTTCCATCTGCTCTCTTAGAAAAGTTTCGGTTAAAAGAATGCACTATAGTATTCTTTTCATCTCCTTTTCTATCACTTCTATCCCACTGTCCTATACAAGGACCACAGGCATTCGTGAAAATAGTTGCATCCAAATCCTCAAAGATCTGAAGCAATCCATCTCTCTCTGCCGTAAATCGGATAGTTTCTGAACCAGGATTAATTCCGAAATCTGATTTTGCTTTTATTTTTTTATCTACCGCTTGTTTCGCAATAGAAGCTGCTCTTGTTAGATCTTCATAAGAAGAATTTGTACAAGAACCTATAAGACCCCAATCCACCTTTAATGGCCAATCATTCTCTTTAGCTTTATCTCTCATTTCAGAAATAGGAGTTGCAAGATCTGGTGTAAAAGGACCATTTAAATGAGGTCTAAGTTCAGATAGATTAATCTCTATTACTTCATCAAAATATTGTTCCGGATTTGCATAAACTTCATCATCTCCAGTTAAATGCTCTCTAATTTCATTAGCAGCAGCAGCAACATCTTCTCTATTCGTAGCATTTAAATAACGTTCCATAGAATCGTCATAACCAAATGTAGAAGTTGTAGCTCCTACTTCAGCACCCATGTTACAAATAGTTCCTTTTCCTGTACAAGACATAGATCGAGCACCTTCGCCAAAATATTCAATAATTGCACCGGTACCACCTTTAACAGTTAGGATACCAGCTACTTTCAAAATAACATCTTTAGCAGAAGTCCATCCAGAAAGTTTACCGGTCAACTTGACTCCAATCAGTTTTGGAAATTTTAGTTCCCATGCCATACCTGCCATAACATCTACAGCATCTGCACCACCAACTCCAATAGCAACCATTCCTAATCCACCTGCATTAACAGTGTGAGAATCTGTTCCGATCATCATTCCTCCAGGAAAAGCATAATTTTCTAGCACTACTTGATGTATGATTCCCGCACCAGGTTTCCAAAATCCAATTCCATATTTGTTGGAAACAGATTCTAGAAATTCAAAAACTTCATGACTCGATTTATTTGCTGAAACTAAATCTATTGCTGCTCCCATTTTCGCTTGGATCAAGTGATCACAGTGGACAGTTGTAGGTACTGCAACATTCTTTTTTCCAGCTTGCATAAACTGAAGCAAAGCCATTTGTGCAGTAGCATCCTGACAGGCTATTCTATCTGGAGCAAAATCTACATAATCTTTTCCACGTTTGAAAGCTCGGTTAGAATCTGCATCCCATAAATGAGAATAAAGTATTTTTTCTGAAAGTGTTAAAGGTTTTCCAACAACTTCTCGCGCTTTATTTACACGATCTGCCATTTGGCTATAAACCTTTTTGATCATATCTATATCGTATGCCATATTTTATTTGATTTTATGTTCTAAAAAGTCTTGCAAATTTACGAAATCCAATCGAATTTTAAAAATTAGAACTAAATTTGAAGTATTATTGCGCATTACATAATTAAACATCCAATTAAGACTATAAATTTATTAAATTGGCAATTTTGAAAGATTAAAATGTTAAATCAACAATTAAAGACTGCTGCTTAATTCGAAAATGATGGTTTTAACATTCTCTTGAATAAATAAACAGTAGGTGCAAAAGCGATGAGAAAAAACATGGATAAGATCCAAAATGTTTTATCCAAAATTGGTTTTTGAATCATATCTACCAGTATAATGGCCCAAAAGAAAACCAAGAGAAATAATCCAAGCCAAAATAAAGACTCAGCATTTGTATCATTTTGGTAATAGTAAATTGCGCAGAAAAAATAAATCACATAAAAAGCGATGCTTACAACGATTCTATTTTTTATTAAAAACTGAATCAAGTTAAAATAAAGATTTAATGATTTGATCTTCTGTGATTCCTTCTGCTTCAGCTTTATAATTTTTTATAATTCTATGCCTAAGAATTCCAGATGCAACTGCTTGTATATTTTCTATATCGGGAGAGAATTTCCCATTCAAAATAGCATGTGCTTTTGCTGCAAGCACCAAATTCTGTGAGGCTCTAGGTCCAGCTCCCCAATCTACATAATTCTTTATAATATCTGGGGTGTCTTCGCCATTTGGTCTACTCTTACCTACCATTCCAAC
>JAGXIK010000199.1 GCA_024635715.1 Gillisia sp.
AAAGTGAAAATTAAAAAAAAGGAAGGAAATAACACCCTTTTTGAAGGTCACAAAAACTTGAAATTAGTGCTGCCATGTTCATTGGAAAGGGGGTCTAACGACAACGTTATTAAAGAATACTTAGCCTATAAATTATATGAAGTTGTATCTCCATACCATTTTAAATCTAAATTAGTGCATCTCAGTTATGAAGAAATAAAGGCGAAGAAGATAAAAACTCATGAAATATTCGCGATTCTTATTGAAGACGACAAACATGTAGCAAAACGTATTGGAGGGAAAGTCTTGGATATAAAAACACATCCCTTAAATCAAGTGCCGCTTGAGTGCGTTAGAAATTCTATTTTTCAGTACATGATTGGTAATACAGATTATTCTACCGCCTATCAACATAATATTAAATTAATATTTTTAGAAAAAACGATCATTCCCGTTCCTTATGATTTTGATATGTGTGGATTGGTGAATACTAGTTATGCTACTGTTTCTCAAATAAATAACGAGCAGTTATCTATTGAAAATGTTAGACAACGACTTTATAGAGGATTCAAAAGGGATCCCAAAATATTTGATGACGTTAGATTAGAGTTTTTAGAAAAGAGGTCTGATATTCTGGGAGTTCTTAAAGAATGTGAATTGTTATTTGAAAATAAAGCTGAGTATATTTCTACTGTAGAATATGTAGAGGAGTTTTTTCAAGTTTTGATCAATGACAGAAAGTTTGAAAAAGAGATAGTAAGTAAAGGTAGAACAAACTAAATGTCACTTTTATATAATTAATAAAATGAATACTAAGGTATAAGTGCCTTCAGGTCTTCAATTGTATTTGCGTCTTCTATTTTCTTGTCCTGTCTCCATCTTAAAATTCTTGGGAATCTTGTTGCAACTCCACTTTTATGCCTCTTAGATTCTGCAATTCCCTCGAAAGCAATTTCAAAAACATGATGTGGGGTTACACTTCTAACGGGCCCGAATCTTTCTAATGTATTCTTTTTGATCCAAGAATCCACTTTTCTAAATTCTGCATCGGTTAGACCCGAGTATGCTTTGGCAAAAGTTACTAACTCATTTTTTTCCTCGTCCCATAACCCAAATGTATAATCTGTAAATAAATTAGATCGTCGGCCGTGACCTCGCATCGCATAGGTTAAGACTGCATCTATGGTCAATGGATCCACCTTCCACTTCCACCAGTCTCCTTTTTTTCTTCCTACTAAATATGGAGAATCCAACTTTTTCAGCATTATACCTTCAGATCTTTCTTCCCTGGCTCGTTGGCGTTCATTAGCAACTTCTTCCCAACTACTAAAAGCAAGACTTTCTGATAAGAATAAAGGAATTTCAGAAGCATCCATATCTTTAACCAATTTTTTCAGCAGCTCACGCCTTTCTCTATATGGCCTCTCCCGAATATCTTTTCCGTTCCATTCCAAAAGGTCATAAACCTTTAGGATCACCGGAGTTTTTTCAAGTAGCGCTTTGGAAACTGTCTTTCTCCCAATTCTGGTTTGCAAATCGTTAAAAGTTCCAATTTCACCTTTAGGAAAAGGCAAGATCTCGCCGTCCATGACCGTACCATTTGGAACAGTATTTATAAAAGCCTGGAATTCTGGATATTTATCGGTTACCAACTCTTCTCCACGGCTCCATACAAAAAGTTCATTATTTCTAATGATCACTTGAGATCGTATTCCGTCCCATTTATGCTCAGCACTCCACTCGCTCACCTTACCCAATTCTTCTGCTTCACTCTCCAAAGCATAAGCCAGATAGAATGGGTAAGGTTTTGAAAGATAATCTTCTTCATTTTCCTCTAAAATTAACTGGGTATAGGAGATTTTGGAAGGCTCCCAATTCCCCATTAATTTATAAGCGAGTATATCTTCATCTATATTGGTAGCCTTCGAAAGCGCGCGAGTCATTAATTTCTGACTCACACCTATTCTAAAACTTCCTGTAATTAATTTACTGAAAACAAAACGTTCATAATAATTGAGTTCTAGCCAGTTCTCATGTAAATATTCCTTTTTCTCCATGTCAGTCAGTTTCTTCAATTCGATGATTTCTTGAAGAAATTGATTCAAGCTTTTATCTGAAGAATTATCCGATGCAGGAATGATCAATGCGATAGTTTCTGCCAGATCCCCTACAATATGATAGGATTCTTCAAATAACCATAGTGGAATATTTGCGAGTTCTGTAGCCCATTCTCTTAGCAAGGTGGTATTTACAGGTCTTGGTGGTCTTCTATGAGAAAGGATTGCAATTGCCCAAACCTTATCTTTATCTGGAGCAATTTCAAAATAATGGGTTAGCGCTTCTACTTTTAAAGTAGTTTTATTAGTGCTGTCCAGCGTTCTTATTAATTCGGAGAAAAGTTTCATAGGCTCTCAGGTGTTTTTTTTACAATTTCCAGATCCTTTTCTATTTCACTCTTCGCTTCTAATTCTCCTATTTCTCCTTCATATTGAGTTTCTTCAGTTCTGGCATCATATCCTTTTTCTCTCAAGAATCTTGAAAAGATCTCTGTATAACCATGTGTACAGATCACTTTTTCACAACCCGTACCTTCTATTGCCTGCAGTAATCCTTGCCAGTCACAATGATCTGAAAGCACAAATCCTTTATCTATTGCTCTTCGTCTTCTTGCTCCCCGAAATGTCATCCATCCGCTTGCCGATGCTGTCACAAAAGGAACCATTTTTCTAATCCATGGAGTTCCTTGAGCACTTGGTGGTGCTAGTACCATACTCCCTTTTAATTCTTCTTTTTTAGTGTCTCTGGTAATTCTAATTGTTTCAGGCATGCTCAACTGTGGTCTTAAAACCTCCGTCATATTTTCAATAGCTCCATGAGTATAGATCTTTCCAATACTTGGATCTAAATACTTCAACAAGCGTTGAGCTTTTCCTAAAGAATATCCAAACAATACAGAAGTTCTTCCATCCTCTCTGTTTTGCTGCCACCAATTATTCACATCTGTCATTACCTGCTCTTGAGGCACCCATTTAAACGCAGGTAATCCAAAGGTACATTCAGTAATAAAAGAATGACATTTCACAGATTCATAAGGAACTGCAACTCCATCATCTTCCATTTTATAATCTCCAGTGAACACCCAAACTTCTCCTTTATATTCCACTCGAATTTGCGAGGAACCAATAATATGTCCAGCTGGATGAAGAGAGAATTTTACGCCGTTTATGGTGAAAGTCTCATTCCACTCCTTCCCTGTAACTATTATTTCACCCAATCTGTGTTTAATAATTGGGACATTAGAATGGTGGGTAATATATTTTTTATGTCCCCATCTGGAATGATCTGCGTGCCCATGTGATATGATGGCATGGTCTACTGGCTTCCATGGGTCTAGATAAACCTTGGCTTTTTCGCAATAGATACCTTTTTCATTGAATACCAACAAAGGAGTGTTCATAATAATTCTTGTCTTTTAGCTGAAGAAAGTTAGGGTTTTTGCCTTTTTTGATAAAGCGATTAAGAAAAGATTAGCTAATGTAGATTGATAACTTAATAATGACATAAATTGATTTCACATCAGGAGCGGTTTATATATATTTGCATCAATAAATTATATTATATATGTCATTTGTAGATTTGTTTGACTCGGGAGAGCATTTACGTAATTTAGGTCACTTTGCAGCTATTGTTAACCTAGCAGCAATAGATGGTGAAATAAATGCGAAGGAAGAAGTTCAACTTCAACGATTTGCCAGAAAACTGGATATCGATGAATCTGAATATACTAAAGTTTTGAAAAATCCTTCCTCGTTTCCGATTCAGCCACCCAATACTGTGGAAAGAAGATTAGAAAGATTACATGATCTTTTTACTATCATTTTTTCAGATCATGACATTGATGATGAAGAAGCAGAGCTTATCAAAAAATATGCAATTGGACTTGGTTTTTCTGAAGAATCTTCCAAAGCAATTATAAAGAGATCTGTAGAAATCTTTGGTGGCCGTTTAGGTTTTGATGATTACCGATATTTATTAAATAAAGAGTAGACTAGCGGTCTTTCGCAGCCATAAATTCCTCAGCTTTTTCTACCATTTTTGTACTTCCGCAAAAGAAAGCAACTCGCTGATGCAATTCTGTTGGCTCTATATCAAGAATTCTCCCAAAACCATCACTGGCTTTTCCGTCTGCTTGTTCAGTAATAAATGCCATTGGGTTACATTCGTATAACAAACGTAATTTTCCGGAGGAATTCTGTGAGCATTTAGGATAGATAAAAATCCCCCCTTTTATCATATTTCTATGAATATCGCTCACCATAGAACCAATATATCTTGAGGTATAAGGTCCTTCAGGTTTTTCTTGTTGGCAGTATTTAATATAATCTTTTACCCCCTGTGGAAAATGAATATAATTCCCTTCGTTTATAGAATAAATGGATCCAGTTTCAGGGAATTTCATTTGAGGATGTGATAAATACCAAGAACCTAATGCAGGGTTCAAAGTAAACCCATTTACTCCATTTCCAGTAGTATAAACCAGCATAGTAGAAGTACCATAAATAATATACCCAGCAGCCACTTGTTTATTCCCTGGTTGTAAAAAATCCTCTTTTGTAACAGGAGTTCCCACTGGGGTGACCCTTCTATAAATAGAAAAAATGGTTCCTACAGATACATTCACGTCTATATTAGAACTCCCATCCAAAGGATCCATAAGTACCACATATTTATTCTTATGATCTTTGTTATGACCTTCAATGGTTATAAAATCGTCATTTTCTTCGGAAGCGATCCCACAAACAATTTCCCTATTTGTAAGGGTCTTTATAAATGTTTCATTTGCATAAACATCCAATTTTTGCTGGTCTTCCCCCTGAATATTGGTCTCTCCATATGCGCCAATAATATCTACTAACCCAGCTTTATTCACTTCATGATTTACCACTTTTGCAGCAAGTCTAATAGAATTTATCAATCTGGACAGCTCTCCGGAAGAATATGCGAAATCCGCTTGATTTTCTATTATGAATTCACCTAAAGTCTGATTTTTCTTGGACATTTTTATGGGATATGATTAAGTTGCGGCAAAAATATTCAAAATATATAAGGTACTATAACGTTTTCGTGTTTTAAATATTTGTAAGTTCCTTATTTTTGAAATAATTAACATGACTATGAAATTTACAATCCGAAAGGCTGAAAAGAAAGATCTCCCACAAATTCTTGAATTAATTCAAGAACTGGCAACTTTCGAAAAAGAACCCGATGCAGTAGAAATAAATGTAAAAGACCTTGAAAAAGCAGGTTTTGGTGCTGATGCATTTTACACTTGTTTTGTTGCTGAAGCAAATAACAAAATTGAAGGAATGGCTCTGGTCTATTTTAGATTCTCAACCTGGAAAGGGAAAACCGTTCATTTAGAAGATCTTGTAGTTCGAAAAGAAACGCGTGGTACGGGTATGGGAAGCGCCTTATACAAAAAGGTGATCGCTTATTCTTTAGAGCAAGGCGTAAAACGAGCAGAATGGGTAGTTCTAGATTGGAACACTCCTGCGGTAGAATTTTATGAGCGCAGCGGCGCAAATGTTTTAAGGGATTGGGACACAGTACAAATGGATGAAAATGCCATGAAATCTTATCTAGCAAGGTAATTATTGGAATATTCTGCTTTAACATTTTTACCATATATAAGAATGGTTTGCTAAATTTGTGGAAAAGCACCAATTATGGAATATAAAATTAGAGAAGCACAAAAAAATGATATGCCACAAGTCCTTGAACTCATAAAAGAACTTGCAGCTCATGAAAACGCATCTAATCAAGTAGAAATAGAAGTTGCAGATCTGGAACAAGAAGGTTTCGAGAACGGAAATTTTAAATGTTTTGTGGCCGATGTTGGTGGGAAATTACAGGGAATGGCATTGGTATATTTCAGATTTTCCACATGGAAAGGCCGCACCGTACATTTAGAAGATCTTATTGTAAGAAAAGAAATGCGAGGCACAGGACTTGGTGGAGCTTTGTACAAAAGAGTTGTGCAATATGGCCATGACAATGGAGTAAAACGCGTAGAATGGGTGGTTTCTGAAGGAAATAAAAACGCAATCGAGTTTTACGAAAACTCCGGAGCCGATATCAAGAAAAACTGGTACACTGTGCACATGGACGAGACTGGTATTCAAAAAAATATTGAAAAATAAGAATGGATATATTCAAGTTTGGTGGTGCTTCAATTAAAGATGTGGCTTCTGTCCAGAACGTTTTAAAGGTGCTCAAACTAACAGGTGCTAAAGATAAAGTGATTGTAATCTCGGCAATGGGAAAAATAACCAATGCTTTTGAAGTGGTCATCAAAGACTACTTAAGTAATTCAAAAGTAATTCCCGAAAGCCTTTCAGAAATTAGATCTTATCATCTTGAAATTATTAATGGATTATTCCCTTCTAATCAAGCTCCTATTTATAAAAAGTTAGAAGCGCTTTTTAAGGAGATCCAGAATTTCATGACTCATAACAAATCTACTAAGTATGATTTTGTTTATGACCAACTGGTATGTTTTGGAGAATTGATCTCTTCTACGATTGTTAGCGAATATTTCACTCAAGAAGGAATCAACCATACTTGGATTGATGCCCGCACCCTTATAAAAACCGATAATATTTATCGAGATGCTTCCGTAAATTGGGAAGAAACGCAAAATAGAATTGCGAAAAATATTAAAAAGGAACATCTCTATCTCACGCAAGGATTCATTGCCGGAGACACCAATAATTTTACCACAACTCTAGGAAGAGAAGGAAGTGATTATACAGCTGCCATTTTTGCTTATTGTTTAAATGCTGAAAAAGTGGTGATCTGGAAAGATGTTGCTGGTGTACTTAATGCCGATCCACGTGTTTTTGAAAATCCACAGCTTTTACATCAAATCTCTTATGAAGAAGCGATAGAACTGGCATTTTATGGGGCCTCTGTAATACACCCTAAAACGCTTCAGCCATTACAGCGTAAGGAAATTCCCTTATTCGTTAAATCTTTTATAGACCCTTCAGGAAGTGGTACAGCTGTAAGCAAGGGGCAAGCTCTAATTCCAGCCATTCCTTGTTTTATAGTTAAAAAAGACCAAGTGCTTATTTCTCTATCTTCTTTAGATTTCTCTTTTATGGTAGAAGAAAATATAAGCGAAGTTTTCAGGCTGTTTCATTTGTATCAGATAAAAGTAGACCTCATTCAGAATTCTGCTATAAGCTTTGCGGTATGTGTAGATAACAAATTCAATAATCTCGAGAAACTTATTCAGCATTTAAAAGCGAGATATAAGGTGAGTTATACAACAGGCGTTTCCCTTTATACCATAAGACATTTTGATGAAGGAGCTATAAAATCTCTAGAAAAAGATAAAGAGGTGCTCTTAAAACAAGTCATGCAAAACACCGTTCAAATAGTAACAAAGGCTTAAACTGAGGCGAAAGTCCAATTCGCTATCTTTGTTAATAACCTAAACCACGTTTAATGGGAATTGTTACCGCGCAGGAAGTAGCCAAAGTTATGAACCTTCAAAAATTAGGGCCAATAGGAACCGCAATTGGCTGGATCGTTTTACGCAGCACAAAGCTATCTACCTTAAACAAAGAATACGATTCCAGAAAAGATTTAAATGGGATAGACTTTATAAATTCTTTCCTGGAAGGATTTGAGATCGATTTTGAGATTCCGGAAAAAGACTTAAAACGAATCCCAAAAACAGGCGCTTTTATCACCATCGCAAATCACCCTCTAGGAGGAATAGACGGAATGATCCTTTTGAAGGTCTTATTAGAAAAACGCAGTGATTTTAAAGTGATCGCCAACTTCCTTCTTCATCGTTTAGACCCTTTAAAACCTTATATAATGCCGGTAAATCCTTTTGAAGATCATAAGGATGCTAAATCCAGTTTAGGTGGGATCAAGCAATCTATTGCACATTTAAAAGATGGCGGTGCTTTAGGGATCTTTCCGGCAGGAGAAGTTTCTACTTATAAAGATGAAAAACATATTGTAGATAAACCTTGGGAGCCTTCTGCTATGAAGCTTATTCAAAAAGCTAAGGTTCCCGTAGTTCCTATTTATTTTCATGCAAAGAATAGCACCTTTTTTTACCGCTTAGCCAGTATGAGCGATATTTTAAGGACCGCTAAATTACCTAGTGAAATGCTTTCCCAAAAGAAAAGGAAGATCGTGGTGCGTATTGGAAATCCAATCTCTGTTGAAGACCAAGCGGCAAATCCAAATCTAGAAGCTTTTACAGCATTTTTGCGTAGAAAAACTTATATGTTGGCCAATTCTTTTGAAAAGAGGAGCCTTTTTGATAATATCCCCAAAAGCCTAAAGCTGCCAAAAAGCCCAAAAAAGATTGTTTTACAAGCAAATAAAGCTTTAATGGAAGAGGAAATAGAGACTTGTAGAAGATTAGATAAACGACTTTTGCAGAGTAAAAATTATGAGGTCTTCTTAGCCAAAAAAGAAGTAATCCCAAATGTTCTTAATGAAATTGGAAGGTTACGAGAGATTACTTTTAGAGAAGTTGGAGAGGGAAGTAATAATTCTATAGATCTGGATCCTTTTGATGATTACTACTACCACTTATTTCTTTGGGATAATGATACCAAAAAAATTGCTGGAGCATATAGAATGGGAATGGGTACAGAA
>JAGXIK010000041.1 GCA_024635715.1 Gillisia sp.
ACTAAAACTCTCCACAAAGGTTTTCAAAGAAAGTTCTGTATTAGATTTTTTTAATGTGCTTTTTAGCATCCGCATTAAAACCTTAATTAAAAAGATTCCCAGGATGAGGATCACTATGGCAAAAATAAGTGTAGGTCCTATTTCTAGTAAGAAATCTAAAAGTTGGGATTTTAGTTTTATCCAAAAGTCTTTATCCATAGTATATACTGGGTTCAGAATGAATTCTCAAATGTAAAGATGCATTATATGAAAAATTTATTGAATCCAACTATTCTATAGGAAAATACCCGCCCGAATGTGCCGAATGGTTTAGGCGGAAGTCGGGGAATTATTAAGATTAAAATCTTCTTTTAAAAATGATTGTAAATGCTGTCTATTGAAGCGAAATTAAAAAATCTGATACCTTTTCATCTATATAAAGGCCTTAAATTTCAAATTCAGCAGTTTAACTATTTAATACTCCTCTGTTACAATTTTCTTTTTATCCACTTTTAAAATATCCAGTTGTTTTTCCATTTCCTCCACCATAGGAGGAGGGCCACATAAATAAAAATTAGAGTTTAAAGAGGTCGCGTGCTTTTTTATAAAATCTTCAGAAATATGACCGTGGGCATATTCTTCTGTCTCTTCTTCTGAAAGAATATTAATGAAATTTTCGCCTAACATCTCCTGGAATTCTTTTTCAAGGATGATATCTTTCTTGGTTTTATTTGCAAAAATAAGTTTGTTATTACCCAATTTCCCGGTATCCCGCAAATGCCTAATGATGGATATAAAAGGCGTGACACCCGCTCCACCTGCAATAAAGGTGCCTTCTCCCTGATAGGCAATTGCGCCAAATACATCGTTTAAAATAAGCCCATCCCCAGTCTTTAAATCGAGCAATTTATTGGTAACACCCTCATGGGAAGGATAGGTTTTTATCATAAATTCCAAATAATCATCCTTTGGCAAACAGATAAAGGTGAATGGTCTGCCTTCGCTTTTCCAACTTTCTTTATCGATAAAAATTTCGGTGGCCTGGCCTGGGGTGAAGTCGATTCCGTCTGGCTTTTCGGTTACAATATGAAGCACATCATGGGTGTTATGCGATATTGATTTTATTTTAACGGGTTGTTTTTCCATATCGGTCCATTTTTAAATGATTATTAGGCTTTTCACCAATTTCTCCTTATTGGTCTTACACAAGACTAAGGGTAAGATACAAAATTTTGTTTTCCAGTTTCTTTGCGATATCATTTAAAACTTAAACTTTAGCACGTTTTTTTCCGGTTTTAGTTAGATGAACTTTATTTTTAGCAATAATTCCAAAGGCGGAAATTTGCGGATCATATCTTTAAAAACACTCCGCATTTTCGTAATCATCTTTTTAGCTTCCGGACGTTTAGGTATATTGAAGCCTATTTTTAAAGTCCGTAAAATTCCCTCATCTTGAATTAGCCTTTTAGGTCCCAAAAAGTGCATTGGGGAATAAAACTTCTTTGGCAATTATGAAGCGCTTATGGAAGCTGTAGATCCTAAAAACAAGCAACAGAAAAAAAGGGATTACAAGTAAGATGATACTCATCCTAATTTTTATAAATAGTTAATAATGCAAATCAGCATCACTGCCCAAAACTAGGGGTGTCAGATTTGTAGATTTTCAGGTGCTTCGGTAATATTCAAATAGACACAAGAGTTTAGCAATGTTGAATCATCTAAAATTACTAATATTAATAACTTTCATTACACAAGCTTCAATGATCACGATATGAAAATCACCGTTTTGAATACTATAAAAATTGATGATATTCCTAGTGGTTCAGGAATCATAAAATCTATTTTCAACCATTACAAAAGACTAAACTCAAAAAAGTAAAGCGCTGTTTTTTTACAAACACTATAAAAGTTTACGTGAGTTTAATTATTAATCGTAATATTACAATTAAGTAATTAAGAAAATGAGATTAATCAAAAGTGAAATATTTACCGACATCCAAAATGAGATTTACTTATTACCTAAGGTATTTGGTCGTCCGGCAAGTCTTTGACAACACATCACAACAAGCTTAAATACAGCGAAAGAAGTGTTCAAATAGCTACTGAATTGTTTTAGTCTTTCTCTAAAATCCAATCTTAAAAATGGAAACAAAAAAATTAAGTTTTCTCGATAGAAACCTGACTTTATGGATTTTTGTTGCAATGGCAATGGGTGTTGGAATTGGATATTTTATTCCAACTTTCCCCGACTTTATAAATTCATTTAATAGCGGAACAACAAATATTCCTATTGCAATCGGATTAATATTGATGATGTATCCACCTTTGGCGAAAGTCAATTATTCGCTTTTGCCCGTAGTTTTCAGAAACACTAAAATCCTTTCTATTTCACTTATTTTAAATTGGATAATTGGTCCTGTTCTAATGTTTGTTTTGGCTATCACTTTTTTAAGAGATTATCCAGAATATATGGTTGGCCTTATTCTAATTGGTTTGGCTCGCTGCATCGCAATGGTATTGGTTTGGAACGATTTAGCTGAAGGCAGCAGCGAATATGGTGCAGGTTTAGTTGCTTTGAACAGTGTTTTTCAAGTTTTCGCCTACGGCTTTTATGCATGGATTTTTATAAGCGTTCTTCCACCCTATTTTGGATTTGAAGGTTCTATTGTAGATATTTCAATTGGCACGATTGCAGAAAGCGTTGCAATCTATTTGGGAATTCCGTTTTTAATGGGGATTTTAAGTCGACTGATTTTAGTGAAAATCAAAGGCGAAGAATGGTACACTAAAAAATTCATTCCCACAATTTCACCAATGACCCTAATTGCCCTATTATTTACAATAATTGTAATGTTTTCTTTAAAAGGTGAATTGATTATAGAAATCCCGATGGATGTTCTAATTATTGCTGTCCCACTACTTATCTATTTTAGCTTAATGTTTATGATTGGGTTTTTCATAACCAAAGCAATGGGAGCAGAATACGACAAAACAGCAGCAGTTGCATTTACAGCAGCAGGAAATAATTTTGAATTGGCTATTGCAGTTGCTATAGCTGTTTTCGGACTGAACTCAGGACAAGCATTTGCAGGAGTAATTGGTCCATTGGTTGAAGTACCTGCATTAATTTTATTGGTTCGGGTTTCATTTTGGTTACGGAAAAAATATTACGGAAAAGCAACCGCCTAAAGCCTTCACTTGCAATTAGTCACAGGTTAATAAATTGTTTTGGTCTTCGTTAATGTTTCATATTTATCATCTGCCAGCACAAAAACAAATCCCAAAACTTGGGAGTAAACGCTTATGTCTTTTCTAAGGCTCAAGCAAAAAAGCAAGCGAGAAACAAGGAACTGAGATAAAAACAAACCTATTATTCCTTAATTAGATAGACACTATTATTCTAAGGTTACAGATTCAAGCTATTGATTCTTCACCAATCGACTAATAAAAGTTCAGATAGATTCAGGCTAGATCCATAGTAAAAACCTAGGCGCAGCATCTATATATTTAGTAATTTAGATCTATGAATAAAATTGATATTCGCACGGTAAATGTCGTGCAATATGTACAACCTTTACGAGAAGGCGGCTCACTACCAGCCATTGTTAAGGCAGATGATGGTTTCCTATATGTAATTAAATTTAGAGGTGCTGGACAGGGTAAAAAAGCCCTTATAGCCGAGTTTATAGGTGGAGAACTGGCACGCTCTATAGGTTTAAAAGTTCCTGAATTGGTGTTTATGAATCTGGATGATTCATTCAGTAAGACAGAACCAGATGAGGAGATTCAAGACTTACTTAAATTTAGTGTTGGATTAAATCTTGGTTTACATTTCTTATCAGGTTCCATTACATTTGATCCTTTAGTGAGTGAAGTAGATGCTTTAACCGCTTCAAAAGTGGTCTTATTAGATAGTATCATTAGCAACATAGACAGAACTGCTAAAAACACCAATTTACTACACTGGAATAAGGAGCTTTGGGTTATTGACAATGGTGCAAGTTTATATTTCCATCATGATTGGAAAACTTGGGAAAATCATCTTACCAGAACTTTTCCTCTTATAAAAGACCATGTACTTTTACAAAAAGCAACTCAGTTAGAAGAAGCTTCAAAAGAGATCCTGCAGTTCATCAATCAAGATAGAATTATAGAAATTATCTCCAACATACCAGAAGACTGGCTGCTAAGCGAATCTGACACTATGACTAGCAGCGAGATGAAGGAAGCATATATTCAATTTCTAAACACACGTCTTTCTAGGATTGATGTACTAATTAAAGAAGCTATAGATGCAAGATAAATACACATTTGAATATGCGATAATAAGAATTGTTCCCAGAGTAGAACGAGAAGAATTCTTTAACGTCGGGGTTATTTTATTTTGCAAACGGAAAAAGTTTATCGGTATCAAATATCATATCGATCCAGACAAATTAAGAGCCTTCTCACCAGATGTCGAATTAGATTTCTTTGAAGATTATTTAAAAGCCTGGGAATTAGTTTGCGATGGCGCACCTGCTGGAGGAAAAATAGGTGCTATGGAATTATCAGATCGTTTCAGATGGTTAACCGCCTGTAGAAGCACCATTATTCAAAGTTCTAAAACTCATCCTGGTTTAAGCGATGATCCACAAAAAACATTAGAAGACATCTTTGAAAAACAGGTACTTTAAATATTTCAAATCCAAAATAGAATGAGCTTTAAACGAATACACTAAATAGTTCATTTCTGATTTCCAGGAGCTTTTTGAATATTATGAATCTCTGCTAAAACTTATCCTCTTTTTACATGCTAAGTTTCATATATAACATCATTACTTACAAGTAAAAAAACGTCTTGCAACACTTTTTAAAAAAATCTAATTAGTGTATATTATCGGCCTATCAAAAGTTGAAATTATGGAAGACAATAAAATGCTAAATTATATCAAAGATGTATTAGAAAATATGCCAACTAACTGGTTGAATCTAACAACTCATCGACTGGATATTTATGATGAAAAATTGGCGAAAACTCAATTTCTAGATCAGTTCGAAACCTTATATAAAAGCAATAATTCTACTACCTCTGCACTAAATATATTACCTACTGCTTACGACTATATTAGATTAGGTCATCCATTATCTTGTATACTAGAATGGGGAATTGCTAACTTAAATAATATAAAACCAAATAATGTAATAAGTTTTTCATCTAAGTCGATTCCTATTTTGGCTATTTTAAGAAAAAATTTATTAGATAATAAAAACACCCTAATTATATATACAGGCGAATTACCTGACTTTTTTGATGCTGAAGTAGTGCGCCGAGTTTATGGGTATAAATTTGAGCTTAAGAAAGTTGAGAAAGCAGAAGAAGTTTCTGAGTTTGACGGCACTACCGTCTTCATTTCACAACAAGATGAAATCGGTTCTATTGACCTCCCGGCAAATATTGACTTTTTTATCAGTCTACATTCCCAACTTGGAAGTGTTTTAGTAGTAAATGCTGAACAAAATGAAAATTACATTTCAGACATTCAGCATGTCCGCAGAAGAGAGACCATTGCAATGACACCAGCCGATTGTTTTTCTGCCTTACAGCTACTAATAGGGAAGTCTTCTTCTGCTTATGATAAAAGTAATGTAGAGACAAACAAAGCAAATGTGGTAGATTCAATTAAGGAGATTACCGCTACAAATTCAAAAGCGCTTCTTGGTTCTTGTGGTCTATCTGTTCAATACGCGATTATGATGGGGCTTATTCACGATGCTTTAGAAAATCATAAAGGAAAGGCTATCAAATTTATTGTTCCTCCAAATTGTTATGGTGGCACAAATGACCAGGCAAGGCGAGTTGCTGCTTGTATTGATAATGTTGAAGTTGTAGACTTACCAGTAGATGGTGATAATGATATGGTGCAAAGTATCGATAGGGTTTTAAATAAAATTGCTAACGAAGATGCTGTCCCGTATATAATTGCTGAAATTCCAACAAATCCCAGAGTTGAAGTTCCGGATCTAGAAAAATTAAGAGATGTTTTAAGTAAAACGCGTAGAACTTCATCTGGTGAAGCTGCTATCGATCCTGTTTTTATTTTAGATCAAACATTTTGTCCTAACATAAAATTTTTAAGTAAAGATGGAATCCTCTCTGAGATCAGAACGATTTCATACGTAAGTGGATCGAAATTTCCAAGTGGAGGAAAATGTACTGCTGGCTACTGTGTGGCAAATAAAAAAGGGGAAGCTTTGATGGAAAAAATAGACAAGCATTTAAGACTTTGCGATAACGAGGCTACAGATCTTCAAGTTGAAATATTAGCAAAACAACTACCTTCAATGAATCAAAGGATTAATGATGCTTATAAGAATACACGTGAATTTGTGAACTTTATTAAGGAGACTTTACCAGAAGCGAAAATTAATTTTGTTTCAGAAGAATTGGCACTAGAAGGTTTTACTCCATCTGTATTTTCATTAGATCTTCCCACCAAAGGGAATAATGACGAAGAAAGAGAAGCTTATAAAAGGGAGTTGAATCTCCAATTAATCAATTTAATGATTACAGAAATCCCGAATGAAAGTAAGTACTGTGTGAGCTATGGGCAGTTAAAAGGATGTTATTGGACGATACCTGCAACATCTACTCAAGGGACAACTAAAGAAGGTGACAAAGATTATATAGCCCGTGTATCAGTATCTCCCAATTTAGATCTTGAACGTCATAAAAAAGTTTTTTTGAAATTTGTTGAACAAATTTAAATCTATCTATTATTGGAAGTATAAGAAGGTATCTCTAATTTTATAAAAAATGCTTAAAATATATGCACCTAACAAGGTGCATATATTTCTTATCTAATATGATAATAGACTATCTAGTTTTAGTCAGAAAACCTACCTGTACCTCCCAATAAATTGAAACTATTTTACAAAGATCATGTTCAAACCGCATTAATATTTGCGACTTTATCTGGGAAGCATTTGTTTAGAAAGCTGAATGATCTCTTCAAGCTTTTCTACTATTTCCATAGGTTTTTCTTCCTGCAGAAAGTGACGTGAACTTAATTCGTGAATTTTAGATAGTCCTGCCACTTTTTTGATTTCCTGTCCGTGATGATCCAGGGTTAAGAATGGATCATCTGCTCCCCAAACTACCTGAACTGGATAAGGAACCTTTTGCACTGCTTTATAACATAAACTTCTAAATTCTTTTGAATCGTCAAAATTTCTCATAAGTTTCAAAAAAGCATCCCCACCATCGTCTCGTTTTAAAATATCTAGATGAGCATTAATTTCATTTTTTGGAATTCCCGAACTATCGTTTACCCCCATTTTATTGAACATTATCTGCCAGGCAGGATATATTAGAGTAGCCAATTCTATCTCGCCCAAAACAGAATTCTCAAAAGGCCGCATCGGCCAAGGCTTTTTAAAATTTACCACATCTATCCAAGTATTAAGAATTGTAATGGACAAAACTTTATCCAGATTTTCTGCAGCTAGCGCAAAACCAACAGGACCACCAACATCATGAATTAGCAAGTGGTACTTTTTCAAACCTAGATTTTTAGCCGCTTCGGCACCAAACTTAGCAAAAGATGAAAAGGAATAATCAAAATTTTCTGGTCTTTCAGAAAACCCTAATCCGGGAAAATCAATAGCCACGCCTCTAAAACCTTTTTCAGCGAGTGCCGGTACAATTTTTCGGTATAAAAAAGAAGAAGTGGGAACACCGTGCAGACAAAGAACCGCTTCACCACTTCCCTGGTCAAGGGCAAAGCATTTTATGCCCTTAACATTAAAATATTTCCCGGAAGCTTCATGCTTCTCTATAATCGCTTCAACAGAATTTTTCTCACTCATGACAAAAGGTTTATTCTAAATTAATAAAAATAAGTGCGATCCGTAAAAATTCACGTTGGAGTTGAGCTATTAGGAAGTAAATTTATGAAGAGTTTGTTATATAAATCCTTGAAATTAACCTCCTCCTATTACAATTCTAGAGCTAGATCAAAACATTTGGTGTCATTCCAATAAAAATTGGAATATAATAATCTGTAATTTTTTAAAAGTTAAATGAAATTAATGTTGAAACTGGAAAACCTCATAATGAAAAAAGAATTTTAGAATACTTCTATAGATTGACGAAAGTGTTTTTCCCTATGATTTATATTCTAATATGATATAATTTCTGTTTCTAATAATATCTTCCACCTCAGGTTATCCAAGAAACAATGTTTTTTAAAATGCTATATTAGTTTTTAGAGCACGAGTTGTGCAACCATTAAAAAAATTGAAAGAAATAATTCGTGTATTTAATCTGACAGAATTATGATAATGATAATTGCAAAATGAATTGTGTTATTATTCGGATCGTTTATAATTTTTGTCGCATTTCTTATGCTTTTTGCACCAAATAAAGTACGAGCAATTTTGAGAAAAGCTGGAAGTACAAATTTTATAAATTATGCCGAAATTACCATCCGAATAATTCCAGCGTCAGCAATGATAATGTATGCTGACTTTTCCAAGGTTCCTTTAGCTTTCATGACATTTGGATTATTTATGCTCTTTACATCTTTCGTGCTTTACTTTGTTCCGAGAAAAACTCATCACAGTTTTTCAATAAAAAGTGCGGATATACTTAAACCAATATATTTTCAATTGATTTCACCTTTTGCATTACTTATCGGTGTCCTAATAATTTTTAATACTGTTTGACTTTTGGAAACTAAACAGAAAAAAAAACTTGCCCGAAATCGGTAAACAGTAAATAGTAGAGATTTCTTTAAATAGTGACATTTTAAAGACTATCCAAAAAGATTACTAAGTCAACCATTTCGATCACTATCGGAACTCAAACCTATTCTACGCTACTTGCGTTAACCCAAAATCTTAGTTGCAATAAAAAATGAAAGATTAAAAAACAGGAAATATTCTTATAAAAGCAGAAAGTAACACGCTTAAATAATAGTAGTATAAATTCTTAATGAAGTTTTAAATGGTTTTCATTAAACAGTTATATACTTGATTTTAATTGATTTTTCACTCAATAATTGAGAAAAAACCAATATCTATCTACTTTCTGCCAATAATATTCAATTTATTAAAAATCAATTCAATATATTTAGATCATTAATCAAAAAAAATTAATATGACAAAATTTAAGTTTAAACTGATGGGTCTTATGCTTTCTTTTGGAGTGGTAGCATTTGTTTCCAGCGAGAAGGCTTTAGCACAAGAAAAAGCTAATCAAGATCCTGAGTTATCAATCGAATTCGAAAAATATGAGTTGGATAACGGTCTTAATATAATCCTTCATCAGGACAAATCGGATCCAATAGTTTCTTTAGCCATACAGTATGGTGTAGGTTCTAACCGCGAGAAAAAGGGCCGCACAGGATTTGCCCACCTTTTTGAGCACATGCTCTTTCAGGAATCTGAAAATGTTCCGCAAGATCAATTCTTTAAGAAGATCCAAGACGCCGGAGGTACTTTAAACGGGGGAACATGGCAAGACGGAACGGTATATTACGAAGTAGTACCAAAGAACGCACTCGAAATGGTAATGTGGCTGGAATCTGACAGAATGGGATACCTTATCAATACAGTTACTGAAACTGCCTTTGCAAACCAGCAGGAAGTTGTACAAAACGTAAAGCGTCAGCGCGTGGACAACAACCCTTACGGACACACCGGCTGGGTAATTGACAAAAATCTATATCCAGATGGACATCCTTATAGCTGGCAGGTAATTGGGGAACTTGAAGATCTTCAAAATGCCACAGTAGCTGATGTAAAAGAATTCTACGACAAATTTTACGGACCTAACAATGCAACATTGGTTATTGCAGGAGATTTTGACAAAGCAGAAACCAAGAAGATGATAGAGAAGTATTTTGGAGAAATTAAAAAACGACAGGAAGTTGCCCCTCTGGAAATACAAACTGTTTCACTTGCAGAAAGCAAAAGACTATATCACGAGGATAATTTCGCAACGGCACCTCAACTTAATATGGTTTGGCCCGTAGTTGAGCAGTACAGCAAAGATGCCTACGCCTTGGATTTCCTTGGGGAAATACTATATGATGGAAAAGAAGCACCCTTATACAAGGTTCTTGTAGAAGAAAAGGAGCTTACTTCCCGACCATACGCTTACAACAGTGCCAGCCAGATCGCTGGTAAATTTCAGATCTCTGTAACCGCAAATGCAGGTGTAGATCTTGATAGCGTAGAAGCAGGTATTGAAGAAGCCTTCGCTTTATTTGAAAAAGAGGGTGTGACTGAAAGAGATATCGAGAGAATTAAGGCAGGCCAGGAAACCGACTTTTATAACGGCATAAGCAGTGTTCTTGGTAAATCTTTCCAATTAGCACGTTACGATGTTTTTACCGGAGATCCTGGTTATATAGAAAAAGACATCCAAAACATTCGTGCTGTAACTAAAGAAGATGTAATGCGTGTTTACCAGAAATATATTAAAAACAAGCCTTTCATTCTTACAAGCTTTGTACCTAAGGGAAATTTGAACCTAATTGCTGAAAATTCTGAAAAAGCCGAAGTGGTTGAAGAAGAAATTACAGAGAATGTAGAATCAGAAGTGGCTGAAGTACAACAGGAAATACAAAAGACCCCTTCTAAATTTGATCGTTCAGTGCAACCTGACATGGGTGATACTCCAAAATTAAATATACCTACTTCTTGGAAAGAAACACTTGGTAATCAACTTGAGGTTTACGGATTGGAACAAACTGAATTGCCTTTGGTGAATTTCAGTATTGTTATTGAAGGAGGACATTTACTGGACGACTTAAGTAAAAATGGAGTGGCAAATTTAATGACTGATATCCTGATGGAAGGTACTGCCAATAAAACTCCTGCAGAACTGGAAGAAGAAATAGATATGCTTGGTGCTAGCATTAACATGTATACTACCAACGAATCTATCGTTATTCGTGGGAATACCCTTACGCGTAACTTTGATAAAACAATGGCTCTGGTTTCAGAGATTTTACTTGAACCTCGTTGGGATGAGAAGGAATTCGCCCGCATTAAAACTAGTACGATCAATGGGATAAAAAGAAATGAGGCTAATCCTAACGTAATTGCAAACCAGGTTTACAACAAGGTTCTGTATGGTGAGGATCATCCTTTTGCTTATCCAACTTCAGGAACAGTAGAATCTGTTGAATCTATTAAAATCCAAGATCTAAAAGAATATTATAATAAATATTTTTCTCCTACTGTGAGCCGTATGCATATAGTAGGTGATATTTCTAAAGCTGAAGCTTTAGAAGCTGCGAAAAGTCTGGCAGAAAAATGGGAACCAAAAGAAGTAAATATTCCCGAATTTGATGTTAGCAATGATCGTGACAAGGCATCCTTATATTTTGTAGATGTTCCTAATGCCAAGCAATCTGTTATCAACATTGGATACATCGCTTTACCAAGAACCAGTCAAGATTTCTTCCCGGCCGAAGTGATGAACTACAAACTTGGAGGATCCTTTTCTGGAAACGTCAACCTTATACTACGTGAGGAAAAAGGATATACCTATGGTGCCCGTTCAGGCTTCAGCGGATCAAAAATTCCGGGAACCTTTACTGCTTCCTCCAGTGTGCGTACAAATACCACCGGAGAATCTGTAGGGATTTTTAAAGATGAAATCGCCAAATATAAAGAGGGTATAACTCCCGAAGATCTGGAATTCACGAAGAATGCATTGATTAAATCTAATGCCCTTCGTTTTGAAACTCAGGGATCATTACTTGGAATGCTGCAGGAAATGAGTGCTTACGATCTTGATCCTAAATATATTGAGAAAGAAGAGAAGATTATTGGTTCTATGACATTGGAGCAGCACAAGAAGCTGGCGCAAAAATATCTGGATGAGTCAAAAATGGCTTATCTGGTAGTTGGGGATGCTGCAACACAGCTGGAACAGTTTAAGGAAATGGGCTTTGATGAAGTAAAATTGCTGGATAAGCAAGGAAATGAAGTTAAACAACCTATTGATCTTAAAACGGAAAAAGTTTTAGATTAATTCAAAAGTTAGTGTAAACAAAAAAACCCGCCGGAATGGCGGGTTTTTTTGTTTCATTTCTTTTTGTCTAAAAACCTGAATACACTTTGGGAATCGAAACAGTTCAAATTCGATTAAATAGTTCTCTGTGAATTTCGAGAAGATAATTATAGTTTAAAACTAGTTTTCGCGGCATGCCTCCATAATTTGGTTTTAGTTTCAATATAAAATTTCTGTATTAATATCCTGTTTAACGTATTTTCAATTTCCATTCTATTTCTCCTAGGCCTATAGTAGTATTCCATCTATATTCATAACTTGATCTGTCCGTATACAGGCTTAATAAAATGACCATTTAAAAAATCACGGGTATGGATCTGGCTTTGGAGGATCACTCCTTTTTCTGAGCCTTCCAGCAAAAGGAGTGCAGATTGTAGTAAAGGTGCCGCAGTGGTAGTTTGAATGGCACGAAGCCAATGATTTCCTATTTTTTGAGGCCGGATCCTGTTGGACACTTCAATTTTTCGCCTGATGTCCTTATCGTCTTTCCCCTCTACTGAAGCAAACAGGATGATCTGGTCTTCCTCGATATGAGGGATCACCGCTTCCATTCTTTCCTGTAATTCTTTCAATGCATTTGTGCTTTTCCCCATGGAATTCAATTGCTCCCCCACCCAGGCATAGTGTCCTGGAAATCTAAGGGTCTTGTAATCCAGGGATCTCACCCGGTTTTCCAGAAATTTAGGTAAATCTGCTGCACCACCAGAGGTTAGATCTTCTTCATAAGTTTTTCCGTCAATGATAATACGTGCTCTTTCAGAAAGGGAGGCTAAAGTGCTTTCTTTGTTGTCGCGAATTACTACTGCATCTTTTAAATATTCTGTGGCCACTCCCACCGGACTCCAGGTGAATCCATAATAATGAGGGGCTACCGCGTGCTTAGTAAGTGCGCCGACTTTAAGAGCGACAGAATCCACTTGTTTCACCTTATATTTTTCACAAAATTCTTGAAAGAGATGATGCCCTAAAACATCGATATAACCGGGCGCTAGTCCGGTTTGTAATAAGAATCCGGTATCTGCATCCTGAGCCAAAGCTTTTATGCTTTCGGTTTCTGAAACATATTCGGTGAGATTCGCATAATGCATAAGGTAGTCTTTTGCCAATAACGCCATCTTGGGCGCCAGACTACCCGGAAGACAATCAAGAAGAATATCCGCTTTATTAAGAATTTCTTTTTGCCTATCTGTGATATTATCTAGGGGCAATTCAAAACACTCGATCTCAATTCTCCTGGAAGCACCCTGTTTGATCCAGGATGCCATTTTTTGAGCTTTGTCCAGGTTCCGGTTGGCTATGAAAAGCCTAGGACATACCGGACTTAATTCCGCAAGCATAAGTCCGGCTGCCTGAGCAATCCCGCCAGCACCTGCGATGATGATATCATATTGTCTATTCATACTTAAAGTTAAGTAATTTTTGATTCTTCAGAAAAATTTCTATCTAATATAAAATGCTTAAGTGAAAGAAGGTCAACACTTTAAAACAAATAGAAAACTATATCAGATCTTGGTTTTCAGCACAGACATAGGAGGCTAATATATGATTTAAGCCTTGCTGTTTTCCCATTTGAATAAAGGTCGAGTATGCTAATTCTTCAAAAGATCTACTTTTAGACAAGAGGTCTTTTTATTTGACTTCTAAAGTATTTAATGTTTAAAAGGTTATTTTTTTTTAGGCTTGTTTGCCATCGCTTTTTTTAATTATTTTCGGTAAATGAAATTAACCCCAATTTATTTTCTGCTCATTCTCGCATTCCTCAATTTTACAGCTTGTAAAAAAGAAAATGAACTAGTAAAAGAAGAAGCTAAACTAGGTGTAGGAGAACTATATTTCCAAAAAGGGATTAAAGAAAAAGATGCTAACAAGATGCTTTCCACTTTTAAAGAAGGACTTGATAAAGTTGATACTGAAAAAGACAGCATAAGTCTTTATCTCCTAGATGGAATAATTCATACCTACAAACGCCAGAAAAATTACACATCTGCACTAGATTTTACTGACAGCCTGATTACAACTGCCGAATCACAGAACAACACGTACTTTGTTGCCTTAGGCTATTACAGGAAGGCTGCTGTTTTTAAAGCGCTCAATAATTCAGAGGAGGTGTATAAGTACACTTACAAATCCAGAGAACTGTTCTTACAAATAGGAGATAGTTTAAGAGCCGGACAAAGATCTCTGGAATTGGCAAATGCCCAAAGCCGTATGGCAGATTATACTGGTAGCCAAGAGAATGCCACATCGGCTTTAAAATTTCTTTTAAAAGAAAAAGATTCAGCCTATATAAGTAGTGCCTACAACGTCATTGCTATGTCCTACCGTGAAAGAGGTTTCTATGATGATGCCATAAAAGAATATAAGAATGCGCTTCAATATTCTCTATCTACAGAAGATAGTCTAAGCTTTTTAAATAATATTGCCTTGGCATACAGGGATAACGGAAATTATCGAAGTGCACTTTCCACTTTTGAAGGAGTTTTGGATAAAATTGAATATGCCGATGAAGATTCCAAAGCTCGTTTTATCGATAATTATGCCTACACCAAATGGATGCAAGACTCAACTTCTCCAGTACTGGATGAACTTAATCACGCACTCGAACTTCGCCTTAAAACAAAAGACCTAGATGGTATGGTCGCCAGCTATGAACATCTATCTAATTATTACGAAAATACAAATCTTGACAAAGCACTTAAATATGCTTACAATCGGCTGGAAACAGCAAGAAATAATTCGAGTAAAAATTCTGAATTAAATGCCTTAAAAAGAATTCTCTCTTTTTCTAATGTTGAAGATTCCAAGAGTATTACTGCCAAATTCATTATACTTAATGACAGCCTTCAAAATGTACAATTAAGGGCTAAAAACACCTTTGCCAAGATCAAATATGATGAGGAGCAAAAAGAAAAGGAAATAAACAATCTCGAAGCAGAAACAATTAACCAACAACTAGAAACTAACCAACTGGAAGATCAAATGCTTATTATGTCTTTGGGAAGTCTCTTAATTTTAAGTATTGGTGGTTTTATTCTTTACTATTTCAAACACAAACATAAAAAAGAGAAACTACAGGAAGTTTATATTACAGAAACGCGCATTTCTAAAAAGATCCATGATGAATTGGCCAATGACATTTACAACATGATGGGCAGCTTGGAGCCTATTGCTCCGCCTGATTTATTGGATAATCTGGCAAGTATATATTCCCGAACTAGAGATATTTCCAGAGCAAACAGCGATATAGATACTGGGGAAAACTATATAGCACATTTATTAAGCATACTTTCTAATGCTGCTCCTGCAAATGCAAAACTTATAATTAAGGGTGAAAATTCTATAAACTGGAAAAACATTTCTGAAGAAAAGAAAATCGTGATCTACCGTGTGCTTCAGGAATTCATGGTTAATATGAAAAAACATAGCACCGCCAGTTTCGTTGCCATCATTTTTTTCAAAACCGAGAAATTTTTAAATATTGATTATTCCGATAATGGACAGGGAAGCGAACTTTCAGCTATAAAATCTGGAAACGGACTTAAGAATGTGGAAAACCGTATTATTTCAGTAAAAGGAAGGATTAACTTTGAAACTGAAAAAGGAAAAGGATTGAAAACAAACATCCAAATCCCGATATAACTCAAGCATGTTTAAAAAAGTTTTAGTTGCAGAAGATATGGATAGCATCAACCATGCGGTCGCTGCTATTTTAAAAGAGTTAGGGGTTCTAGAAGTAGTTCATTCCCAATACTGTGATAAAGCCTGGCTAATGGCTAAAAAAGCACTTCAGGATGGCCATCCTTTCGACCTTCTTATTTGTGACCTCAGCTTTAAGCTAGATTATAGGGAAGAAAAACTAAGCTCGGGACAAGAACTAATAGCTGCTCTTAAACAAGAAGATGCATCTCTCAAAGTGATTGTAAACTCTATTGAAGATCATCCACAAACGGTTAAAAACCTTTGGAAAACTGGAAATATTGATGGGTACGTTTGTAAAGACCGAAATGGGCTGAAGGAACTCAAAGAAGCGATCCTCAAGGTGGGTAATGGAGATAACTATAATTCTCCTGCCATTGAAAATGCTTTAAAGCAAAAAAACCTACTGGTATTAAGTGATTTCGAGATCAATATTGTGAAATATCTCGCCAATGGCTTAACTCAGGATGAAATTCAGCAAAAATTAAAAAATATCAATATAAAGCCCAACAGTAAAAGCGCAATTGAGAAGCGCTTAAAAGAACTGAGGGAAGAATTTAATGCCAATACAAATCCCCATCTTATCGGGATCATGAAAGATCTAAAACTGATATAAACTAAAAATGTTATTGGTTATTGGTTATTGTTAATACGAAGGAAACTTATTTATTGAGGAAAAACTCTCAAATCCCGTTCAGAAAAGAACTATATTTTTTTGTCTAGAATTTTGGGAAGAACCTCCCCGTTGATCTTTTGTATTTTTCATATGCCTCATATTTTTTTATAAGCTGCCTTTCTTCATACGTAGACTTATAGATAAATAAAAAATACAAAATGATGCTGATAAAAATGCGGTATGCGGATTCAGTATAAACCGAAAATCCAATAAATGCGACAAGAATACCTGTATAAATTGGATGCCTTACGAATTTGTAAAGTCCGGTTTGTATCAGTCTGGATCCGGATTTCGGTGTAGGAAATGGGGATAGACTTTTATTAAGCTGAATCATCGCCAAGGCAAAAATTAAAATTCCAATTACAATAGCACTCAAGGCGATTGTTTTGATCCAATTAGGAAGTTCAAATATTAGAAATGGGTAATTAAAATAAAATAGCAGGAAAAGAATGATCTGGAAAACAACCAGCAAATAATCTTTTCTTTTTAGACGCATGAGATCATCCTGTTTAAGCTTTTATTTTTTGGATATTGATTTCCATATCTTTTTACCGAGGCTTACAATTGCCAAGACGATAATACCAGCTACCAGGCCTAGTAAAAACTCCACGATGATTGAAGGAATACTTTCAAAAAGTCCGTGTAGAAAACCTACGTTATGAGAGAAGATACCTCCGGAAACAAGTAATAAAGCAATTGTTCCAATAAAAGATAAACTTTTGATCACTTTTGGTAAGGCATTTACCAGAAATATTCCCTCCTTATCTGAAAAACTATCCTCACTATCATTGAAGTCGATCAGTTTTGCTCCAAATTCATCCATACGAATAATCAGTGCAACAATACCATAAACTCCTACAGT
>JAGXIK010000200.1 GCA_024635715.1 Gillisia sp.
GAGTTCTTCATTTGGAAGTTCTTTTCTTATTAATGGCCAGATCTCATTTTTTAAATACTTAACAGCATCTACATTTGGTTTATGTTTAAAATTCCCAATGCTAACAAAGCCTTGTCTTTCCTCAAAAGAGGGGAGAAGCTCTATTTCTGATTCTGTTAGACTGTTGAATAAAAAAGGAATATAAAGCAAGAGGCTTTCTGAAACATTAAAAGTTTCCATTAATACATTCATCTCAACTTCAGAAATAATAAGACTTAGATCGCATCTATAAATACTTGCTACTTCCCGTTTCGCTAACTCAGAATTGGTAATAGAACTTTTGGTGTTCAATTCTTTCTCTCTAAAATTCCGCAGAAAATGAAGATCTTCGGTATCTAATATTTTTATAGAAGCCGGAGAATTTTTACTTACCCGCCATCCAAATTGTTCCTCCATCATAAACCTATCAAAAAGAACGATTTCTGGTTGAAGTTCTTGAATATAAGTATCAAAACTACTCTTATTCAATTCAATTTTTACTGAAGTGATCCCAAGTTCTTCAAGATTTGCAGCATTTGTGGAAGGAGCGGCTGTGGTTCCAAAAATCACTTTGTAGTTAGAGGAAGTGAAATATTCCAAAAGCTGAAGCATCCGTTTACCCGCTGCAGAAGAATTTGGCTCTGGCCACACATATCCTATTACTAAAACCCTAATCATTTTTTTTATTCAAAAATACTTGATTATTATCAAGCGATGGAAGCTAAACTGTGAAAGTTCCTGAAAGGAGTAAAGAAGCAACAATCCAAAGCACCAAAGAAACTGATCCTCCAATTATTAAAAAATGCTTGAATTTATATATTCCCATCCCATAAATTAAGGTGTTGGTTTGATAACCTACTGGAGTGAAAAAACTGAAATTTGCTGCAAACATAATTGCCAGTATAAAAGGTTTTGGATCTAGATTCATTGTGCTTGCAATGGTAATTGCGATTGGGGTGATGATAATGGCTGTTGCATTGTTGGAAACGAAGCCACTCAAGATCATAGTAACAAGAAATAGAATTCCAATAATAATAGTGCTGGATTGTTCTGTGAAAATTGCCAATAAATGATCAGCGATCCACATATCTGCACCGCTATTGCTCATTGCTATACCAAGTGGTATCATTCCCGCCAAAAGAAAGATCACTTGCCAATTAATTTGAGAATAAGCTTTCCCAAGATCCAAGCATTTTGTGAAGATCATAAGAAAAACACCAACCAAAGCACTTTGTAAAATTGGAAATATAGAAAATGCTGAAAGCGAAACTACAACCACTAATATTCCAAGTGAAATTAGTCTTTTGGATTTTTTCTTTACTTCTATTTCATGATGTTGTTGCAGGATGGTAATGTTATCTATTTTCCCAAGATCAGAAAGCGCTTTTGAAGAAACTTCCACTAACAATCTATCTCCCACCCGAAGCTCTATCTCATCTCGTTTATTACGAAAAACTCTGTCTTCGGGATGACGGAAACTATTTCTTTTTTTAATAGCCAAAGGTATCGCCCCCTGTAGATCGAAATTACCAACAGACCGTATACTTTTTCCTATCAATGGGGAATTAGGAAGCATCAAAATTTCCACTACTTGAATGTTCTCTTCCATACCTTCTGCATCTATAATAGGGAGTGTCATTTTTTTGCTATCCTTATTAATTACAGAGAAGCCTTTCTGCTCTTTCAGCTTCACCAAATTCTCAAGATTACATCTTAAAAGTAATTGGTCTTTTGCCTTGAGAATGGTGTATTTACCTGGGCGATCATTAATGACCCCATCCCTATTTAATATTAAGATCTCCACCTCCATATTATCATGGAAAAAGGTGTCTAATATCTTTTTACCTATTACTTCAGAATCTTTGTTGATGATTATCTTGGTAATATATTCGTCCAGATTATAATCTTTACTGATGTCTGTTTTTCTTTTACTTGGTAAAAATTTATATAATAGGCTAACAATGAGTATTGTGATCCCTAAAAATAACACTCCGTACTTGGTGAACTCGAAGAATGTAAATCGTTCTACACCTTTCTCAATTGCAATTGCATTTACAATAAGATTGGTAGAAGTCCCCATTAACGTGCAACTTCCGCCAATAATTCCAGCAAAGGATACCGGTAATAGTAACTTTTCACTTGGGATGTCATATTTTGCGGAGAGTTCTGTGATTACTTTAATAAAAACAATAACCACAGCTGTGGTATTTATAAATGCAGAAATACTTCCTGCAATAAGCATAAAAATGGGGATCATTAAATAAATAGGGAGTCCCTTTAAATTTTTTAAACCTTTGGAAAGCCAACTAATTACTCCATTAGCCTCTAGTCCAATAGCAATGATCATTAAAGCTAAAACGGTAATTGTAGCGGGATTAGCAAAACCAGATATTGCTTCCTCTGGGGTGATCAATTTAGTTAGCAAAAGACTAACCATAATGAAAAATGCAATTTTATCTACAGGGAAAACCTCCAGCGCGAAAAGGATGATTACGAGGCCAAGAATTATAAAAATCAAGATAATTTCAATAGACATACCCTATAATATTTAACGTTAAGTTAAGTGGAACTTGGCATAGATAAAATAAAAATTACAGTTCAAATATAAAGAGGCTATAGTAAGTTAGTTCTTATATTTTTCATGTCTTTCTTTAAGCATTTTACAATTGAGATCTTTTCTATTGTTTAGTACTGTCTTACCAAACCAAGTATGATATTTCTGGGTGTCTAAAAAGTCTACATTTAAAGCAAACCATTCTTCATCTGAAAATTGTTTATTGAAAAAAATTTCCCATTCTGCTCTAAGGCGCTCATTCCTAAAAATATAGCTCTCTAAACCTAAGTGATAAAGATCTGCGTCACAAAGAATTTTTTCAGCCTTTGTCTTAGGTTTCTGAGGCATTTTAGTTGCCATTATGCAATTTTGAACAATCTCTAACTTGCCTAAGGGATAATCATTTTCTTTGAGAAATTCTGTAGCATGTATAACACTTTGTTCTTCATGATCTATGTAGGTTTCTGCCATACCGGTATCATGGAATAATGCAGCGATAAGGATTGGCTCAAGTTCAGATCCATAAACCTCCTCATAATTTGCTATTGTTTTTACATATTGATAAACATCATCTGTATGTTGTACGCTATGAAAAGGAAGGGTTTTGCACCTGCTATTATTTAAAAAGTCGATGCAGTACTCATAGGATTTAGAAACTAAATTCGTTTTATTAAATCCTTTTAAAAAATTCAGAGCCATTTGTAAATATTATTTCAGTTTCTAAAATCCTAGAAAAGATTTTATTCTATAAAATGATTGAAGACTTACTAATAAAACTTCGTTTCTAAATTTACGAGATTTCAAGTAATACTTCAATTAATTAAATTTTTTAACCTTTTATTATGTTATTACATTTTCAACTGAAATATTATAATTTTTACTTTTACAGTGCAACATCTTTATGTTGTAATTATATTAAATGTTTCCTAATTTCAATAATGCAAAGAAAATTGAATTATGAGTAGAGGATTTGTAAAAGAAGATGATCAAGAAGAAGCACCTTTTATACCTGCAAGATCTGTTTTACCTGCTGGAGAAATAAATTATGTTACTCCTTTTGGTTATGAAAAACTGATCAAGGAAAGAAATGAGTTAGAGCATAGTATTTCTACCTTAAAAATTGATGAAGGTAAAGAGCGGAGACATACATTGGCTATCTTAAATGGAAAATTGAATTTATTAAACGATAGGATCTCATCTGCCAGAATATTAGATCCAACAGAGCAACCACAACAAGAAATAAGGTTTGGAGCCTTGATCTCATTTAAATTTTTGACTGGAGATCAAAAAGGATCAGTAAAAGAATTTCAGATAGTAGGAGTGGATGAAGCAAATATCAAAGAAAATAAAATTGCATTTGTAGCACCATTGGCAAGGGCTTTAACGGGAAAGAAAGTTGAGGAAAAAACCGAGGTCTTTATGGCAGGGAAACTTCAGGAATTAGAAATAGTTAGTATAAAATATTAGTTGGATTTCTTTTCTAATACGAATTCTAAAGTGTCTACGATATCGCCATATTTATCTATTAAAATCTCAAAAGGAAATTCCTTAGTTGAAACTGAATAACCCAGATTTTCCAATTGTTCAGCATCAATCACGGCATTATATTTACCTGGTTTAAGTCCAAGATAGGTGAAATAACCATCACCCTCGGTTAATATTCTGGCAGCACTTTCGCCGGTTTCATCCAGGATATTTACAATTATCCTTCCTTGTCCGTTGGCACCAGAATCATCTTTAAAATAGACCATCCCCGAGACTTCCCCAAGCACTTCAATTGGAATATGCAGGGTTTTAAACTGGTTTGGAACAGTTTCCACCGCAACAACAGGATTCCTGACTTTCCAGGCTATATTATCAAGGCTTATGGGGTCTATCTCAATTAACAACTGCACATAAGGTTGCAGATCATAGATCCTGATGCTTGTTTTCTCTTCATTGTAAACGACCCTTCCTCCCATGTTTTTCAGTTTTAAACCGGGTACATTGGGCTCCGTTTCATCCCATTTTCCATTGGAGTTGAGATCTAAGAATGGAATAACGGTGATGGCGCCTTTTCCAACGCTGCTACGGTTATTATAAGTTAGATAATTCGAGCTGTCGTCAAAGAGAAAACTTCCCCTGGCCGATTGAACAAAAGATGAATTCTGGTTTCCAATTCTGGAAGTTGCAGAGGTTTGTGCAAAATCGAATAAATAGCGCAATCCTACCTGAAAAGTATAAGTATTCCGTTGAAAGTTGTGCTCATAACCTAAATTCATAAATCCTCTTTCAAAAACAGGCCTTTCCAAACTTAAATTCATGTTGGTAAATTTTTCAGAACTAAAATCATATTGAATTTGTGGGGAAAACAACAATTGATAGGGCAGGCGGTAGGTTTGTGAAAGTGTACTGTAAATTGTAGGTTTTTTTGTACGGTCGTTATACAAAGCATAGGTGGTAAGGTTTGTACTTATTCCCATAAAAACTCCGGATAAAAGAAGTTGAGCAGTTGTAAACTCAGAGGTCGGCAAAATTATCTGGTTCAGGCTAAACCTTGTATAAGCAGAAAAGAACTTGTTGCGGATGGGCATGGACAAAGATAATTTGCGTTCTTCCAGGTAATTGAAATTGATCGCGGTTTGATCTTTATCATAATTAATGTAATTCAGATCGATCTGCAAATTTGAAGGCGTTCTGTAACTCAGCAAGCCATCAGCTTTAACTTTATAGGTGTATTCCCCGGAGAATAGCAGGCCGGGAGCAATTCTCACCGATGTATTTACAAAAGGCATCACTTCCCCGGAAGTAACCCCCGATAAATATTCTACCCCGCCACCAAAGCTTAAAGTGTTGCTAAGTCCGTAATTGAAATTAAGCCTGGAAAATTTACTTCTTTCGTCGTCTTCAACCATTCCGGCACTAAGGGTGTATTCCAGTTCATTTTTAGGGACAAAATTATAAGGGATATTAATTGCCCTGTCTTCAGTGCGTTCTTCCCCATAAGGGCCGTAAAACCTAAGATTTACCAAGGTGTTTCCATACATTAAAGGTACCTCAAAGCTGTAAAATCCTGAAGCATCCGCCTTTACAAAATTAACCAGCACATTGTTCACATAAAGTTCCACCATCCATCGCGGCTCGGTGACATCGCTTAAAGTATAAGTCCCGAAAGAC
>JAGXIK010000201.1 GCA_024635715.1 Gillisia sp.
AAGTAATCTCATTCCCTTGAGACCTAAGATAAAAAAAATCTAGCAGAGGAAATTTTCATATTTATTAATATATCTAAAGAGATGCTGAAACGAGTTCAGCATGACGAGGATTCCGGTACCAGTAGCGTCACCCTGATCTTGTTTCAGGGTCTCAATTTATTGCATTGATTTCCAATGTTATGAGATTCTGATCTCCCGAAGCATCGGGACAGAATGACGTTCATTGCAATTTAAAATGCTTTACACAAAATTAAAATGTTTCATCATACCCATCCATATGAACCCTTTATCCCAGAGAATGCAACCAAACTTATAGTTGGCACGCTGCCACCTCCTAGGTTTACTATGGGTGATCTAAAACCAGACGATGTAAATTTTTGTTACGGAAGCAGAGATGGCTTTTTATGGCCAATCCTAGATAGATTATTCGATCTCAATTTAAAGTATGAGAATACCGAAGCTGCAATAGATCAGCGAAAAGAGTTTTTAATAAAAAGGGGAATTGGAATTTGTGATGTGGTGGAAAGTAGTAGGAGAAGTAAGATCGATGCTTCAGATCTTGGAATGAAGGAGGTGAAATTGAGAGATCTTATTAGTATACTTAGAAATAATCCACTTATTGAAACCTTACTTTTTACTGGAGGAAATTCTAAGAATGGTCCGGAGTATTTTTTTAGAAGACATTTAAAAGGGCTAGAGGAAGATATCAAGTTGAAAGTCGTTTCCAATGAAGTTCCTAGGGTCCATCAGTTTGTATTAGATGGCAGACCCATTAAAACAGTATCATTAACGGCGCCTTCGGGCTCTGCTAACAGAGCAATAGGAAGTATGGATTTTTATAAAAGTATGAAAACAAAAAATCCTGAATTCAATACTATTGATTTCAGGATTCTTCAATATAATGGGTATTTCTAGATATGATTTAACCTAAGTTATTTTAGCTCTTTTTTATCTTGATCTGCAAGTGTAGAAGGTTTAGTTTTAAACTTTCCTCTTTTAGGTCTCAATCTTCCTCTTGTTCCTAAAGCTATTTTTCCTCGTTTGGTTTTCTTATCTCCTCTACCCATATTTACTTTTTATTCTGCTGTTTTTTAATTGTTTTTTCGTCTATATCCACCTTATTAGTCTTTTGGTTTCTATCACCAGTTGGATTGGTCGGATTTGTTTGCTCGGTTTTTCTTTCAAACTTCTTTTCCATGATATATAATTTAAATTCATTTAAAGATAAGCTTAATCCATCTTAAAAAGTATTAATACGTTGTTACAGTTAGGTTAAAGCTATCTAATGGTTTTAACAAAATCTATATTTTTCTCAACTCCATTTTTAGTAAGGTGTTTTATATAGGCACTTCCAATAATAGCACCATTTGAATATTCGGTGGCTTCCTTAAAACTTTGCTTATCACTAATTCCAAAACCTACGATTTGCGGGTTTTTCAAATTCATTCCTGAAATTCTTTTGAAATAATCCTTAGTATCACTTCCAAACCCCGAAGTTGCCCCAGTGACACTTGCACTGCTTACCATATAAATGAATCCATTAGAAACCGAGTCTATAAATCTAATTCGCTCTTCCGCAGTTTGAGGAGTAATGAGGAATACATTGATGAGCTTGTATTTTTCAAAAACTGCTTGATATTTTTCTGAATATACATCTACCGGAAGATCTGGTATTATTAAACCATCTATCCCGATCTCTTCACATTTTTTACAGAATTCTTCAACTCCGTACTGAAGCATCGGATTAAAATACCCCATGATGATCAAAGGAATATTAACTGTTTTTCTAATATCTTTTAGTTGCTGAAATAGCTTTTCTGTGGTCATTCCATTTCTTAAAGCTTGCGTGCTGCTTTCTTGAATGGTTGGTCCATCTGCTAATGGATCACTAAAAGGCAATCCAATTTCTATCATATCTACTCCATTATTTTCTAGGTCTTCAATAATGGATACAGTATCATTAATTTGGGGATAGCCTGCTGTAAAATATATAGAAAGAAGCTTTTTATCTTCTTGTAATTTTTGTTGAATTCTGTTCATTGTAAGATTCTATAAATTAAAATAATCGATATAGGTACTAAGATCTTTATCACCACGTCCCGAAAGATTCAATACTACAATATCATCTTTCTTGAATTTTCTGTCTTCAAAAATCGCTAAAGCATGAGAAGTTTCAATAGCTGGAATTATTCCTTCTAATCTGGCTAATTCTTGTCCGGCTTTCATTGCATCTTCATCGGTAATTGATATAAATTCAGCTCTTCCAGTTCTATAAAGGTTGGCGTGCATTGGTCCGATCCCTGGATAATCTAAACCTGCAGAAATTGAATATGGCTCGGTGATCTGTCCATCTTGAGTTTGCATTAATAAGGTTTTGCTACCGTGAATTATGCCTTCTTTTCCTAAAGCTGAAGTTGCGGCACTTTCACCAGAAAGAACTCCCTTACCTGCTGCTTCTACAGCGATGATTCCCACATCTGGGTTGTCTAAATAATGATAATAAATTCCAGCAGCATTACTTCCTCCTCCAACACAAGCCACCACATAATCTGGTGCTTCTCTTCCTTCTTTTTCCAAAAGTTGAGATTTAATTTCCTCGGAGATCACACTTTGAAAACGCGCTACCATATCTGGATAAGGATGAGGTCCTACTACAGAGCCTATAATATAATGAGTGTTTACCGGATGGTTAATCCAATCTCGAATGGCCTCGTTGGTTGCATCTTTTAAGGTTCTACTTCCAGATTTTGCCGGGATTACTGTAGCGCCCAACAGTTTCATTCTTGCCACGTTTGGGGCTTGGCGGTCAATGTCTATTTCGCCCATATATACAATACACTCAATTCCCATCAACGCACAAACCGTAGCAGTAGCAACTCCATGCTGTCCTGCACCGGTCTCTGCAATGATCCTGTTTTTTCCTAATCTTTTTGCCATTAAGATCTGCCCAATCGTATTGTTCACTTTATGAGCTCCTGTATGGCAAAGATCTTCACGTTTTAAATAAATCTTGGTATTGTATTTCTCACTTAATCTGGAAGCAAAATACAATGGAGTAGGTCTACCTACATAATCTTTCAGAAGATCTTTAAATTCTTTCTGAAAAGATTCCTCTTGCATTATCTGTATATATTGCTGCTTTAATTCTTCTACATTAGGGTATAGCATTTCCGGGATATAAGCTCCGCCAAATTCGCCATAATAGCCTTTTTCATCTGCTTGATAGGTCATAATTTATATATTAACTTTGGGTTTCAATACCCAAATTGTCTTTAAATATTTTTAATGTATTCGCGTCTTTTAAGCCTGCTTCCAATTCAAATTTACTATTCACATCTACTCCGTAAAGTAAACGCGATCTGTTGCTTTTTTTGAAATAAGTATAAAGTTCTGCTATCTTTTGAAGTTCATCTTGCCCAATTCCTCCACTGAGAAAGAAAGGAGTAGAGGAGGAGTAATCTTTTAGTAGTTCCCAATTGAATGTAATTCCGTTTCCACCTTTATTTTTTCCTTCAGTGTCGAATAGGAAAAAATCTACAATGCCTTCATAAACTTTAAGTTCATCAAAATTGAAGGTTTCCTTTACAGAAAACACTTTTATTATTTCTACCGAATTCTTTTTGCCTAATTCTGACCTTAATTTTGTGCAGTATTCAGCTGATTCCTTTCCATGAAGTTGAATAGCTCTGAATTTGTGTTTTTCAACTTTCTCTAAAACAAAATCGATCTCTTCATCTACAAAAACCCCTGTTTTTTTGATGCTTGGATCTATATCAGGGATCTCTACTGAAAAATTTCTAGGAGATCTTTCATAAAAGATGAAACCAAGATAATCTGGATTTAAAGCTGCAACTTCCAGAATATTTTCTGGATGCTTCATTCCGCAAATCTTCAATTTGAGATAGCTCATTTTAATTACTTGTTAATTCTTGAATAAATTGTGAAGCACTTTTTCCGGGATCATCAGTTTTCATAAAGTTCTCACCAATTAAAAATCCTTGATATCCGTAACTTTTTAGATCTTTGATAGCTTCCACACTGCTAATCCCACTTTCAGAAACTTTTATAAAATCACTTGGGATCTTTTCTGAAAGTTGCTTACTAATATTCGTACTCACTTCAAAGGTCTTTAAATTCCTATTGTTAACACCTAACATATCTAGGCTAGGCATGATAGATTTCTCTAATTCCTCTAAGTTATGAACCTCCAAAAGGACATCTAAGCCTAGACTTTTAGCCAATTCAGAAAATATCTTTATTTCATCTCGAGTTAATACTGCAGCAATAAGTAGAATTACATCGGCTCCGTGAGCTTTGGCTTCAAGAATTTGATATTCATCAATTATAAATTCTTTTCTTAATAAAGGCATTTTTACCGATGCTCTGGCTAAAATAAGATCGTCTAACGCGCCACCAAAGTATTTCCCATCTGTAAGTACAGACATACCGCAAACACCAGCATTTTCATATCCTGAAGCCACGTCTTGCACATTTAGATCCTGATTGATCACAGATTTAGAAGGTGACCTGCGTTTATGTTCCGCAATAATTCCGCTAGAACTGTTTTTTAATGCAGTTGCTAGCGAATTGGTTATATGACCGAAAAGCGGATAACGCTCTAAATCTTCAGCAGATATCAGCTGTTTTTTAAGAGCAACCTCATTTCGTTTATCGGCAATAATTTTATCTAGAATATTCATTTTATTATTTTCAATATTAATTATAAACCTAAAGTCTCGTAAATGTTTAATACCGTCATTCTGAACTTGTTTCAGAATCTAATAATACTAAATCAATATAGCAACTTGAGACCCTGAAATTAATTCAGGGTGACGAAATAACTATAGTGTAAATACCGGCATAAAATCCAATTTTCTATACAGCACTTAGTTCTTGTAATTTCTTCAAGGATTTCAGGGCCATTCCAGAATTTAGCGATTCTTGAGCTTTCATAAAACCTTCCTTTGGAGTGCATCCTGTAGAAGTAGCAATTGCCATTCCTGCATTGGCACAAACCACATTGTTTTGGGGCGTAGTTCCCTTTCCGTTCAAGATATTTAAAAATATTTTAGCTGAACTCTCAATAGAATCTCCGCCAGATATCTCAGAAGCATTTAAAACTTCTACTCCGAAATCTGAAGGTTCTAAAATTCCTTCAGTAGCATTGGAAATTGTTTTTGTAGCTCCAGTTAAAGAGATTTCATCATAACCATCCAAAGCATGTAAAATAGTGAAATTCTTATCGGTGTTCTGGTAAAGATATCCATACATTCTGGCCAATTCTAAACTAAAAACCCCAACTAACTGATTCTTTGGAAATGCTGGATTTACCATAGGTCCCAACATGTTGAAAAAGGTTTTTACGGCAAGAGATTTTCTTATAGGAGCAACATTTTTCATAGCTGGATGAAAAAGTGGCGCATGTAATACACAAATCCCGGCCTTATCTATACAACGCTCTAAGAAATCAGCTTTATTACTGAATTTAATGCCCAGAAATTCCATTACATTCGAACTTCCACTTATGGACGAAACTCCATAATTCCCATGTTTGGAAACCTTTATTCCGGCACCGGCGGTTACAAATGAAGATAGCGTAGAAATATTAAAAGTATCTTTTCCATCTCCCCCGGTTCCACAAAGATCTATTGCGTTGTATGCACTAAGGTCTACAGAAAGGCACAGCTCCAAAAGCCCATCTCGAAATCCTTCCAACTCTTCGATGGTAATACTTCGCATCATATACACCGTTAAAAATGCAGCGATCTGACTCTCGTTATATTCTCCTTTCGAAATATTTACCAAGACTTCTCTGGCTTCTTGCTTCGAAATAGTTTCGTGATTTATTAATCTATTAAGTATATGTTTCATCTGTTTAATTTTATTTGTTTTTTAATGGTCAGATGCAATTCGCCAATAATCATTTCAGATTGGAATAAGGTTTTTTTTTGGCTCATTTCATATCTATTTTGCGCTTTCTAAGATCCAGTTCTTCATAATTTGTTTTCCCATAGGAGTCAAAACCGATTCTGGGTGAAACTGAACCCCTTTTACATCATATTCTTTATGGCGTAAGGACATTACTTGCCCATTCTCATCGAAAGAAGTAGCTTCCAATGATCCGGGTAAATTAGGGTCTACTACCCAAGAATGATAGCGCCCTACTATAAGTTCTTTATCTAAATGATAAAATAAGCTTTCGTTTTCTACCGTAACATTGATCTTTGAAGAAACACCATGAAAAACCGAATCTAAATTGATCAATTTTCCGCCGAAAACTTCTCCGATTGCTTGTTGGCCTAAACAAACTCCCAAAATGCTTTTTGTTGGAGCATATTTAATGATGATCTCTTTTAGTAAACCAGCTTCATCTGGTATCCCCGGGCCGGGAGAAAGCAAGATCTTATCGTATTTTGCAATCATATCCAGATCAACTTCATTGTTTCTAATTACAGTTACATCACAATCTAATTCTTCCAGATAATGCACCAAATTGTAAACAAAAGAATCGTAGTTGTCTATAACTAGAACAGAAGTTCTCTTGCTAGTTTGAAATTCGATCTTTGCTGTGTTATTATTTTCGTTCGCTTTCATTTTAAATTTCTTCTGCAATTTTAACTGCCTGTGTTAATGCCCCTAATTTGTTATATACTTCCTGTAATTCATTTTCTTCATTAGATTCAGAAACAATTCCTGCTCCTGCCTGATAATGTAATTGATGATTCTTACTTACAAAAGACCTAATGATAATAGCGTGATTATAATTTCCGTTGAAATCCATGAAACCAATGGCACCGCCATAAGCACTTCTATTTACATTTTCATATTTTTCAATTAAGGTCATCGCACTATGTTTTGGCGCTCCACTGAGCGTTCCCGCAGGAAAAGTATCTGCCACAATTTGCATGGTACCTACGTCTTTGTTTTTTGTTCCAGTTACTTTACTTACTAAATGAATAACATGAGAGAAAAATTGAACCTCTCTATATTTATCCACTTTTACATTAGTGCTATGTCGGCTAAGGTCATTTCTGGCGAGATCTACTAACATCACATGCTCTGCATTTTCTTTATC
>JAGXIK010000202.1 GCA_024635715.1 Gillisia sp.
CTTTTAGTTATACTCCAGATGCTAATTTTAGTGGAGACGATTTTTTCACATATCATGCAAATGATGGTGAGTTGGATTCTGAAATAGTTAGGGTAACAATCACCGTTGGAGAAAAAGTTAATGAAGCTCCTGTTGCAACTCCTGATACGTATTCCACGCCCTTTGAAACGGTACTAATACGATCGGCTTCTGATGGAGTACTTTCTAATGATACAGATCCTGAGGACGATGCTTTAACTGCGGTTTTAGATGTAGATGTTTTAAATGGTACACTATCTTTAAATCCAGATGGTTCTTTTAGTTATACTCCAGATGCTAATTTTAGTGGAGACGATTTTTTCACATATCATGCAAATGATGGTAAGTTGGATTCGGGAATTGTTAAGGTAACAATCACCGTTGGAGAAAAAGTGAATGAAGCTCCTGTTGCAAATCCTGATACGTATTCCACGCCCTTTGAAACGGCACTAATACGATCCGCTTCTGATGGAGTACTTTCTAACGATACAGATCCTGAGGATGATGCTTTAACTGCGGTTTTAGATGTAAATGTTTTAAATGGGATACTGTCTTTAAATCCAGATGGTTCTTTTAGTTATACTCCAGATGCTAATTTTAGTGGAGACGATTTTTTCACTTATCATACAAATGATGGTGAATTAAATTCTAATATAGCTACTGTTACAATAAATGTAATTCCAAAATCTAATTCAGCACCTAATAGCTTAGATGATATTTATTCTACAATGCAAAATAATACCCTAACAGTAACAAGTTCAAGTGGGGTTCTCAGTAATGATTCAGATCCAGAAGGGGAGTCCATTACAGCTGTCCTATTATCTGATGTAACTTCAGGAACATTAACACTGAACCCAGATGGTTCTTTTGAATATGTGCCAAACACAGGATCTTTCGGAAATGATTTCTTTACTTATTCAGCCAATGATGGAACTCAAAATTCTGTACCATCCACGGCAAGTATCGAAGTTGTACAAGTTTCAGACAACTCAGTTACTTGTAAAGAGTCTGTGACTTTGGAATTAGATGAAAGTGGAACTGCTACATTAGATGCAGCGAGTTTATTTACAGCCCGACCTGAGGATCTTCAGTTCTCTGTAGATCAAGAGGTTTTTACATGTGAAGACCTGGGAGAGAATACAGTTACACTATCTTATTCCAATAGTGCTGTTCAAGGCACTTGTGAGGTGGTTATTTTGGTTAAGGATGTTTCTTCACCTATACTTAATGTTAATGACATTAGCGTAGCTTTAAATGAATTTGGATCTGTAAGCATCACTCCAGAGATGATAGATAATGGAACTTCAGATAACTGTGAGAATTTAAGCTTTAGCCTAAGCAAACTCAATTTTGGATGTAAAGACTTAGGGGAGAACACAGTTACTTTTACTGCTACAGATTCCAGTGGTAATTTCACCAGTACGAGCGTGATAGTTACTATTACCGGGAGTTGTGAAATCAATCCTTTTCCTGAAGTAGAATATATCTTTATTTATCCAAACCCAACAACTGGACCTTTTCAATTTTCTACACCGGCAGGTGTTACTATTCAAAGGGTTGAAGCCTTTGATGCCCGCGGGAGATTGATCATGTATAAGGAATTCTCAGCGGCAGAGCTTCAATATGCAATGGATCTTAGCGGTGTACAAAATGCAGTTTACATCTTAAAATTATTTACTTCAGAAGGAATGGAAATTAAGAGGGTGATAATAAATTAACTTTAAGGATCTAATTTTTAGAGCGTCATCCTTAGCCTGAAGAAGGATCTTAATGTAATATTCGTAGTGGATAAACATAGACTTCGACAGGCTCAGTCTGACAAGTCGTTTACAATGGTGTTTTGAGCGGAGAGTATATCAGTGAAGAATCTTTTTGAATCATATCTATGTGTCATCCTGAGCTTGTCGAAGGATTTTTTTACTAAAAATAATAAACTAGATCCCTCCTGCCGTCGGGATGACATTAAAATTTGCTCTAAAAAATTTCAGCTACCTATATTTCTCCTGAATTTCAGACTTTATGAAATTTTCGATTTCAGAGAAAGGGGTTTTGTAATTGAACCAAGTGGTATCTTCATTTTTCCGGAACCAAGTCAACTGTCTTTTAGCATATCTACGGGAATTCATTTTTATCTCTTCTACAGCAGTTTCGAGATCTATTCTGCCTTCAAAAAAAGAAAATAATTCTTTATAACCTACCGTATTTAAGGCATTTAACCTGCGTTTTGGATACAATTCTTGTGCTTCCAGTAGCAAACCTTCGTCCATCATAATATCTGCTCTAAGATTAATTCGCTCGTAAATTTCTTCTCTGGGAGCGGTAAGACCAATAGAAATTGTTTTAAAATCTCTGGTAGGTTTAGGCTGATTTAAAAAAGAAGAAAAGGTTTTTCCTGAACCTAAACAAACTTCTAAAGCGCGAATTACTCTATGTGGATTGTTATGATCTATCTTATTGTAATATTCTGGATCTAATTGTTCTAACTGCATTTTTAAAGGTTCTAAACCTTCATTTACAAGCCTGTCGTTTAGCTGTTCTCTAATTTCTTGATCTATCTCTGGAAAATTATCCAAGCCTTCTATTAAACTTTTAATATAAAGTCCGCTGCCGCCAACTAATATGAGCAGCTCATGATCTTTAAAAAGCTTGTCTAACTTTTCTATCGCATCCCGCTCATAATCTCCAACAGAGTAATCCTCTTCTATAGATCTATTGTGAATAAAATGATGAGGTGCTGCAGCCAATTCTTTTTTGCTGGGAGCGGCAGTGCCAATAGGAATTTCTTTATAGAATTGTCTGGAATCTGCAGAAAGGATCTCTGTATTAAAAGCTTGGGCAAGTTTAATGCTTAATGCGGTCTTTCCAATGGCTGTTGGCCCAACAATGCTAATAAGAAGTTTAGTTTTCATTTAATTTTTTACCACAATTATGACAAAATTCAGATGAAACTTTATGCTCTTTTTCTCCACAGTTAGCACATGTAAAAGGTTTTATTCCATCCCCTTTACTCATGTCCTTAGAGATTTCTGCTCCAACAATTCCCGTAGGAACAGCAATCACACCATAACCTACGATCATTATAAATGAGGCGATAAATCTTCCTAAAGGGGTTAAGGGATGAATATCTCCAAAACCAACCGTAGTAAGAGTAACTATACACCAGTAGATGCTTAAGGGAATATTTGTAAAGCCATTTTCTGGACCTTCCACCAAATACATTAACGTACCTGTAATAATACAAATTATGAGTACGGCAAATAGAAAGATACTGATCTTGGCCTTGCTGTTCTTTAAGGCACTTATTAATTTATGTGATTCCCCAATATATCTTGTCACTTTCAGGATCCTGAAAACTCTAAGTAAACGCAAGGCTCGTACTGCCAAGAACATATTACTTCCTCCAACAAAAAAGATAATGTAAGATGGAATAGTGGAGAGTAGATCTACAATTCCATAAAAACTGAAAATATAGTTCCTAGGTTTGCTTATGGTGATGATCCTTAATATATATTCTATACTAAAGAAAATAGTAATTACCCATTCTGCAATATAGAACTGGTCGTGATATTTAATATTATAACTGGCTACGCTTTCCAGCATTACCAGAATAATACTTAACACAATAAGAACAAGTAGAACAATATCAAACAACTTTCCTAATGTGGTACTTGTCCCATATATAACAATATAGAGCTTTCTTCTCCAGGTACTAAGATTCTTATAAGTGGATGGTTTTTCCAAAAAAGGAGATTTTTAATTATGTCTAAAGTTAGCTATTTTCTACGATTAAGGAATAAAACCAAGAATTGTCAAAAGAAAAAAGGTGGATGGGTATTATATACCAGTATCCTGAGTAGCAAATTGAATAATCTTTAATTTGCTATTCTTTCTTAGGTAACTCTGGATGATATGCCTAGCATCTCTATCATTGGTCATAGGAGTGATAATAGAGCGCACAATATCTAAATTATTCATTTGATGGTTTAAGTTAAAAAAACCTATTCCTTTAAATTCTCCTTCTTCTACCAAAAGCGCGCTTTTTTCATCTATTTCTCTGCCTCGGTCTATCACAAGCATATTTTGATTATGGAAACTATGCAGATCTATTACTTCTAATACCCTTAAATTATACTCTTCAGGAGTTTCCACATTTATACAGGCGCCTTTACAAGATTTTATGGTGTAGCTGAAGCAATTTCCATTTCCCAAGTGCAAACCTGTTAGCTTCTGGCAAAGCTGATGTTTGTCTAATATGTTATGAAGTACAGATTTTGCTTGTTGTAAGTTAGTGAAGGTAGTAATGCTTTTTTTACGAGCATCAGATCTGGCGATCTTTAGATTGATATATCCATTCTCGTCTACAAAATGATATAAGGCATAATTAAAAATATTCTTTTTAAGTGCCTTGTTATATTTGGGTTTGTTCTGTTTGATCTCTTCATTTTCCTTCAGCAAAGCAATCAATTCATTACCTGTAGCTTCAAAACTTACAGAGGCTACTTCTTTCTGAACTTCTTTAGACTTATGATGATCGTTAGTAAAATGCTGATTGATACGCTTTCTTATATTCTTGCTTTTACCAATGTATATGATCTCTCCTTCATCATTATGTAAATAGTACACTCCTGTGATGGATGGTAATTCATCTATGATCTGAATGAGTTTGGTATCTATTTGTTTGGAAGGTTCATTTCTAACGGAGGCTTTAAGGATCTCTTTTTCCAGATCTTTTGCCATTAGCATTTTAAACAACTTTACAGTTGCCTGTGCATCTCCATTTGCTCTGTGCCTGTCGCTTAAAGGGATCCCTAACGACTTCACGAGTTTTCCTAAACTATAAGATGCTTGTCCCGGGATAAGTTTTTTGGATAATTCTACCGTACAAAGCGTTTTTCGCTCAAAATCGAAACCTAGTCGGCGAAATTCCAATCTTAGTATTCTATGATCGAATTTGGAGTTGTGGGCAACGATGATACAGCCTGTGGTGATCTCTACAATTCGCTTAGCTACCTCGTAAAATTTGGGAGCATTGCGAAGCATGTCATTATTAATACCCGTTAGTCCAACTACAAAAGGTTGAATGGGTTGTTCTGGATTAACAAGACTAATAAATTGATCTACTACTTTAGAACCATCAAATTTATAAATGGCTATTTCTGTAATTCCTTCTTCATTATACTTACCACCGGTAGTTTCTATGTCTAATATTGCGTAC
>JAGXIK010000203.1 GCA_024635715.1 Gillisia sp.
CTGAGCCTTTTAAAATAAGTTTAGTAAGGTCCTCGTGCAGATGTTCCTTTATAAACTTTTTGACTTCTGGATTTAAAAGTGCTTTGTTCAAGCTAAATGGGTTTAAAGATCTCTAGTAAGTCTCTTAACGATCTTATATTCACTTAAAGATTCCTTAGCGATCACTTTTAAGGCAGTGTAAAAAGGAATTGCTACTACCATTCCAATGATTCCAAATAAAAGCCCTGAAATAAGGATAATAAGAAATATCTCTAAGGGATGCGATCTTACACTGGCACCAAAGATCAAAGGCTGACTTATTAAATTGTCTATTAATTGAGAAATGGAATAACCCAACATTACAAAAATTAGTTTTGGTAAAATTACAATTTGGAAATCGGCACCAAGATTACTGGAAATTACGAACAAGGCCATTAGTATCCCAGCGAAAATAGGACCTAAATAAGGGACTAGGTTCAAAAAGGCACATATAAATGCAATTGCCAAGGGATTATTTATTTCATAAATACTTAGCAATATATAGTACAGAACAAACAAAACAAACACTTGCATAGTAAGTCCTACAAAATACCTAGAAAGTAATATCTTGATCTTATTAAATACTCTCTGAAATTTATCTTCCTCTCCTTTATTCGCAAAAACCAAAATACTATTCAACATCAATTTACTATCCTTTAATAGGAAAAATGAAATGAACATAATGGAAAATACGGCTATCAATGTGGCTCCTAAGATCCCAAAAACACTATTTAAGAACTTCGGAATAAGATTTACATCAAAACTCTGAGCAAGCTCACTTTGCTTTAAGCTTTCCATCAAATTAATATCTTCAACTCCCAGATAATCATTGATCTGATCGTTCATTAAGTTGATGTCTTTCTTAAAAGCCTCTACGTCTATCTGTCCTAAATGATGACTTTGTTCAATTACAATAGGAACAAATACTAAGATTATTCCAACGAATACTGCTAAAACTAAGAGGAGCACAATTAGAACGGCTACCAAATTTGGCACTTTTAGCCGCGATCTTAAAAAGATAACAATTGGTCTTCCTATCAACGAAATTACCCCCGCAATAGCTATATAAACTAGAACAGATTGGATTTTAAATAGAAAGAATAAAAGAAGAAAGATCCCTAATAGAATCCCTAAAGCTCTTAATATCCCGTAAGAAAATGTTTTTGCGTTCACAGGGCAAAGATATTATTTCTGACGAAAGGTAAGAAAGGTTTTTGAAAATTCGTACAAAGCAATTCCCGTAGCCTGAGAAACGTTCATGCTGCTGTTGTTTCCAAACATAGGGATATGAACTTTAGTTTCAACAGCATTTAGGACCAGTTGACTTATTCCATGCCTTTCATTTCCCACAATGAGTAAGATCTTTGATTCATTTTTTAGCATTAGGGCATCTAAAGACACACTATCTGATGTAATTTCCAGAGCTACAGCTTCATAACCCTTGGATTTATAACTTTCAATTGTTTCTATAATATTTTCAGTATGATCAAAATCTACTCTTTCAAAAGTACCTCGTGCGGTTCTTCGGAGTCTGTTACTTTTTAAATTGATTGGAGTTCCCGAAAAAATTATTTGCTCAATATTAAAAGCATCAGCAAGTCTAAATAAGCTTCCTATATTGGCTTCACCAATTATATTATCTGTGAGAATAATAATGGGAAATTTATTTTCAGATTCAGAATGTTTGGAATGATCTAGTTGTAAACTCAATTTTCAAAAACATATTTAATAATATTTGCCCCCATTTGTAAGGCCTTCAAGCGAACTTCTGGAGGATCGTTGTGCACAGCAGGATCTTCCCAGCCATCACCAAGATCACTTTCAAAAGTAAAAAGTAAGATGAGCCTATCATTTTCAAATAAGGCCAAAGCTTGTGGACCTAAACCATCATGCTCATGGATCTTAGGCAATCCGTCTGGAAAGTTATAAGCACTGCTAAAAATAGGATGAGAAGCTGGTAATTCCTGTAATTCCTTATTGGGAAATATCTTTTTTAATTCAGCTCTTATAAATTCATTCATCCCATAATTATCATCTATATGAAGAAAACCTCCTCCTAATAAATAAGTTCTAAGATTCTTCGCCTCTTCATTGCTAAAAAAAACATTTCCATGACCCGTCATGTGGATAAATGGATATTGAAAGATTGCGATACTTCCGGGCGTAACGGTTTCTACCTTATTTTTGAAAGCAGTATTAATATTTTGATTGCAAAATTTTATAAGATTGGGTAATGCTGTTGGGTTTGCATACCAATCTCCACCACCTTGATATTTCAGTAAGGCAATTTCCTGTCCAGACATAGAGAAACTGAAAATAGAAAATAGGATTATGGCAGCAATTTGTTTCATTTAAAATTATTCTTCGTTGAACAAAGCGACGGTATGGCAAGCAACGATCGCAGCGGTTTCTGTTCTTAATCTTGTTTTCCCTAAACTTACGGGATTCCACTTATTTTCTTTTGCTAAAACTATTTCTTCTGAAGAAAAATCTCCCTCAGGGCCTATTAAAACAATAGATTTTTCACCTAGTTCTAAGCAATTTTGTAATGATTTTTTATCTATTTCATCTTCGCAGTGCGCTATGAATTTGCTTCCCTCAGGAGTATCGGTTACAAACTCAGAGAATCTCACGGGCTGATTGAGTTTAGGTAAAGTGAAATGCAAGGATTGCTTCATTGCACTTTGTAAGACCCTTTCAAAACGATCCAATTTAACCACTTTTCGTTCGCTATGGTCACATATAATTGGTGTGATCTCCATAACCCCAATCTCAGTTGCTTTTTCCAAAAACCACTCGTAACGGTCGTTCATTTTTGTGGGTGCAACGGCCATATGCAGATAATATTTAGGTTTTTCTTCCTCCTGTACCTCAATTACTTTTGCAATGCACTGTTGTGCAGTGATCAAAGTTAATTCAGAAATAAACAAAAAACCTTTTCCGTTGGTAACGTGCAAAAGATCACCTTCCTTTTTTCTCAAAACCTTCACAATATGTTTACTTTCCTCTCGAGGAAAAATAATTTGTTGAGCCTCTTCTGCTATGTCTGGGTGATAAAATAACTGCATCTTCTTAAATTTTATATCGCGGTTGAGCGGTTACCGAAAGATCTGTAAATTCTTTTGCTAAGTACTTATAATAACCAACAATTCCAATCATAGCTGCATTATCTGTTGTGTATTCAAATTTTGGCACATAGGTTTTCCATCCGTATTTACCTTCAGCTTCATTTAAGGCTTTTCGAATCCCGCTGTTCGCAGAAACTCCACCGCCAATCGCAATTTGATTGATCCCTGTTTCTTTCACTGCTTTTTTTAGCTTATCCATTAAAATATTTACAATGGTATATTGAATAGAGGCACAGATATCATTTCTATTTTCTTCAATAAAATTCGGATTCTCCTTTACCTGCTTCTGAATAAAATAAAGAATCGCAGTCTTTAATCCACTGAAGCTAAAATCTAAGCCACCTACTTTGGGCTTGGTGAATTTATAAGCTTTAGGATCTCCTAATTGCGCATATTTATCTATAAGAGGTCCTCCCGGATAGGGTAGTCCCATGATCTTTGCACTCTTATCATAAGCTTCTCCCACAGCATCATCTATAGTTTGACCAATCACTTCCATTTCAAAATGACTAGTCACTTTTACAATTTGAGTATGGCCACCACTTATAGTAAGTGCCAGAAAAGGAAATTCTGGAGTTTTAAAATTTTTCTCCTTTATAAAATGTGCCAAAATATGTGCTTGCATATGGTTGACTTCTATTAAAGGAATGTTAAGACCTAAGGCTAAAGATTTCGCAAAAGAAGTTCCAACTAGGAGCGAACCCATTAAACCAGGTCCTTTAGTAAAGGCAATTGCAGATATGTCTTTTTTGTCGATATTTGCCGCAGCAATTGCCTGATGAATTACAGGGACAATATTTTGTTGATGTGCTCTAGACGCGAGTTCTGGGACAACACCTCCAAATTTTTGATGTACCTCTTGGGTAGCAACAATATTGGACAATAAAGTATCGTTTTTTAGTATAGCGGCAGCTGTATCATCGCAAGAGGATTCTATAGCCAGAATGTATATATTTTGGGAAGCCATTAAGAAAAGTTAGGCATATTAATTGTTAATATTGTTTACAAAGTTAAAACATAAAAGCATATCAAAAAATTCTTGAAAATACTAATTAGAACAGTAGTTGCACTGCTGTTGTTTTTCGTTTTTTTATTGATTTTATTTTCTATCCCTGCCGTACAAACTTCGGTGGCAAAAAAGATAACAACTTCTATACAAGAACGATCAGATATTGATGTGTCTGTTGGGAGAGTAAGCCTCTCATATTTTGGAAAAATAAAACTAAACGAGGTCCTAATTAAAGACCACCACGCGAATACCTTACTTGATATACAAGAGTTTAGAACTTCTATTCTTGGAATTTCTAATCTTATAGCCAATAAGCCTAGTTTAGGAAGTTCTACTGCAGAAGGCTTCATTTTTAAGATGAAACGCTATAAAGGAGAAGACTCAGATAACCTTAGTATACTATTGGATAAATTGAAAACCGAGCCTACTGGTGAGCCAAAACAATTTACCCTTAAGGTTAGAGATATTTTTATTTCTGAAGGTTATTACAGTTATGTAGATGAAAATATTACCACTCCAGAAGTAATTGTTTTAGATAAATTGCAGCTTCAAGCGGAATATCTTGATGTAGTAGATCAAGAATTTAAGGTAAGTATAAATTCTTTAAAGGCAGAAGAAGGTCGTGGATTAGATATCCGGGACTTACAAACGGATTTTTCCTATTCGCCCACAAAGATGAATTTAGATTCTTTTTTGCTGATTACTCCATATTCTAGATTAGATGGTTCTATTGAGATGAACTATAAACTTGAGGATTTCTCAGATTTTCTAAATAAGGTTCAACTTAAAGCTTCTTTTAAAGACTCAAATGTTTCAACGAACGATCTGGTTAATTTTTATGCTCCTTTTGGGAGCAATCAGAATATACAGTTATCTACAGATCTAGAAGGAACATTGAATGATTTCGATCTAAAAAACTTAGATCTTAAGGGGATGGATAGGAGCCGAATTGATGGTTTTATAAACCTAAAGGGAGCATTTTCTGAAGAGATGAATGATTTTGTGCTTACCGGAGATTTTAACGAGTTAGCTTCAAATTATTACGATCTCGTGAATCTTTTACCAACAATTTTAAAAGATAAGTTGCCCTTAACGCTTCGTGAATTTGGCAATTTAAGTCTAAAAGGCAAAACGACTGTTACAAAAAATTCCTTAGTTGCCGATGTCCTAATAAATACTCAATTAGGTAGTGCAAAGGCAGATTTCGTAATGAATAATATAAGTAACAGTGAAAATGTTAATTATAAAGGGAATTTGGTTTTTAATCAATTCAATATTGGGAGATTATTAGACAATAAAGATCTTGGTAAGACTAGTCTAAATCTTAATATTAACGGAAGTGGATTTACCCAAGAATCCTTGAACACTCAAATTCGTGGGAAAATATCAAGATTGAATTTTAAGAAATATACCTATTCGGATATCAGCATCCTTGGGAATGTGAGAAATTCAGTATTTAACGGAAACTTCAATTCTAATGATCCTAATTTTAAGTTAGAATTCAATGGGCTAGTAGACATTTCACAAAAAGTGAATGTGTACGATTTTCAGGCATCTATAGCCTATGCAGATCTCAATGAGTTAAATCTAATTACTCGTGATAGTATTTCTGTATTAAAAGGAGACATTCTTATAAACATGCAGGGTAACACCTTAGATAATCTTGCTGGAAAAGTCTTATTGTTAAATACTTCTTATCAAAACCAGAATGATCTATATTATTTTGATGATCTGGAAGTTAATTCCACCTTTGATGCTGAAGGTGTTAGAACCATTGCCGTAAATTCTCCAGATGTGCTTAATGGACAGGTTACCGGGAAATTTAAAATTGCGGAAGTTGGTGCTTTAATAAATAACTCTATAGGAAGTATTTACACCAATTATAGACCTGATGTTATTACTACCGATCAATATTTAGAATTCGATTTCGATATCTATAATAAGATCGTAGAAGTCTTTTTCCCAGAAGTGGCGCTTGCACCAAACACTTATATACGAGGAAGAATAGAATCTGATGAATCTGAATTTAAGCTCACCTTTAAATCTCCCAAGATAGAAGCTTTTGGTAATATGATGACGGATATCAATATCCAGGTGGATAATAATAATCCTATCTACAACACTTATGTGGAAGCAGATAGTGTTGCAACCAAATACTATAATTTTTCTGAATTCAGTCTTATTAACGTAACCTTACGGGATACTTTATTTATTCGATCAGAATTTCAGGGAGGAAAGAATAATAAGGATGTTTTCAATCTTAACTTTTATCATACTATCAACGAACAGAATAAATCTGTGGTTGGGATTCAACGATCTGATGTAAAATTTAAAGAGAATCTTTGGTTTCTAAACGAGAATAATAATCGAAGTAACAAGATTGTTTTCGACAATAAATTTAACGATGTTGTTATAGACTCTTTGGTATTAAGTCATGAACAAGAATTCATTAGATTGAATGGAAATCTAAGAGATAGCACGTACAAAGATTTTAAAATAGCCTTCGAAAATGTAGACGTTGGTAAGATCACTCCAGATATAGATAGCTTAGATCTTGCAGGAACTCTTAATGGGAAGTTGAATTTACTACAGGAAAAGGGCACCTATTATCCAAATACCTCTCTTACTATACAGGATCTAGCCGTTAATGATAATCTGTTGGGTAATTTAAAGTTGGACGTAGATGGTAAAGGCGATCTCACATTTTATAATATAGATGCCACTTTAACAAATAAAGGCTTTGAATCCTTGAATGCTAAAGGAGGTATTAATGTTGGGAATAAACCAACTATAGATTTGGATGTGAATCTCAGGAAATTCAATATGGCCGCCTTTAGTGCTCTAGGAAGGGATGCGATAGATAATATTAGAGGTCTCGCATCTGGAGATGCAAAGGTGAGTGGTAATTATAAAAATCCAGATATTACCGGAAAATTAACTTTGGAAAAGGCCGGACTTCGAGTTCCTTATTTAAATGTAGACCTAGATTTTAAAGAAAATGCTACTGTAAACCTCACCAACCAACAATTTAATTTTGATGAGATTGAAGTTGTAGATACCAAGTATAAAACATCGGGTATTCTAGATGGAATCATTTCTCATAAGAACTTTAAGGAATGGTTTTTAGATCTTAGTGTCACCAGTGATAGATTGTTGGTTTTGGATACTGAAGCTACTGAAGATGCTTTATATTATGGTACTGCCTTTATAGATGGTTTTGCAAGTATAAAAGGTCCTACAGATGAATTGGTTATAGATGTGAATGCCTCTACTGCCAAAGGAACTGTTTTTAAGATTCCATTAAACGATACCGAATCTATAGGAGATAACTCATATATCCACTTTTTGAGTCCTGAGGAAAAAGCATCTCGTCTTGCTGGAATTCCTATTCAAATTCAGGAAGTAAAAGGTTTAGAATTAAATTTTGATCTGGATATTACAAATGATGCCGAAGTGGAAGTGGTAGTAGATCAAACCAGTGGTAGCACGCTTCGCGGTCGTGGAGCGGGAAATTTATTATTGGAGATAAATACCAATGGGAAGTTTAATATGTGGGGGGATTTCGTGGTTTACGAAGGGGTCTATAATTTTAAATATGCAGGCCTTGTACAAAAGGTA
>JAGXIK010000204.1 GCA_024635715.1 Gillisia sp.
GTTGCGTATGTACTTATAGCAATAAAGAATTTATATCTTCGTTTCACTAAAAGAATATTCCCCAGATGTCTTTTGTAAAACTACTTCAAACCCCCATTTTGCTATTGCTTTTTAGCGTGGTTATGCTTTCTTGTGTAAAAGATATAGATCTAGATCAAACAGAAGAAATTGCACTTACACCAGACCTTCAGGTGAGTTTATTGGTTTTTGATGTGACCAGTTCGGATTTTGATGACAAAGATACCGGAGAATTTACTGCAGTAATTCGTGATACGGTTCGTTTAGAATTTTTAGATGATAGTTATATTCAAGATGATCTTAGTACCGTAGAATTTAGCTTTAGATATACCAACTCCTTTCCGCAGCAATTTAGAAATAAAATCTCCTTTCTTTCTGAAAATGACAGAGTGCAACATTCGTTGCAATTTGACATTGCGCAAGGTGATAAAAATAATCCTGTAGTAACAGATTGGGTAGAATTTATAGAGAATGAACGTATTGATGTTATTAAGAACTCCATTAAAATGGTGGTGGAGATCGAGGTGTTACCAAATCAAAATATTTTTGAAGGAGAGCTGAAATTTGAGTCGAAAGGACTTTTTTCATTTGAATTTTAGCGCATGAGACTCTTCCTTTCTCTCGCAATTTTATTTTTTGGAATTTTATTTTGTCAGGCCCAAAATAAGCAGTTACTCTATAATGTAAATGGCTTGCCGCAATCCTTGCTTAATAATCCGGGTGCACATGTAAACTTCGACGGGCATATTGGAGTCCCACTATTTTCTAAATTCCATATTTCAGCAGGTTCTTCAGGTGTTAATTTGTTCGATATTTTTGATGATTCAAATCCAGATGTTAATAGGAGAGTAAGTTCTGCAATTAGAAGATTGACCAGAAATGATTATTTTACGCTCCATCAGCAATTGGAAATACTTTCTTTTGGATGGAGACTAGATAATGGGCAATATCTTTCGGCGGGGGTTTATCAAGAAATGGATATGTTTGCCTATTTCCCTAAAGATCCAGCGCTATTGGTGAATGAAGGTAACAATGCTTATTTAAACGTTCCTTTTGATTTTTCTGATGTATCCTTTACAGGAGAAATAATGACCGTTTATCATATGGGCATTAATAAAAAAATAAACAGAAAATTAACCGTAGGAGCCCGGGGTAAACTGTATTCGGGGATATTTAATGTTGCTAGCACAAACAATTCTGGTAAATTTATAACTCGAGAGGATCCTAACTCTCCTAATTTTTATAGACATTTTGCTGAAAACATAAATATTCGGGTAAATACCTCTGGGTATGCTTCTTTGAATAATACAGGAATGACCGTCCAGGAATCCACAGCAGACTTATTAAAGCGGTCTTTTTTTGGAGGTAATATTGGTGCAGGAATAGATCTTGGAGCCACCTATAAATTAGCTGAAAATTTTAGGATATCAGGCTCTGTCTTGGATATTGGAATTATGTATCAGCAGCACGATGTGGAGAATTATTTGTACTATGGGGATTATGAAACAGATGGGATAGAACCTTTGTTTCCAGACGTAGCTCCTAACAATAATACTATTCCTTATTGGGATCTTTTTGAAGATGAGGTAGATAGGAACTTAAAGGATGAGACCCTAAATGAAAATTATATCACCTGGAGACCTGTAAAATTTAATGCTGCTATAGAATTTGGCTTTGAGGAAATGTTTGAAGTTTGTGATTATAGGAAAATTTATAAGCGTCGTAATTATAACCTTATCGGGATGCATTTATTTGGAGTTAAGAGGCCTAGGTCTATGAATTACGCTCTAACTACTTATTATGACAGGAAATTTTCTAGTAACTTTAGAGCGAAGGTTTCCTATACAATAGATGACTTTTCTTATTATAATGTAGGTTTGTTGGTTTCAACAAAAATTAAGAAATTTAATTTTTATATTGCTGCAGATAATTTAGCAGGATATTTTAATCTTGCAAAATCACAAAGTGCTTCGCTTCAAATCGGGATGCAATTTATATTTAAAAAACAATGAGAAATACATATTTAATTTTTACGCTGTTAATAGGTTTTTGTTTTACGAGTGTAGGACAAAATTTAAATTCCTATAAGTATGTTTCTGTACCAGAAAAATTTGATTTTTTAAAGGAATCAAATCAATATCAAATGAATGAGCTTACCAAGTTTCTATTTGAAAAATATGGATTTACGGTAGTTATGGAGAATGGATTAAAACCTTTAGATCTATCTCTGAAATCTTGTAATGTTTTACAGACAGCTGTTCTAGAAGATAGCGGTTTTTTCGAAACTAGGCTACAAGTTGTTTTAAGGAATTGTGAGAATCAGGAAGTATTTATTTCAAAAGTAGGTAGTAGTAGAGAAAAGGATTATAAAGTTGCCTATCAACAAGCCCTTCGAGATGCTTTTTCTTCATTTGAAGCTGTTAATTATAGTTATGATCATAATTCCGTAACGGAAGAATCTATAGGTGCTAGAAAGCAAGAGGAAAAAGAGAGCGAAAAGCCTGTACAAGAAAACACTGAGCCGAAGCCAGAAGTAATACTAACTGCTATTCCTCAGGTTTCTAAGGAAGCTTCAACTATAGAGAAATCTGTACCTGATAATAAGAATGAAAAAGTATATGTTTCAGGGAATGTTGAATTTTATATTCTGAATACCGATTTTGGATATCAATTATTTCAAAGTCAAATGGAAGAACCATTTGCTAAACTGATAAAAACTGGGAGTGCAAATCATTTTATTTATTCCACGATCCAAGGCCAGGGAATTGCATATTTTGATAAGGATGGAAATTTGAATGTGGAGATTTTAAATCCTCAGATTAATTCTACTTCTATTAAAATCTACGAGTTCAAGAATTAAAATGTAAATTTATTTTGTCTACTAAGCTCTAACTGACCATCTCGTCACCCTGAACTTGTTTCAGGGTCTCATCTTAACTTACTAGGATGCTGAAACAAGTTCAGCATGACATAAAATTTTGAAAATAGCGAGATGAAAATATTTACTGTCTCAAAAGCCAATTATTAATAATCATACTTATTTGTCCAACGCTTCTTTAAAAAATCCCTTTGAGCCTCTTCCCTTTGATTTTTTCCGGGTTTGTAGAACATAGTGTTCTTAATCTCCTCTGGAAGAAATTCTGCTTCAGTAAAGTTGTTTTCATAATTGTGAGCATATTTATAATTGTCTCCATAACCTAGATCTTTCATCAATTTGGTTGGAGCATTTCTTATAGGTAATGGAACCGATAAATTTCCTGTTTCCTTCACAACACTCTGAGCTGCGTTGATTGCAGCATAAGAAGCATTGCTTTTTGGAGAAGTTGCCAAATAGATTGCACACTGGCTTAATATTATGCGAGATTCTGGAAACCCAATAGTTGTCACTGCTTGAAAAGTGTTATTTGCCATTATCAATGCTGTAGGGTTTGCATTTCCAATATCCTCGCTGGCAGCAATAAGTAATCGTCTTGCAATGAACTTTACGTCTTCTCCACCTTCTATCATTCTAGCTAGCCAATAAACAGCGCCATTTGGATCGCTTCCTCGTATAGATTTTATAAATGCTGAAACAATGTCGTAATGCTGCTCTCCCGTCTTGTCATAGAGCACCGTGTTTTGCTGTACCTTCTCAAGAACTAGCTCATTAGTGATTTCTATCGATTCCTCTACGGAATTTACCAATAGTTCAAAAATGTTCAATAATTTTCTCGCATCGCCTCCGCTTAAGCGTAATAAGGCTTCAGTTTCAGTAAGAGTTATATTCTTCTTTTTTATTTCAGAATCCTCTTTAATCGCACGATGTAATAAAGCAATAAGATCTTCTTTTTCAAAGGCTTTTAAAACATAGACCTGACATCTAGAAAGCAGGGCAGAGATCACCTCAAAACTAGGATTTTCTGTAGTAGCGCCAATTAAAGTAACCCAGCCTTTTTCTACCGCTCCAAGTAAAGAATCTTGTTGAGATTTGCTAAATCTGTGGATCTCATCTATAAATAAGATTGGATTTTTGGTAGTGAAAAGGCCTTCCCCTTTTTTTGCGCGATCTATTACGTCTCGAATATCTTTTACACCGCTATTAATAGCGCTTAAGGTATAAAACGGTCTATTGCTCTCTGTTGCTATTATGTTGGCCAAGGTGGTTTTACCAACTCCAGGAGGACCCCACAATATAAGAGAAGGAATCATTCCTTGTTTTAACTGTTGCGTAAGTGCTCCATTTTTACCTATTAAATGTTGCTGACTCAAATAATCGCTAAGTTTTTTGGGTCTTAATCGTTCTGCAAGAGGTTCATTCATTTCACAAAGGTAGGAAATCAGGAATGACTGATTCTCATATTTAAGATACTGTTGACAAAATGGCAATAGGGATAATTATGCATAGCTTTTGCTATCTAAAAGAGTTGCAAAGCTTAGCTATTCAAGATTAAATTATAAATTAGACCTATGTTGAAACAAAGAGAGCCATTTATTTTTTCGACAGGAGTCATTGCCTATCCAATCTTGTTTGTTTTAATTTTATGGTTGGTATTTTGGTTTGAGATCCGGTTTGGATTCGATTTTAATTATTTTGGTATTCAACCAAGAACGGTAAAGGGTCTAAGAGGGATTCTTTTTTCACCCTTTATTCACTCAGATATTAAACACCTTTTTCATAATACCATTCCTCTTTTTATTTTAACAATGGCTTTGTTCTTTTTCTATAGAACTATAAGCTGGAAAGTGCTTTTGGTAGGACTGCTCTTAACCGGATTCCTCACTTGGGTTATTGGCAGGCCAGCCAACCATATAGGTGCAAGTGGGGTTATCTATTTATTAGCCTCTTTCTTATTCTTTAAAGGAATATTTTCAAAATATTATAGATTAATCGCACTTTCTTTAATTGTGGTTTTTCTATATGGCGGAATGTTATGGTTTATAGTTCCTGTAGATCCAAAGATCTCATGGGAAGGGCATTTGTCTGGATTAGTTGCAGGCCTGCTTTTAGCCTTCGTATTCAAGCAAAATATAGTAATAAAGCCGAAATATGAATGGGAGAAAGAAGATTATGATCCGCAAAGTGATCTTTTTATGAGCCATTTTGATGAAAACGGGAATTTCATAGAAAAGACTGAAGAAAAATCAGAAAACCTGGGTACTACCTATAATTATGTTTTTAAAGAAAATAAGGAAGATTAGTTTAAGAGCGTTGTCTAACTATTTCATATAAAAACGCACCACAGGCTACAGAAACATTTAAAGAACCTATTGTTCCAAACATGGGCAATTTTGCTTTATCGTTAACGATCTTTAAAACAGAGGGGTTAATTCCTCTTCCTTCACTACCCATTACTAAGGCTGTAGGTTTGTTTAATTCAGTTTCATAGATAGATTGATCGCTTTTCTCTGTTGCGGCTACTACATTCACTCCAGACCCTTGTAAATAGTATATTGCATCTTTAATATGATTCACTTTACATATTGGGATATTAAAAACTGCTCCAGCTGAAGTTTTTACAGTATCTGCATTTACCGGGGCTCCTCCTTTATCTTGAATGATGATCGCGTGAACACCACAACATTCTGCAGTTCTAATGATCGCTCCAAAGTTTCTTGCATCGGTTATCTGATCTAAAAGCAAGAATAGGGGAGTGGTATTAGTATCTTCTAATACTCGTTGCACAACTTCTTCCATATCTGGAAATTCTATAGGAGATATTTTGGCTACAACCCCTTGGTGGTTTCCTTGGGTAAGTTTCTGAAGTTTTTCTACAGGAACATAAGAAATATTAAATCCTTTTTTACCAATTAAAGATAA
>JAGXIK010000205.1 GCA_024635715.1 Gillisia sp.
AAAAAAAGAATTTTAGAGAACATTTCCTTTGAACTGAAAACAGGAGATATTCTAGGTGTCTTCGGAAGAAATGGTAGCGGGAAATCTTCACTTTTAAAGATGATATTTGGCACTTTGCCTGCAAACCATATCCAAATAAAATATGATTCAGAAATTATTGAAGCAAATGAAATAATACCCCGTCAACTTATTGGTTATCTGCCGCAAGACAGTTTTTTGCCAAAGAGTACTAAGGTTAGAGATATCATTGCTCTTTTTTGCGATGATGAAGAAAAACAGAACAAAGTCTTTTATGCTCCCGGAGTCTCAAAATTCGATCATCTTAAAATAGGGCAGCTTTCCATGGGCCAATTAAGATATCTGGAAACATTGCTGGTAGGTTCTTTGGTGCATCCATTTATAATGCTAGATGAACCTTTTTCTATGTTGGAGCCTCTTTATAAAGAACTTCTTAAAGATCTTTTACGTAATCTAAGCCAAACCAAAGGGATTATTGTAACAGATCATTATTATCATGATGTTTTAGATATCACCAATGCAAATTTTCTTCTTAAAGATGGACATAAAATAGAGGTTTCAGAAAAGATTGACTTAGTTAACAACGGTTATATCTCTTCCTTTTAGAACCTTCAGCATAAAATATTAAAGAATATTTTTGGGGAACTGAGCCTAAGATTTCTTCAAAATTACTTTAATATCTTCAGTCTCGATTTTAGATAACAATTTCAGTTTACCTTCTTCAAACAACTCATCAAGCTGGCATAGGTCTGTATTAAAATCATCTTGAGTATAGTTTCTATAATCTACAAACCGAATTCCTTCGATCACACGTGGATTATAGGCCTCTCTAAAACGAAGTCCTCCTTCATTTATATGAAACTTATAAGCGAGATAATCTATAGTAAAATTCTCTTTATGTATCCAATATAAAAACTCATCATGATGATCTGTACCTCCACCATTCTGACTAAAAGTAACTTTTAATTGATAATAAGGCATTCCATTAATTTCTGCATCTCCCACCAACTTCTTATTAACCGCTTTATCATTTAAACCGTAAGGTAAATGTGCAAAGTAGTGTACAGAATTTACACTACTAATGTATTTAACCATCATACTGTCTGGTACAGTAATTAAACTATCGTTCATGAATCGTTGATACCCGGTGTTGCTAACCACATCCCGAATGGTATCTAAAGAGTCCTTAATTTCTCGTTCTAAAAAGAATTCCCCTCCATTACGAACACTCTTATATTTATTTTCTCTAAACTTAAAGTCGATCGTTGCTTTTTTGTAAAAATCACCACCTGCAGTAGCTATAGTTTTATTGATGATCTCATCTGCAGAAAACTGCTCTTTTTCATTCTGGCAGGAAGCAAATAATACTAATATGGCAAATATTGAAAGGTATCTCATAGTTCAGTTAAAATAGGCGCTAAGATAAAAAAATTAACACAATAGAAGATTTATAATCCTAGTATATCAAAATTCTAAGACTACATTTTTCCTAAATCCTTACACCTTATATAATTCTTCCCTAATTTATCAGAAAAGATCAATCTTAAAACTTTACAAAATCATTATAGGAATTTCTAAAGAAACCTTCCTATTTTTGTGCCTCTATGAAGAATACCATCAACATAAAGAACCGTAAAGCGAAATTTGAATATGAATTTCTGGAAACCTATGTAGCAGGAATAAAACTTGCAGGGACAGAGATCAAAGCAATTCGTATGGGGAAAGCATCTATTACTGAAAGTTTTTGTGAATTCCAGAATAACGAACTCTTTGTAATAAATATGCATGTAGAAGAGTATTCTCATGCCACACACTTTAATCATAACCCTAAAAGCGAGCGTAAACTCCTTCTGCAAAAACGGGAACTTAAAAGTTTGGAGAAAAACGTTAGGAATTCTGGGTTAACAATCATTCCTATTAGACTCTTTATCAACGATCGCGGAATAGCAAAACTTAAGATCACCTTAGCAAAAGGTAAAAAATTATATGATAAGCGGGAAACCATCAAGGATAGAGATAGTAAACGCAGACTAGATAGAATTAAAAAAGACTTTAATTAAGCCAGTTCTGCATTCCTTTTATTTAGCTATTTTGCGGTTTTAAAACCCCTTTTTATGAATGGTAGCTTAAAATCCCTCCTGTTTCTTTTACTTATATCTCAATTTGCATTTTCGCAGGTCACTGGTACTGTAACAGATATTAATAAGCTTCCACTCCCCTATGTAAATATTTACACAGAAGATGGCACACAGGGAACCACCACAAATGAAGATGGGGATTTCGAACTCCGCTTAACCAAAACTGGTGAATACTATCTAGTCTTTCAATTCCTCGGCTATCAAACTCTCAAAAAAAAGATAGTTATAGATAAATTCCCTTTTCAGTTAGATGTACAATTAACTTCAGAGACTACTAATCTAGATGAGGTAACTATTAACTCTAAAGATAATCCTGCTGATAGAATTATTAGAAATGCTATTGCCAGCAGAAAGGAAAACCTTGCAAAATTAGAACAATACACAGCCAATTATTATTCTCGTGGATTATGGCGAATTAAAAATGCGCCGGAAAAGATACTGGGCCAAGAACTAGGAGATCTGGGTGGAGGTTTAGATTCCACACGAAGCGGAATAATTTATCTAAGCGAAACGATCTCTGAGATCACTTTTCGTGCTCCAGATGATTTTAAAGAGAAAATAATCGCTTCCAAAGTAAGTGGGAATGACAATGGCTTCAGCTTAAATTCTGCTGAAGAATCTGACTTTTCCTTTTATAACAATACTATAAACATCAATGCAGAGATCGTCTCTCCCATTGCCGATTATGCCTTTAACTATTACGATTATAAATTGGAAGGTGTCTTTTATGATAATGAGGCACAGCTCATCAATAAGATTCTCGTAACTCCTAAACGTCCAAAGGATCGAGTTTTTAGCGGCTTTATTTATATTGTAGAAGATACTTGGCAGATCTTTGGTACAGAATTAAAAACTACGGGACAAGCAATCCAAGTGGCACCAATAGAGGAACTCACTTTTACTCAAAACTTTAAATATTCTGAAGAAAATAAATTCTGGATCAAGATAAGTCAGGCGGTAGATTTTAGCTTTTCGATGTTTGGTATTGGTGGTGATGGAAGATTTACTGCGGTTTACAGCAATTATAATTTTGAACCTCAATTTGAAAAAAGAACATTTACCAGAGAGGTCTTAAGTTTTGCTAAAGAAGCCAATAAAAAAGATTCTTTATACTGGAATAAAATCAGGCCGGTACCTTTAACTACTGAAGAACTTACAGATTATGTAAAGAAGGATAGTCTCCAAGAACTAAAAAGTTCTAAGAAATATCTGGATTCTGTAGATACCGCTCAAAATAAGTTTTCTATTTCCGATTTGCTTTTTGGCTATAGCTATGGGAACTCTTACAAAAAGCAAGAATTTAATATCTCGTCGCCATTGTTTGGAACTCATTTCAATACAGTTCAGGGATATAACACCTCTGTAGATATCTCTTATCGAAAGAACCAAGATGATAATTTCGGGAAATATTGGAGGATCTATTCCAAGATGAATTATGGTTTTAGTGATGATCGTTTTCGAGTAAAAGGAGGTTTTCAAAAGAAGTTCAACAATATCTCCAAACCTATTTTAAATCTGGAAGCTGGGGTAGAAACTGCACAAATAAATCCTACGCTTCCAATTTCTGAAAGAATAAATGATATTACTAGTTTGTTCTTCGAGCGTAATTATTTAAAATTATATGAAAAACAATTTGCTGAAATCTCCTATCAGCAAGAGCTTTTTAACGGATTCCGTTTGTTTTCAGATATTAGTTATCAGCAACGAAACGCATTGTTTAATACCAGTGATAATTCCTGGATAAATCAAGATGATGTTGCATACACCTCCAATAATCCGTTACAATCAGAAAATTTTGGGAGTGTGCCGTTCGAAGATCATCATATTTTCAAACTTAATATTTCCGGAAGAATAGATTTTGCTCAGAAATACTTGAGTTATCCGGATAGTAAGGTAAATATGGCTTCTAATAAATTCCCAACTTTATGGCTCGCCTACGAAAAAGGTTTTGGAAGTGATGTTTCTGAATATAATTTTGATCAGGTTCGCGCAGCTCTAACCCAAACGGTAAAACTAGGCAATAAAGGGAATTTTGGGTATACGCTAAAGGCTGGTGCTTTTTTGAATGATAATGAGATAGCATATTTAGATTACCAGCACTTTAATGGCAATCAGACCCGAATTGGAAGTGGTAGTTACCTTAATAAATTCAATTTATTGCCTTATTATAAGCTTAGTACCAAAAACAACTATTTGGAAATGCATGCCGAACAGGATTTTCAAGGTTGGATCCTTGGGAAACTTCCTTTGATAAATAAATTGAATTATAATTTAATTCTTGGAGCACACGCACTATCTATAGAAAATAACAAACCTTACACCGAGTTTTCTGTGGGAATAGACAACTTAGGATTTGGGAAATATAGGTTATTGAGACTGGATTATGTGGTCTCTAATTATCAGGGAAAAACAGAAGCTGCTTTTATTTTCGGCCTTAAGTTTTTAGGGATTTTTGAGTAAGCAAACTTATTTCTTCTGTAAATTCCCTTTTCAGACAGTATTATTTTTAAATGTCACATCGAGCGTAGTCGAGATGTTATTTGACCCTTCGACTCCGCTCAGGGAGACAAGAGCATTAAACTAATTAGTTTTTATCCTCCAAAAGAGGAACAAATCTAAAGTCTCCAAATTCCTTCTTATCGAATTCTTTAGCAGACTTTCGCACAAAAAGTGTCATTACCTGCACATCTTCACCTACCGGGATCACTAATCGTCCACCTACTTTTAATTGAGCCAGTAACGGATTTGGAACATAAGGCGCACCAGCAGTCACGATTATTTTATCGTAAGGGGCATATTCCTCTAATCCTTTATACCCGTCTCCAAAACTTAAATATTTGGGTCTGTAGCCAATTTTAGCTAAGAATACCTTGGTTTTTCTATACAATTCTCGTTGGCGCTCTATGCTATA
>JAGXIK010000004.1 GCA_024635715.1 Gillisia sp.
AATTTTCGCCAGTCCTTTTGTTGCCAGTTGTATTTCATGAGCCGATTAATAAAACGTTACGGCTCAAATATAAGTAAATTTTGAGTTGATTATATATTTTATCGGCTCATATTTATCATAATAATGAGGTGAAAGGGAGTTTGAATCGGCTCATCGGGTAGAATAATGCTTGCATTTTGCACGCTCCGTGGTTAATTAATTTTTCCGATTTTTTTTTTAGAACCCATATTAATTTTCAGGTTTAATCGTACATTTCAAACATCATACATTCAGGTTCTATCCAATCAGGCTCTATCCAATTGGATAATGAACCGTCTTTATTCACCTTTCTGAATTTGCATAAGTCTCCATCTAAACTATAATGGTATACAATCATACCTTTACTTTTCAAAACTCCTTCCTGGGGCTTCTCTTTTATTCTTATTCTCCAGCTATGTCTAGTGCATGGAAGTTTGAATAACAGGTATTCGGGATAAATACCTGTTCTTTCAAATTCGAGCATTCCGCCTTTTTGGTATACTACAGTTAGGTTATTCATACTATATTTATTTACAAGGCCATCCCTACTCCATTATACTTCAACCAATGCTGTTGTTTTTCATAATTAGGAATTACCTTATCTAACTCGTTCCAAAAGGCTTGAGTATGGTTCATGTGAATTAAATGAGTAAGTTCGTGAGCAACGATATAATTCAAGACATCTATCGGAGCCATTGCACATTTCCAATGAAAATTCACATTTCCTTTTACTGTGCAAGATGCCCAGCGATGTTGCAATTCCATAACTTTTATCTGGTTTGACTTGACTCCCAGACGATCCTCGTAAAGTTTTATAATAGGATCTATTTTTTTCTCAAGTTTAGCCTTATAGAAATCTTTAAAATATATTTCTCCCTTTGAAACCTCGCTTTTTCCTAAATAAAAAGTCCCCTTTTTAAAAATCACCATTCCAAGAGGCTCATTAATAACTTTTAATCGATAATTACGTCCCAGGTACATAAAGGATTGACCACTTACGTATTCTCTGATTATATTACGCTCATTAAGTTGCTTCCACTCTGCCAGATTTTTGTGAATTTGATAACTCTTAGATATCATTATCTCTTTGATATCCTTTGTAGTCAAAGTTTCTGGAACAAGTGCAGAAACAGAGCCATCTCTCTCTACAAAAATGCTAACCGTTTTACGGTTACTCTTCTTCACTACTATATCAATTCCCTCTACATTCATTACTCTCCAATCAATTCTTGATGTCTGCGCTTTGCCAAATTCATAATCTCCAAAGTCAAAGATGAATGGTTTGATTCAATATTATCTATTCCGGAAAAATCTAATATATCATCTACCTCCCCTTCTAATTTGCGTATTTCAGTGTCTCTATCTTTCCAAAAGTTTGGCTTATCTATCTCATCTTTTAGCAATATAATTAATTGATTAATCACCGGCTTTAATACCTCTTTCTCTTCTTCAGTGATAATATCTCCATAAGCACTGTAGACAATAAGATCAAAAAATGGTAATTCTTGTTCGCTTAAACCCTTTTCTTGATTTTCTCCCTTACGTCCTACATCCATGTTATTACGAATGCCTGTTAATCCATCAACAATCATTTCCCAATTACCTTGATATCGCAATAAAAGCTCCTCCATTGTTTGAAGGAAACGTTTATATAGCACAGGATCTTTATCTAAGTTAACCTTTATGTGTCTACGAATGGCGTGTTCCATCTCCGACGCTTTTGTTTTCGTGGTTTTGCTTATATTATTAACTTCTCCCATAAAGTCATCGGATAACAAACTTACAGGTGCTACCCGGCTATCAATTCCTAAAGTTTCTAAATATGTATCTATCATTTTACGAACCTTAGGTTTAGCCCATTTTAAATCTAAGGAAGCATCTTTGTAACGATTTCTGATTCTTACCAAAAGGTAACCAAATCGCTTTGCAGGAATATAATATTGATGTGCTATTTCAGAATGAAACAAAAGATCCAAACTATCAAAAAATGCTTTTAAATAGGTGTCAAACTGAGCTCTAAATGGAATAGAAGCTGCCAGTTCAATACAATCCTCAGCCAATTGGAATTCAACCTCTTTATTTTGCATTTTTTGTTCAGCGAACTTTTTAAAATCTAAAATACCTCGATCTTCAAAAAGTTGAATCATTCTATTGTATCGTGCTTCAAGTACAGGAATTTCCTGATCTATATCTCTAAAATATGCGAGTAGTTCTTTGAGATCTTCTTCGTCTTCTGCTCCCCAAATATTTAGTGCTTCCTTTAAATTATTTGAAACCCCATAATAATCAACCAAAATTCCATGGCTCTTTGTGCCCTTCGTTCTGTTAACTCTTGCAATCGCCTGTAATAAATCGTGTTCCCTTAAACTCTTGTCCAAATACATTACTTGAGCAATCGGAGCATCAAATCCTGTTAGTAGTTTATCACATACACATAAAAAAGCAACACCTGTTTTTGGGCTCTCATACTGTCCTGATTCATCTTTAGTGTAATCAAAGTCTTTTTTAAAGTTGGCAATCGCCTTAAATTCTTTCGCTTTATTTCGGGCTTCACTAATAAAACCTTGTTCATTATTATCTTGCTTGGTTACAACTGTACAAGCTTCTAAAAATTCAATTTGCTCGATAAGCTCTTCATCCAGAATAGGTTTATTTCTTTCTATTTCTAAACGTTCTTGAATCGCAATTTCAATTAAGCGTTGGTAACGAGCTGCTGCAAGTATAGAACTTGCGACCACCAACGCTTTATAACCATTAGGAAGTATTTCTTTAATATAATGATCTACTAAGTCGACAGCGATTTTTTTAAGCCTATCCATATTCTCCAAATAGGCTTGCATGGTACCATAACGTTTTTGAATTTCTGTCTTTTCCTCCTCTGTTTGTTCCTTAAAAACATCTTCAAACTCAGAATCAAAAGCCCTTTTGGACTGAATATTATCTTTAGTTGTTTTACCTATATAGATAATATCGAGTGTAGCCCTATCATCTACAGCTTCCCTAATTTTATAGGTATCTATAAACTCTCCGGTACCTCCAAAACGCTCATGTGTTTTTTGTTTGTGTCGCTCTGTTAATAATGGAGTTCCTGTAAAGGCAATCTTTGCAGCATTCGGAAAAGCGGCAAAAAGATTATCTCCCATATCACCTCCTTGGGTTCTATGAGCTTCATCAATTAATATAAGAATTCGCTCACTTCTATTTACCACTTCAAATGGTTTAAACTCCGGAACTTCACCTTCCTTTACAAATGCTTGCATCAATGCCTTACTATGTTTTAGCTCTTCTTGTACAAATTTGTGTATCATTACCATATTAAGATCTGAAGAATCATTGCTTAATTTTGGTATCAATTCTTTACGCGCCTTAACAACATTTGATTCTTTAAATTCGCTTGTAAGTTTAGCTGTTTCAGACAACTGTTTTTCTAAGTCAACACGATCAACAGTCATAATCACTTTCAGGTCTTTTAAATCTTTCTGCGATCTTAATTTGCGAACTAAAAAAACCATTGTTAAGGATTTACCTGAACCCTGCGTATGCCAAACCACTCCAGAACGATTCTGACCCGAATCACCTTCACGTAATCGATCCAAAATCTTACCTACTGCCCTGTATTGTTGATAACGGCAAACAACCTTAATAAGCACCCCTTCTTTAATCTCCATGAAAATGGAAAAATGCCGTAATACATCTAGTAGTATTTCTTTATTGAGTAAACCAGCTATAACTACTTCCTGACGTACTTTGGGAACATTTTTTAAACCATTTGCTCCGTACCTTATTATTTCTTCTTCTGCATAATTATCAATGTCAAATGACCTATAAATTTCCGGGAAGATATCTCTCCAGTTTAGATAATATTCATACGATCCGGTGATTGTGCCTATTCGGGCTTCTTCACCATGAGTAGCAATGCATAATAAATTATAATGAAACAATCGTTCTTCCCCTTCTTTAGTGTCAAAATCATCCTCTCGGGTATTGGCATATCGCATAATCTGATCAATGCTACTGGATAAGGGGTCTGCAACCCCCACATCTTTACACTCCACCACACAAAAAGGCAAACCATTCACAAACATTACAATATCCGGGATAATTCCTTCTCGGGGTCCTCCTGGAGTAACCACCCTAAACTGATTAATCGCTGTAAAAGTATTATTATCCCAATTTTCGAAATCTATAATTTTTACAAGCGCATCTTGTTCACCCGTTTGCTCGTTTAAAGCAACAGTGGTCTTGGTTGTCCCAATTAGCCTTTCGAAGACTTCTTTATTTGCCTCTAATAATGATAAGCCAGACTTCTCTGCAGCGACAACTGTTGCGTAAATATCTTCCAGTTGTCTAGGAGTAAGCCAAGGGTTTATTTTTAATATGGCTTTCAAAAACGTTTGTTTTAAAGTCACTTCTTTAAAGCTGCTTCGCAAACTGCTGACAGGGTCTTGAGGTATACCAAATGCCCCGTGATCTATTATATCCCATTTGAGTTCCCGAAGCTTGTCTAAAAAAGGTTTTTCTACGTTTTTGTATTCTGCCATATTGTTTTTATTTAAAACATTCTACTAAATAGTCATTTAGTAATTCGACCCTGTCCTCTATATCAATTCCATTGTCTTGCTTAATAAATATTTCTTGGATTAAATTTTCTTGATCATCAAAAATTTGTATTGATGAATTTTTACAATATAACTTGTGATTTTTTTTAACTAACAACAACGGAGCCCCATATTCACCCAAACTAACTTTATCTTTAAAATCATCTGAAGTCGCAATTATATATAAAAATGGGTTCCAATGTCTCCCGGTTAGAGAGTAAGGAGTATTCATCATATAAAATTCATAAGGATTTTCTTTGTTTCGATTCTTATCATTTAACCAATAGTAAACCCCGCTTCTCCCACTTCTCATTTTAAAGTATTTTATTAAATAATACTTCCAATCTTTTGCCACAACTTGATTGTTTTTATAATTTTTTATAAGTTCCTCGATATATAAGGTTAGATCATTCGCAGATGTATCTAGTAGTTTACCTAAAATATTCTTCGTATTTTCAAAATGTTTTCTATTCTTAGATTGTGTAAATAATTCTCGCCAAGTGGAATCATTATATCCTCCAAATAGAAAACGCCAAGAAGCTAATTGAGAGTAATCGCCTAGTGTAAGCATTGCTCTACTAATTTTCATGTAGCTTAAACTACCATCAAATAATCTTAAAAAATTATTAGTTATTAGGCTAAACGAACCAGGATTTTCAAGACCTATTATTGCAATATTTCCTTGGAGTAGTGAATGATCTTCTAAACTTATTAAAGTGTTAATAAGTTCTTGGTTCTCAATTCGCCAAGCAATTTTTTCAATTTCTTGAGCTTTTTGTACCTCGCTGAAACCCTCAGTTTTTAAACTTACATCACCTTTAATGATAATAGTTTTAACATCGGCTAATAACCCTTGCATTCTTTTTTCTCTCACTTCATCTGTTGAATTAGCTAATAGGTTTCTTACAATTCTAAGTCGCTCGACAAACTGAAAATATGAGATGTCATTTTCATTTATAAAGTACTCTTGCACACCATACAACATTAAGGTATTGTTCAAAGAGAAATCTCTCCTTTTCCCAGACAATAATCCATAATTATTACAACATTTAGAAAATAAATTCAGACTATCATTGTATACCAAAACTTTAGAAGGATCTGACTTTTCACTAGAAAATAATTGTTCAAAAAATAAATTAATATCTTGATTTTTCCAGCAGTCAAAAATTTTAAATAATTGTCTTAAATTTTCTTTAGCGTTAATGTTTTCTTTTCCATATACTTTGTATGCTAAATCAAAATCATTCTCTAAAATCTCAATTTGTTGACTGTAACATAACATTTCAGTGACAAATCGATAAAACTTCATGAATTGATCGTCTATACTGTCATTTTCACCACGATATTTCCAGAGCATATCAACCCATTGCGTATCTACTTTAATAATAAACTCATCATATAAATCTTGAGAAACCTCTTTAATTGTTTTTTCGAAATCTGCCTTAAAATGCTCAAAATTTGTTAAAGGTTTTCCCCTAGAGTTCATTTTTATATACAGACCATCAGTCATCCCCATTTCTTCTAATGTCATAAAATAAAAGGATATGGGCAATGTATTTTCATCCATCAATCTTTCCCAAATATTAGTCTCATTTTTAAAAGATTGATGAATTTTATCAATCATCACTAACATAGATTTAATGGTAGGGTCACGTTCCCAAGAATACATAAACCAGTTTTGGTCTTTAATCCATTTAGATAATTTTTCAAATTTTAAATTAGGAGTACACCTTACAAGTTCAGCGCAAAAATATTGGGAGCTAAAGCGAGTTCGATAGGTAAATTCATTTAAAAATTCCACTTCTTCTTGAGGTGTTTTCTCATTTTTTGAAATATACCAGTGTAAAAGGAATAGTGTTGTTAATCGCTGCTGACCATCTAGTGGAATCAATTTATTTTGCTCAACAGTACCATAAATAAAATCTAGCTTTACGGCATCTTCATCTATCCCTATTAATGCTTTTTTCAACACATCTACAAAACCATTGCGTATACGTGTGACATCTTTATTTATTCTTCCTTGCGCATAATCTCGCTGAATGATGGGTATTTCTATTCCTTTGATAGTATTACCATCGGTTTGTTGTAAACCAAAAATCTGTTTGAAAGTAATAGGTGTGGTACTCATTATATCTCGTTAGTTTTTAGGTAATTTTTTAGCATCCCATTTTTGCCAATCATTGCATCAATATATGCATCTCGATCTTGTTGTCCCCAAAAGTGTAATTGATGGTCTTTTGAATCTGTATAATATTTTAAAAATATTCTCCTTGTTGTAATAGGTATATACTGTCCCTCTTTATCCATTTCTAAAATCCGGTTTCGTTTTACATCAAACGTAGCATTGTTAAGTGCTGCGTTGTTTGAAATACTTAAAAGTGCCATATTTGAAATGGAATCCATATAACTCCGATCTTCATTTTCTGAAAGCAATTCGAAAACACTGTTGAATAATGTTTCGAAAATTGCTTGAGTAATATTCTCATAATGGATGTCAATGTTTTTAATAACATCTTCAACCCGGGCAGGATCTTTTGCTGTCACCATCAGATTTTCTAAAGAAGCCTTGTGAAGCTTCAACCATTTTTGTTGATCTTCCTTTTTATTTAGCCCTTCTGACTTTTGTGCATGAATATGTTCAAGACTCCAATTATTAGTTTTTTGACTTTTAAATGAGTATCGTTCTGATGAATTTTTTAATGTTCTAACTGTCTCTACATTATGCAATAAAAGTAGTTTGTCTATTTTCTCCCTATCCTTACCACTAGAGTAGTTAAGTTCTAAAACATCTTCAGCCGTTAAATCAAGTTTATTCTTAATTTCTGTACCTAAACTTTCTTTAAATGCACTTTTAGTTAATCCTTTTGCTTCTATTATAATGGATTGTAAAGGCTTACCAACACTTACTAAATACCCCAACTTATGATAAATGTCTCTTTTCTCATACCATTCTTTTAAGATTAAAAAATAAGACTGTATTTCTTGCCAAACATCTATTTTTGAAGCTTTCTTAGCTTGTTCTATAAAATAAAAGAAAGTGTAAAATTTTTCCTTTTCATCATACTCCTTATTTGACATTAAATTAAATATCAATTCGATACGTGTAGCGAATTTTTCAGGAGACTGATTGGTCAAAAAGTACCAAAAATTATTATCCTGTAATTCTCGCTCAATTAAATCCCAACTTGTAGAAATTTCTAATTGCTTCTCGTCTGTTATGTTTTTTGAATCTTTCGAGAGAAATAGTGCCTTAACCAACTCTGCATTAGTTAATGGAATTTTACCAATATTTAAGCGTGTAAACAAAGCTGTTGCATTTTCACTAGTAAGAACTTCATACCATATTACTTTCACCCTTTCTCCAAAATATTTGTAAAGATTAATTGCCTTTAGATTTCGGTCGCCAATAGTTGCATCGTTAAACCAAGTATCAATAGCTTCATATGCATTAAACATATAGAAATGATCGATATATTCATTAGCTAATTTTGGATCTATTGTTTTTAAAAACTCTTCACTTTTAGGTCTCGTTTTATAGGTTAAGAAAAAATTTAACTCAATAAAGGGTAAAATTTGTTTCATGTATTTGAGAATTAGAAAAAGTGATGTTGTGCGTTGTTGTCCATCAATTAATTCATATTTTTCCTCATCCAACTTTTTAACCACAACTGGTTGAAGACAATAGTTGTTATCACCATTTTCCCAAATATCATTTAGCAACATTGTAATATGCTCTGGTTCCCAACGGTATCCTCTTTGATAGGCTGGAATAAAAAATTCCCCCTTTATATTATTGACGAGTTTTGGTTCTAGTATTGCTTTTTCCAAATTCTTTTAATTTTATTTATTAAAACAAGTTTTTGTAACTCTTTTTTTATCTATTAAACTTTCAACCCCAACTTTACCGCTCAATAAATCCTGCATTAAGCCGGCTTTTAACTTTTGATATTTTTGTAAGGTTTGTTGTTCCATATCGATTTTTTGATCAATCGATTTTAGTTTTACTACTAATATTTTCTGCTCTTTTAAATCTGGCTGAAAAATCTTGAGTTTATGCAGTCGACTTCCCTTAATTCCCTTTACTGTACTTCCAGTAGACTCTGCATTTAATTCACGCTGAAAAACATTTGACATTAAAAAATACTTTAGAAAGTCATTAGTCATTATATTTTCAGAACATCTATACTTTATTACTCTCTGGGCTAAGGCGAATTCAGGATTATCAACTTGAGCTACATTCCCCATCGGAGCTTCAGTAGTTATTAAAACATCACCAGCTTTAGGCTTACCTCTTGACATTGCGTTAGCATACGAGGAGGTTTTTATATATTCTTTAGATATTTCGTAATCTATATATCCGAATTTTATATTTTTTGCAGTTATCAAAAAAATACCTTTATCAGCTTTAGGAGGGGTTTTACCTCTGTAGTCGACATAACTAGTAATATTAACCAATTCTTTCACCTCCCATTCCCTAGGAATCCAACCTAGTTCCGATTCTTTATAAAGCTCAGGTGCTTCATTATAAGAAGGTCTTAATTGTCCTGTATCTTTCTCAATACCACGTGTAAAAAGATCGTGCATCAACCCTTGTTTTATGGCTTGATATTTAGCAATGGCAGCCTCCGTTTTTTCGAGAACAGCATCACAAGTGCTTAGGATTTCAGCAATCTTTTTTTGTGAGATTAAATTTGGAGCTACAATTTTAATTTTTCCTACATCAGACAAACTAAAATTGGCCTGAGCCAATTGAACACTTATATTTTTAATTTGCCTTTGTACAATTTCAGAATTGAGATAATATTTTAGAAATAATAAAGAAATATCCTCTTCGTTCTGTAGTCTAATTATAGAAAGAGCTTGATTAATATTTGCTGGTAAAATTGAATTATCAACAATTGCAACTCTACCAATAACACCAGCAATTGAAAATAAAATATCATTTTCATGAAGAATTGATCTTTTTAAAGCCAAATTGGCATCTTGGCCGATATAACTGAATTTTTCAAGAATAAAATCACCTCCTTTTGTAATTGATTCAGCTTTAATAAAATTTATTCCAGATTCTTCAAATTCAAAGCCCAAAGAGGATGGAGTGGTTCCTTTGGTAATTAATGTGGTAATTCTTCCTATACAATTCTCATTCCAATTATCCCTCATATCCCAATTCCATTAAAAAGTAATCTAGTTCTTTTGCTGCTTTGGTACGGTCATCCAATATGCTATTGAGTGTGGTTTCATACTTTACGAAACGATTTTTCAACTCTGTAATTAAGGTGCGTTCATAGCGCTGTACGTATTCCATAACAGTAATATACAATACACTTTGCCAACGGCTCAAAATTAATTCTTGCGCTTCTTGTGGCGAGATTTTTTCTTTGGCTTTTTCTACCAAGGTTTCCTTTTTCGCCTTGATCTCGGTAATAGTGGCCTTGCATTCTTTCAGCTCATTCGCAAGGGCAGTGTGACCTGACAGTTTAGCATCAATCACCTCTTTAAATTCTTCTTGTTCTAACTGGTGCTTTTCTTTTTTCTTTAATTCGGTTTTTAAAGTTTCCGAAGCATCATTCGCTTTTATACGCACTTTTAAGGCACGAATTTCTTTTTTTACATCTCGTATTTCGGCATTGTGCTGCTTGAGCTGGTCTTTAAATTCTTTAAGACGATCTTTAGGAAATACGGTGGCTTCATCTTCATCAAAGTCATCCGCTTCTGCGGCATTTACTTCGGCAAAAAGAGCTTCCAGTTCATCCCTGCGTGCTTCGTTGTCTGCCAATTCTTGCAACACCTCGGGAAATTGCGATTGTAAAATATCCTGGTCGGGTATCAACTCTGCATTCCATCCACTTGCTGTCACACTTTTAAAATCGGTCTCTAAAGTATCCCAATACCCTGCAAAAGCTCCTCGACTTTTGTGTGAATCCAATATGCCCAGACTACTAAAATGATCGGCAATACTTATTGCAAATTCATTATGCAGGTCATAGACATTTTGGGTTTGCGGCAAGGAGATTAATTTAGCTTCATTGGCTACCCACCATTCTTGAATTCCTATTTCATATTCCTCACGTTTAGCAATCACATCTTGATGTTTAGTGGCGACTGCTTTAATTTGTTCCTTGGTATCAATTTCAGAAGAAAATAAGGCATATTCTTCATTTTTAGGAAGAAAAAATTCCTTTCGCAAATTCGGGTAGTTATCCCAATATGGTTGCAACGCATCTACCTCAGAAATTGGTATGCCTCCATATAGATGAGCTTTTATATCCTGGGGTTCTGCTGGTGGACTGTTGTCTACATAACGGCGTATATTAAAATTGAAATCTTCTTTCTCTAGAGTCGCTTTATCAATTAATTGAGCATACCCCTCCAGCTCTTCCTTATGCTTATAACTGTAGGTTATTTTAGCAATATCTTCCGGGCGTAGTTTGTTCTGGTTTTTACCCTCTTTATATTCCCTGTCGGCATTAATGAACAATACTTCTTTACGTGAAGCAGCATCTTTTCTGTTAATAACCAAAATGGATGCAGGTATCCCCGTACCATAAAACAAACCTGCTGGTAAACCAATTACCGCTTCCAGATAACCTCGCTCCACGAGCCACTTACGCATCGACCTTTCTTCGCTTCCTCTAAAAAGCACTCCGTGTGGCATCACCACTGCCATACGCCCATTGCCTTTAAGCACGCTGATCATGTGCTGTACAAACATAAAGTCGGCCTTTTTCTTCTTGGGCATCCAATACTGAAAACGATCCCTAAAATTTTTAATGTCACTATAGTTATTGCTAAATGGCGGATTAGCTATAACAATATCAAAATTCTTTAATTCGCCACCGGATATATGCTGTGGGTCTGCAATGGTATCCCCTTGTAGGATCTCTGAAGCATAGATATCGTGAAAAAGCATATTCATCTTGCATAATGACCAGGTAGTCCCATTGAGTTCCTGCCCGGAGAAAAACAAGTTAGAAGAATCGCCATAACGAGCCTCTACATAGTTCTTTGCTTCAATCAACATACCGCCTGAACCACAAGTAGGATCATAAATGCTGGCGTTTTTTTCTGGTTCCAAAAGATTAACCAGCAACCTAACCACTTCGTTGGGGGTGTAGAATTCACCTCCCTTTTTACCAGCACTATCGGCAAAATACTTTATAAGATATTCATAAGCAGCACCTAGTAAGTCAGGAAATTCAAAACCTTCATCAATAAGAGTTACATTGTTAAAATGCCCGATAAATTCAATGAGTTTTTCATCGTTAAGTGCATTCTTGCTTTTTCCTATGGTTCGGTTAAAGTTAACATTGGTTAGTACTCCGGTTAATTTATCTGGATTTGCTTCCTCTAAAGCTTCTAAGGCTTTGTTAAGTGAATTACCTACATCTTTCTTTAAATGTAAAACTCCTTCGTTTACCGTTTGCCCTGATTCATTTGTGGTTAAGTAATTCCATCTTGCACGCGGGGGCACATAATAGTCGTAGGCATTTTCTTTATCGAGGGCGAGTTCTATTCTTTCTTCAGATAGTCCTTTGGCCTGTAATTCCTTAAGTCTATTGCTTTTGTCCTGTTCAAATTTATCAGAAAGGCGTTTTAGGAACAGCATCCCAAATATGTATTCCTTAAATTCACTGGCATCCATATTTCCACGAAGGATATCACACGCATCCATAAGGAAGCCTTCAAGCCAGGAAAGGGTTAGTTTTTTATTCATTGAATTATTTAATGAGGATAATATTTTTAAGATTCGGTTTTTTTATTACCATTTATTGGGTGTAGTTTTTGGAGTAAATAATATCTGCTGAACAAAGTAATAATACAGATTAAGTCTCCCCGTAAAACTAAATATTTTCTTAAAGCTTTCAATGTGGTTTCCCATAATTCTTCCATATTTATTCAATATGGCTTTTGGTCAAAGAGAATTCTTAGATAGATCAAAAAGAGATTTTTATAAGAAATTCCATTTTTCACGGCCACATCAGAAATCTGACGAACACCAAGAGTCTGAAGATTCTTAAACCCTGAAAGTTTTGTAACCTCTTCAAATTGGACAATGATGGGTATATAATGGTCTATATTGTTTATTGCTATTGTTTGCAGATTAGTGGGATTACAACTTAAAAGTCTTTCTGTTCAGCTCTTAAAGGTGCTAATATATCCTCCCATAGCGCCAATTGATGTCGTTTAAATAATTGAATTTACCACTGCAAGTTTTTGCTTTACGACATCTACTGGCGTATTGGCATGGTAGGTTTGTAAAAAATTAAGAATGGAGAACCAGTTTACCAATAAGATGCTTGAGAGCCTGAGCCGAATTTTTGAGGAAGCAAAGGGCTGTGAACTTAAATCGGAGTCCTTTAAAAGCATAGAGCCCGACCTGGATTTTATATCCAAAAAACTACAAATTCCCACTTTAGAGAGTTTCTTTTTTGCATTATTGTTCAACCTGAACCTGGAAGAAGACGGGGTTACTTTTCAACATCTTGGCGATTTGCTTAAATGCAGTGCTATTACTTTACTTCATTACAACAAGCAGATTGAAACACTTATTGAAAGGAACCTTGTAGAACTTAAAAAGAATACTTCATTCAGGCAGAGAGGGCGTGAAAATTATCAAATAAATGAAGAAGTAAAAACAGCTGTATTAAACGAGGAATTTCCCTTGAAAAATTTAAAAAAAGAACCACCGTCAAGTGTAGTTGACCTTTTGGCTGAATTTTATGATCATGCCTGTAAATGTGATGAAGGGGATATTAAAAGTAGTGAACTTCAGTACATTATTGTTCGGTTACTGGATACCAACCGGCAGTTTAAATATGTGCAAAGCCTCCTTAATTTCGCCAATCTGG
>JAGXIK010000042.1 GCA_024635715.1 Gillisia sp.
CCGTTTTTTTGGACAAACAAAAAAATGAACAATCATTAAAATTAATCAAAGCTTTATAGACCAAAGGGAGTGTTTTACAGATTCTTGGAATTACCGCAATGAGAACAAAAAGCATATTAAAAAATGGCTAAGGAATTAGATGCTATATTTAGCTATAAATCAGCAACTTATAAAATACGTCAATGGTAACAATTGGGACATAGTTCATAGGCTTGCCCAAAGATTCTTGATCTTAAATTCTATTAATAGGATTCTTTAGCTCAAGGTAAAAGAACATCTCCAAAATCACAACACATCTACTTAGTTTAGGGTTCTTGTTTTCTAGGAGAAACTTTTCTATCTTTTAGCATTTGAAGTCCACATTACCCTAACCAATACTTATGCTCAGTCAAAATTCCGAAAAATTAAAGAGAGAGTCCCTGATCTCTGAAATTTTAAATAACGAACATGCCAAGACATTAAAAAGCAAACCTGAATATTCTCTTTTTGTTGATCTTAATGGAAGAATTGAGGTTATTAATTCTGAAACAGCTGACTTTTTAAAACTTCATTTCGATTTATCTTTACAAGAAAAGGAGAGCCTATTTGAAATCATTCCATTAGAATCTTTAGAGGAATTTTTAAATCAGTTTAATGAAGCTTTAGCTGGATTTTCAACTAGTTCTACAATTAAAAGCAGTTCTACAAATAAAGATATTCAGTTCAGGAAAACTCTTGTTGAAAAAGCTGAGATTAAATTCATTGAAATTAGTATCACAACTTCTGATGCAATTAATTATGGAACAACTGCTTCAATTTCAAAAGAATCAATTCAAGAGGTTGAGATTTTAAATAAGACTTCCCAAGTTTTTGAATCTTTATTTAATAATCACCCAGACGCTGTTTATTCTTTTGATCTACAAGGAAATTTTATTTCTGCTAATGAAAGCGCTTGTAAAATGACTGAAATTTCTAATTCAGAATTGTTAAAGCATAGTTTCTTACCGCTTATTCCCGAAAAAGATCAAGAAATGGTGCTCAATCATTTTCTTAAGGCTGTAAAAGGTGAATTTCAGAATTACAATACTGGAATGAGGAGTTTTAAAGGAACTGAAATAGTAATTAATATAACCAATTTTCCAATTATAATAAACGGAGAAATAACAGGTGTTTTTGGTATTGCAAAAGATATCACTGAAGCAGAATTAAATAAAAAGCGTTCAAAAGATCTGGAACATCGTTATAAAACGATTCTAGACCAATCTTTAGATGTTATTTGTACTATTGATAAGGAAGGCCGTTTTGTTCATATTAATGAGTCGTGTTTTGAAATGTGGGGCTATAAACCTGAAGAACTATATGGTAAAGCTTACATGGAATTTGTTTTACAGGAGGATTGGGAAACAACAACAGTCGTAGCTCAAGAGATCATGAGCGGGGAAAATAAAACGAATTTCACTAATAGGTATATTAAAAAAGATGGTTCTATTGTGCCCATGGTATGGTCTGTACGTTGGGTAGAAGAAGAGCAATTAATGTATTGTATTGCGAAAAACGCTTCAGAAATGAATGCTGTTAGATCTAAATTGGAAGAAGAACGAAATATTTTAAGAGCGATCATTGATAATATACCCGATTATATTTTTGTTAAAAATAAAAAGGATGAATTAATTCTTGCTAATAAAATGTTTTATTCAGACTATTTGGGGAAAGAAAGCGAAGCTGAATTAATAAATTTAAAACCCACAGAATATTTGCCGAAAGACTATGGGAAGGAGGTTATGGATGATAACAGCTTAGTAATGGATAAAGGTGAGATAGTTACTAATAGAAGAGATTTTATTAAGGACTATTTAGGTAAAAAAGAAGTGATTTTACTCACAAAAGTTCCTTTTAAAACAAAAGAAGGTGATGTAATTGGCTTGGTAGGGATAGCCAGAAATATCACCGAGAATTATGAATTTGAACAAGAACAAAAATTAATTTCAAAAGTAATTGATTCTTTGAGTGCTTCGAAAAACTTAAAGCAAGGCTTAAGCGATACTATCCAAACAATTTCCGAGTATTTTAACTTTGATTTTGCTCAAGCTTGGGAAGTTGGAATGATAGACGGTGATTTAAAAGAACTTGTAAGTTATAAAAAACAAGAAAATGTTTCAATAGACCCAGAGATTATAAATGCAATATCATCAAAAAAACTTCCTAAGACTGTATTAGAATCTCAAAACTCAGAAATTTCTCCAGGCTCAGAATCCAGTAGTATTCTTATGGGAGTGCCTATTATTTTTGATAAAAAGGTAATACAAGTGCTCACGTTTTATGGTAAAAACAGGGACAGAGAAGTTGATGTAATAAAGGATGTACTAAATAGATTATGCTTGCAGATTTCTAGTGATATACAAAGAAAGATTACTGAATCTCAACTTAATAATCTGTTTAAGTATTCCCCTAATTTAATAGCGGTTATTGGGATGGATGGATATATGAAGAAAGTAAGTCCTTCTTTTACGAAAATATTTGGGTATTCTGAGGAGGAGCTATTAACTACCCCTTATCATAAATTTTTGCACCCTGAAGAAGTGAAGGCCTCATTTGAAAGATTAAAAGAAGTCACCCAAGGCTATGTTCCTAGATCTTATGAGGGCAGGTGCAGGACTAAAGATGGAGACTGGAAATGGATTTCCTGGACACCTTCAGAAGTCATTTCCGATGATGGTGTTATTAATCTTTTCGGTCTTGATATTACACCGCTAAAAACAGCAAATTTAGAAATGCTGAAATTCAAAAATGTTATTGAAAGCTCTTCAGAGGGAGTTACTATAATAGATTTAAAAACAGAAGATGTTTATTTGAACAGTTCATTCAAAAAAGCATTAGGCTATATTGAAGAAGAACTGAATCAAATAACAAAAATTAAGAACGCTTATAGAAATGAATATCAAGGAGAAGAAGTTTTTAATCAACTTTTAAATGGGAAATCATGGAATGGAGACATTCAACTCTTAAATAAATCTAAAAAAGTTTTAGATTATCAGTTTAGTGGGGGACCTATATTTAATCAGAATGATGAATTAATTGCAGTATATGGAATCCATACAGATATCACAGATCGTAAGAATTATGAGAAAGAATTAAAGCAATTTAACAATCAAGTAAATAATATTCTAGAAAGTATTACAGACGGTTTTTTCTCTATAACAAAAGATTGGATAGTAACTTACTTTAATAAAGAGGCAGAAAAATTATTGAGGATTTCCAAAGATTCTATACTAGGCAACAATTTATGGGATTATTTTCCTGTGTCCAAAAATTCAGATTCGTTTAAACAATATTCAAAAGCATTTGAAACTGGTGAAAAAGTTTCTTTTCAAGATTATTTCAAAGCATATGATACTTGGTTCGAGGTAAATGCCTATCCCAGTGCATCTGGACTCTCTATATATTTTAAGGATATAACCACTAAAAAAAGGGCAGACGAAGAGATTAGAATTGCTAAAGAGCGTTACGATCTTATAACAAAAGTAACTCATGAAGCAATTTATGATTGGGATATTCCCAATAATACCATGGAATGGAGTAATGCTTATTTTAGTACATATGGTTATGAAATCCCTGAATTGGGTAATGGATTAGAGCATTGGGAAAATCAATTGCATCCGGACAATAAAGATGAAGTGATTCTAAGTTTAGAGAACGCCCTTAAGGACCGTTCTGTCAACTTTTGGGAATACGTATATAAAATGGTTAAAGCAAATAAAGAAATTTCTATAGTAATGGATAGAGGTTTAATTACAAGAAATCAAGACGGGCTGCCTATTAGAATGATCGGCTCTCTTCAAGATATAAGCCAATTAAAGCAAAATGAGATTGCATTAGAGCAATTAAATTCTGAATTAAATAACAGGGCAAATGAGTTAGCAACATCAAACGCCGAATTAGAACAGTTCGCTTACATAGCTTCTCATGATTTGCAAGAACCATTAAGGATGGTAACCAGTTTTTTAACTCAATTAAATAAAAAATATAAAGATCAATTAGATCCTAAAGCTCAGCAATACATTTATTATGCTACAGATGGGGCAGTAAGAATGAGACAAATTCTATTAGATCTCTTAGAATATTCTCGGGTTGGAAGAATGAATTATCAGCTAGAGGAAATAGATCTAAATATAATGCTTGAAGAAATAATTAAACTTCATAAAGACTTGATCTTTGAAGCTAATGGAAAGATTTTATATAAAGACTTGCCCAAAATTTATGCTGCATCAAGTCCCTTACAACGTGTCTTGTCTAACTTAATAACCAATGCATTAAAATACCAGAATACAGAGAGTAAAGCTGAAATTAAAATAGAAGTTTTTGATAAGGTGGATTTCTGGCAAATTGATGTTATAGATAACGGAATAGGAATAGAAGAACAATTTTTCGAAAAGATTTTTGTAGTCTTCCAAAGACTACATAGTAAAGATAAATATTATGGTACAGGAATTGGTTTGGCAATATGTAGAAAAATTATTGAGAATCATGGAGGTAAGATATGGGTGAGTTCAAAAATAAATAAAGGAAGCACCTTCCATATTACAATTAAAAAACAAAATTAGTATATTTGAGACGCCCCTATTATAAAATTGCCCTATGCACCCTATAAATATTTTATTGATTGAAGACAATGAAGGAGATATTCTATTAACAAAAGAAGCCTTATTAGAAGGCGATATTTTGAAAGAATTACACGTTGTAAAAGATGGTTGGGAAGCCCTTTTATATTTGGAAAAGAAAGAAAAATACACATCCTCAATAACTCCAGATCTCATTTTATTAGATATTAACTTACCAAAATTAAATGGCTTCGAAGTTTTAAAGAAAATAAAGTCTAATAGCAACATTAATCATATTCCGGTAATCATACTTAGCACCTCTTCTTCCTCCAACGATATTAATCAATGTTATAAGAATCAGGCTAATTGCTACATTTCAAAACCGGTTGATGCCGATGATTTTTCCAAGCTTATTTCATTAATAGAAAAGTTTTGGTTTGCTACAGTAAAACTCCCGACTAATTAATAGTATATGACTTATACCACCGGAGTTTTGGACATACTTGTTATAGAAGACCATATTGGAGATTATATCTTAATTGAAGAATATCTGGGCGAAGAGCATTTAGATATTAAATTAACTCGAGCTGCTACTTTTCAAGAGGCTAAGGATAAATTGGTAAATACGCATAACTACAAAGTTGTATTGTTGGATTTGTCGCTACCAGATGTAGAGAATAATGAAACCTTGGTTAAAAACATGGTTTCATTATCTACGAATATTCCAATAATAGTTTTAACAGGATTTGCAAATAAGGAATTTGGTGTTAAAACACTTTCTCTTGGTATTTCAGATTATTTATTAAAAGATGAGCTAAACGCTCCACAGCTTGCTAAAAGCATTTTTTATAGTATAGAGCGAAAAAATATTGATCTCAAATTAAGTGAATCAGAAAGAAAATATAAAGCGCTATTTGATTTTAGTCCATACCCAATGTGGGTTCTAGACAAACACACTTTAGAGTTTTTAAAAGTAAACGATGCGGCAATAAAACTATATGGATATTCAACAAATGAATTCCTAAGCATGACTGTTCGTGATCTTTGGGTATCCGAAATAAAAGAGGAAATACAGAGTATTTGGCAAGAAAATTATCATGAAAAATTTAATACGAGTGTAAAACATCTTAAAAAAGATGGTTCTATAATTCATGTAGAAATTTTGAGTAATCCAATAGATTTTGATGGGAGAGCAGCACGTATTACACAAATTAAAGATATTACAGGTCAAAAGGATGCAGAGCAGGCTTTAAAACATAGTGAAAAACGTTTTAAAGCACTTGTACAAGATGCGTCAGATTTAATAATGATTATGGACTTTGCAGGTAATTTAACTTATGTGAGTCCATCCTCTAAGCAAATGACTGGAGTTTCAGATATAGAGATGATTAAAAACAATTTTTTCTATTACATACATGAGGAAGATCTGAAAAGTGTAAAGGAGAATATGTTAAAGCTTCACGAAAAAAAGAGAATTAAAATTCCAATTTATAGAATTAAAACTGCCAATAATAAATGGAGATATATAGAAACAATAATCACCAATTTAAGTGAAGATCCTATAGTGAATGGTTTAGTTGCAAACTCTAGAGATATTACAGAATTTATTAAACAAGAAAACAAATTAATAGATAGTTTAAAGCGTTACGATATTGTTGCCAAAGCAACTAGTGATACTATTACAGATTACGATGTAGTGAATGATAAAATGTATTACAATGAAGGATTAGAAAGTATTTTTGGCTATTCTAAAAATGACATTGAAAACACAGGTGCTTGGTGGAATGAAAAATTACACCCAGAAGATAGAGAACGAGTTAGAAGTTATTCTGAAGATGTTAAAAATGCAAAATCTGGGAATATTCAAATTGAATATAGGTTTAGGTGTGCAGATGGAAGTTATAAATATGTTTTGGATAGAAGTTACTTAATTAAAGATGAGAAGACAAACACCGTACGTATTATTGGAGCTATGCAAGACATTACAGAGATCCAGAACTATATTCAAACTATAGAAGATCATAATAGCAGATTAAAGGATATTGCCTGGACGCAGTCTCATGTAGTGCGAGCTCCCTTGGCAAGGATCATGGGATTAGTAGATTTAATTCAAAGCTATCCAAATATCGATGAACAATCTCAATTATTAAAGCATATTAATACATCAGCAAGGGAATTGGATGATATTATTCGAAATATAACAAGGAAGACTGAAGATGCAACTTTAAACCCGCGATAATGCTGAAAGTATTGATAATAGATGATGATGATATTGTTAGATTAGTTCAAGGTAAATTACTGCAAAACTCTAATTTTACTAAGGAACCTATAAAATTTAAGAGAGCATCTGAAGCAGTTGAATATTTAAATTCAGCATCTAACGAGCATCATTATTTATTGATGTTGGATATTAATATGCCAATCATGAATGGATGGGAATTCTTGGATGAGATCGAAAAAATGACAATAAAAGAGAATGTTTATGTTTTGATGGTATCTTCTTCTATAGATTATAATGATAAAGAAAAGGCGAAAAAGTACAATAAGATCATCAATTTTATAGAAAAGCCAATTACGTCGAAAAATTGTGAGCAACTCAAAGAGTTACCAATTCTCAAACCTTTTTTTCCTCAACCAAATTAGACATCTGTTTCAGTAGGATGCCCACTATTTATTTTCTCTTCTGCCCATTCTTTCTCTTCTTCATCTGCTCCTTCTGGCTTTTCTTGAAAGCTTTCAGCTCTAGGTTCATAATTCAGTTTAATGAACATTGGGAAGTGATCTGATTCTATACTTTTTAGGCGTTCAATTTCTACTAAAGTAAAATCTGAAGTATGGAAAACATGATCCAGAGGCCATCTAAGAAATAAATATTTAGTATTATATGTATTAAAGAATCCTCTCCCTAATCTAGGATCCATTAAACCACTTATTTTTTGGAATAATCTTGTTGTCCGAGACCACGCAACATCATTAAGGTCACCAATCACCAAAACTGTTTCTTGATCTCTTTTTACATCTCTACCTACAAATAGCAGTTCTGCATCCCTGTTGGTAGAAGTAAGATCTTCTGAAGGGCTTGGCGGTTTAGGATGTAAGCAGTGAATTTTCACAATATGGCCATTTGGTAAAATAACATGTCCATGAATAGAGGGGATTTCCTCATCTATAAGATATTTAACTTGTATATCTTTTAATTCCAATTTAGAATACAAATGCATCCCGTATAAATTTTCTAGAGGAACTTTAACCGTGTATTTATAATCTTTTTCTATTTCTTTTAACCCAGATTCCCATTTTTTATCTGTTTCTAAGGTGAGCAATAGATCTGGATTCTTGGTTTTAACCAGATCGATTAATTTATCATGCCTTAAGTTAGTAGAAAGAACATTAGTAACCAATATAGAAATATGATTTCTGGAGTCGTCACCACTAAAAGATTGTACAGTTTTTTTTGCTAAAATTGTGTATGGATAAATTCTTGAAAGCTGGTAAAAAAGGCTAAATGCCAGCAGAAGAAGCAATATAAGCTGCCAGGTATTATAAGAAGAGAATACCCATAAAAAGGCAATTATTTCAAAAAGCAATAAAAAACTGATCTGTAATCTTGGAAAATCGAATCCGCGAACCCACCATTGGTCAAATCTAGTAATAGAAGCTAGCGTAGGAACAAGCATGATTATTCCTAGAATGGTAACTATAATTTCTGAAATTTCCATCGAACTCAATTAGCACAGTTAAATAATTAAACCTGCAATTTAGGGTTTCTTTTAAAACTGATAGTTTAAAGTTAATCCTTGTGAAGAGAAATTATATTCTCCATGATTAAAACTAGTTGTCGGATAAATTTGAAGATTCTTATTCCCTTTTTTATGTAACTCTGGAATTAAAATACCAGCTGCGGCACCAACTCCGTACCCAATTAAATTATCTGTAAGAAAATGTTTCCCAGCTTTAATACGCATATATCCTACAGAAGCTGGAACTGCAGCAGCAATTCCCCAAACTAAAGGTTTTAGTGGTGAATCTGGATTAAAGTCATTAAACACCTTTGCTGCAAAAAACGAAGCAGCAGCAGTCGCAGCGGTATGCCCTGCAAAAAATGAACGTTGTTCGTCACTATCAATTCTTTCCCCTGTCTCAAGAGATTCATTATAAACCAAAGGTCTACTTTTCTCAACTAATCCAGCTGTAATTGTAAATAAAGCACCTGTAGTAGCCATTGTCTCTAAAAAAAGAACAGATATTTGCCCTGCATGTCCACGTTCATTTTCATTTATTAAAAGCGCAAAAGGCATTACAAAAGACGCATAAAAGGGAATATAGCTATCAGCATTCGCTTTTTCTGAATAGTATCCAGCAGCCCAACGATCTACTCCCCATATATCATCTTTAGAAAGATTATTTAGATCTGTTAAGCTAAGTTCATCTTTTTCTTGAATTATTTTTACGCCCAGTACATTTAAACCCACTGCGGAAGTGATCCAAATCCCGTCTTTTACAAAATCGGTCTCATAAGGGGACTCTGTTTTTTCCTGTGAGAATCCAAAAAAAGTAATCAAACAACAAGCTATAAGTAGGTAGGGGGATTTTATCATTTCTTATTTTTCCGCCAAATTTCATATATATTGAACGAATGTGATAAGGTTTAAGAAAAGTATAACATCAATATTCCATTTTCAATATATTTTTCTCGACTACTTAAAGAGGAAAGTCTATGAGTTATATTTCCAAATTAACAAAAGTTTAGTTCCTGTTCACATTAGTATAACTTCATAGTACGCTTAAAATAAGTTAACTTTAAAGTATGAAAAAGAAGGATGAAAGCATACGCAGCGGTTTTATTTTCAAAAAATTTGAAGAGGAAAATATAAGCCCGTTCGATAAATTATTCGAAATTTTTAAAGAGTTGATTACGCATACCTCTGGAGATTTTGATGAAGCCATAGAATGGCTAAGACAATTAGATGTTGAATATAAACTCACTACAAGTGAATATACTATAGACGATTTTATAGAAGATCTTAAGAAGAAAGGATATATCCGCGAAGAGATAAAACCCGATGGAACGGGAGGCATGGGAATTACAGCTAAAACTGAAAGAGCCATAAGACAACAAGCATTAAATCAGATCTTCGGGAAAATAAAAAGAAGTGGTTCCGGAAACCACTCTACAAAACATCAAGGTTTAGGTGATGAACATACAGGTGAGTTTAAAGAGTTCCATTATGGGGATTCTTTGGATAGGATTTCTATGACAGAAAGTTTAAAAAATGCCCAGATCAATCATGGTATTGGCGAATTTAAAATGACTGAAGATGATCTTGTGGTTGAAGAAACTCATCACAAGTCACAAATGAGCACTGTGCTTATGATAGATATAAGTCACAGTATGATCTTATATGGTGAAGATAGAATTACGCCCGCCAAGAAAGTAGCCATGGCTTTAGCCGAACTTATTACAACCCGATATCCTAAGGATACTTTGGATATTCTTGTTTTTGGGAATGATGCATGGGCTATTTCTATTGGAGATCTTCCATATTTAAATGTAGGTCCTTATCATACCAATACAGTGGCTGGATTGCAACTGGCAATGGATCTCTTAAGGCGTAAAAGAAATACGAATAAGCAAATCTTTATGATTACAGATGGGAAGCCAAGTTGTATAAGAGAACGTGATGGAACTTATTATAAGAATAGCGTAGGTCTAGATCCATATATAATAGAGAAATGTTACAATGCTGCCAGTCAGGCTAGAAAATTACATATCCCGATCACTACTTTTATGATAGCCCAAGACCCTTATCTAGAAAGGTTTGTTAGAGAATTTACACAAGCCAATCATGGAAAAGCATTTTTCACCGGGCTTAAAGGTTTAGGGGAAATGATCTTTGAAGATTATGAAAATAACAGAAAGAAGAAAATTAGAGGCTAATAAAATTTCAATTTAAAATAACTTTTAAAAAAAACACATTGAGTCCAGAGAATTTCTTCGGACTAAATAATAAAAAAGATATGAAAATAGAGAATATAAAAACTTTTGGAGAACTAAAGAATTCAGGATATAAAACCAAGGGTATAAAAGAAGAATTAAGACAGAATTTATTAAGCAATATTAAAAACGGGAAAAGTTCTTTTGAAGGCATACATGGCTACGAACATACTGTGATCCCAGAGCTCGAAAGGGCTATCCTCTCTAAGCATAATATAAATTTTCTTGGATTGAGAGGGCAAGCAAAAACTCGTTTGGCCAGACTAATGGTTAATCTTTTAGATGAATGGATCCCAATTGTTGAAGGCTCAGAAATTAATGATGATCCTTTTAATCCTATTTCAAGATATGCAAAAGAGCTGATTAAAGAAAAAGGAGATAATACACCAATCAGCTGGGTAGCAAGGGAAGAAAGATTCTTCGAAAAACTAGCAACTCCAGATGTAACAGTAGCCGATCTTATTGGGGATGTAGATCCTATAAAAGCTGCCAATTTAAAATTGAGCTATGCAGATGATCGTGTTATCCACTTTGGGATGATCCCACGTGCAAACAGAAGTATTTTTGTGATCAACGAACTTCCAGATCTACAGGCCAGAATTCAGGTAGCGCTTTTTAATATTTTACAAGAAGGGGATATCCAAATACGCGGATTTAAATTGAGATTGCCATTGGATATGCAATTTGTATTTACTGCTAACCCGGAAGATTATACCAATAGAGGTAGTATTGTAACTCCTTTAAAAGATAGAATTGGTTCTCAAATACTTACACATTACCCTCGTACTATAGAAGTAGCTAAGACAATAACGCAACAAGAAGCTAAATTAGATGAGCGTCAACTTGGACTGGTACATGTACCAGAATTGGCTAAAGATCTTTTAGAACAGATAAGTTTTGAAGCCAGAGATAATGAATATATAGATGCTAGGAGCGGTATTAGTGCTAGGTTAAGCATATCTGCTTTTGAAAACTTGTTGAGTGCAGCAGAACGAAGAGCTCTAATTACAGGAGAAGAAGAAACTTTGCTGAGGTTTAGTGATTTCTTAGGAGTTATACCTGCCATTACAGGAAAAGTAGAATTGGTTTACGAAGGTGAACAGGAGGGGAGTGC
>JAGXIK010000043.1 GCA_024635715.1 Gillisia sp.
ATTCATGTTGATCTTATTTAAGACTTTATCTTTCTTAAAAACTTTCCTTGCTTTTTTAGCATTGGAATCTTTGTAGGCATCTCTAATATCATCCAGCATAGACAATGCAGATTCATACATTTCCTCAAAACAAAGTTTATCTAAAACCTCTTGATTCACCGGTGTATCCACCTCAACTATATAGCTTGAAATTCCGTAGGAATGATCTCCTATTCGTTCCAGATCAAAATTGATCTTACGCAAAGCCAAAACAAATCTAAGATCTCCTGCAACGGGGTTATGTAATGCAATAAAGCGTTCACAATCCCGATCTATCTTAAGATCCATTCCATTCACACGGTTCTCTGTATGTAGGACTTCCTCTGCCAGATCACTATCGTGATTAAGGAATGCTTCTTTAGATTTAATAAATTGTTTTCTAACAAGTTGGAACATTTCCAACCCTGATTGATTCAAAATTTCTCTGTGATCTTCTAAATTCATCATAGTATTTAAGTTTATCCGAAACGACCTGTAATGTAGTTCTCGGTTTGTTTTTTCTCTGGATTCGTGAAAATCTTATTGGTCTTATCATATTCTATTAGATCTCCTAAATAGAAAAATGCCGTGTTATCACTAATCCTACTTGCTTGCTGCATGTTATGTGTAACAATTACAATAGTATATTTATCTTTCAATTGATAGATAAGTTCTTCAATTTTTGCTGTAGAGATAGGGTCTAAAGCAGAAGTTGGTTCGTCCATTAAGATAATAGATGGCTCCACTGCCAAAGTTCTGGCAATACATAAACGTTGTTGTTGTCCTCCAGACAATGCAAGTGCATTTTTATTAAGATCGTCCTTCACCTCTTCCCAAAGTGCTACTTGCTTTAAAGAAGATTCCACTCGCTCTTCCAAAAATGTTTTGTCTTTTAATCCCTGAATCTTTAATCCATAAGCAACATTTTCAAAAATAGACTTGGGAAAAGGGTTTGGTTTTTGAAAAACCATCCCAACTTGTTTTCTAAGCAATTCAACATTTATATCCTTATCATTAATATCCTTATCGTCTATATTAATGGTACCGTCCATCTTAAATCCATCTACATAATCGTTCATTCTATTGAACAATCTTAAAAATGTAGATTTCCCACATCCGGAAGGGCCAATAAATGCGGTTACCTTATTGGGTTTTATGTCCATGCTAATACCCTTGATAGCCATAAAATCACCATACCACACTTTTACATCCTTCGCTTGTAACTTATATTTACGCTTGATGCTACTTTCTATCACGCTTTCCTTTTTCTTTTTACCCATAATATAACACTTCTGTTATTTAAATTTTTTCTGCCATTTATTTCTGAAATAAACTGCAATCCCGTTCATTACAAAGGTAATCAACAATAATATTATAATAGCTGCAGCCGCATTTTCTACAAACCCATGTTGCGGACGCGTAATCCAGTTAAATATTTGAATTGGTAATACTGAAAATTCGTCCATTGGAGAAGATGGTGCAAATGGTACATATGCCAAAGCTCCAATCACAATTAATGGTGCTGTTTCTCCAACAGCTCTAGATAAAGCTAAAATAACGCCGGTTAAAATCCCTCCAAATGAAGCCGGTAATAATTGATGATATACTGTTTGCCATTTAGAAGCTCCCATTGCAAAAGAAGCATCTCTAATAGATTTTGGAACCGCTTTTAAAGCTTCTCTGGTAGATACAATTACAATAGGCAAAATTAATAAGGCCAAAGTAAAACTTCCTGCCAAAACACTTGCTCCCATTTCCATGATCCTCACAAAAACTTCCAGGCCTAACAATCCATATATAATAGAAGGTACTCCTGCGAGGTTAGATATATTTACCTCTAAAATTGTTGCCAGTTTATTCTTTTTAGAATACTCTTCCAGATAAATTGCTGCAGCAATTCCAACAGGTAGCGCAATTAAAGTAGTTAATAACAACACCCAAATACTCCCCATTAAGGCAGTATAAATTCCAGATTCTTCAGCATGCCTAGATGGAAGGTTCATAACGAACGCCCAATCTATTCTCATAATTCCATCTATGAGAATATTTCCAATAAAGACTGCAAGCAAAACAAGTCCTAACAAAGTACAGAAGATTCCCCATATTTTGAAAGCCTGATCTTTCAGCCTGTTCTTTCTAATATTATTCATATTTCTCCTGGAATTTTTTACGAATTCTATAACTAATTGTGTTCAGCAAAAATGTAAATACAAACAAGGTGATCCCCGCTGCAAATATTGTTTTATATTCTAAAGAATCATGTTGTACATCTCCCAAACTCACCTGAACAATATATGCGGTAATTGTTTCTACAGGCACTGTAGGATCAAAAGTCAATCTTGGTTGTTGACCAGCTGCAATAGCAACAATCATAGTTTCGCCAATGGCTCTGGATATAGCTAATATTATAGACACTATAATTCCAGAGGAAGCTGCAGGCACCATAACCTTAAAAGAATTTTGCAATCTTGTAGAACCCATTCCATAGGCTGCTTCCCTCAAAGAATTTGGTACTGCATGTAATGCATCCTCACTTAAAGAAGAAATGTATGGAATGATCATAATACCCATTACCAATCCCGCAGATAAGGAGTTAAAACTCGATAATCCTGGTATAAACGTTTGCAAAAATGGAGTTACCACCATTAACGCAAAGAAACCATATACCACTGTTGGTACTGCTGCAAGTAACTCTAATAATGGCTTTATAGTTCTCCTAAAACTTTTGGGAGCATATTCACTAAGATAGATACTTATAGAAAGTCCTACTGGAACTGCAAATGCAATTGCTATAAAAGAGGTTAATAATGTTCCTGAAAGCAGTGATAAAATTCCGAAATGTTTATTGGTAAATAACGGGGTCCATTCAGGGTCTGTTAGAAAATCTATTATAGAAACTTCACTAAAAAAGCTAAAAGCTTCTATAGAGAGTACTAAAATAATTCCAACTGTAACGGCAATAGTAATAAGAGCACTAAATAGCAAGCCTCTTTCAATTACTAATTCCTTTATTTTTCGCATTTATAAAATTATATAATAAATAAAGAGACCTCTATTAAAGTTCTGAATTCTAATAAGTAATGAAATCTAATTATTTCAATACAATATTAGAAACTGAAACCCGCCCGATATCTGGGCAGGTTAATTCAGTTTTTAAAAACTTTAAGTCTTCTTAGAAATAATTCTTTATTTTCAGATTAATCTATTTGTTTTCTGCCACAAACTTATTGAATTTTTCCATTTGTACAGCATATTCTTCTTTAGTCATTGCAATATACCCAACATCTTTAGCTAATTCTCCAGCTTCTTCTAAATAAAATCTTACAAAATCCACAACATCTGGATTATTAAGAGAAGAACTGTTCACATAAATATATAAAGGTCTGGATAATGGAGTATAAGTCCCATTTTTCACAGTTTCTGTAGAAGGTTTTACTGGTCCGTTTCCACCATCTACCGATGCTAAAGCTAATTTATCTTTGTTAGCTTCAAAGTAAGCTAATCCAAAAAATCCTAATCCGTATTTATCTCCTGCAACTCCCTGTACTAATACATTATCATCCTCACTAGCGGTAAAATCACCTCTACTAGAGCCACTTTTACCAACAATAGCTTCAGTAAAATAATCAAAAGTTCCAGAAGCAACTCCAGGTCCAAATAAATGAATTTCTTCATTTGGCCAAGCTGGGTTTATTTGATTCCATTTTTTTATAGTTCCTTGAGCTGCCGGTTCCCATATCTTTTTCAATTCTTCTACTGTAAAAGAAGTAGCCCAATCATTTTCAGGATTTATTACAACTGCAAGTCCGTCGTAAGCAACTTCCAACTCTACATAATTGATATTGTTTTCTTTAGCAACGGCCGCTTCTTCAGCTTTAATTGGTCTTGAAGCATCTGAAATGTTTATTTCTCCTCTTCCAAATTTTTGGAAACCTCCTCCGGTTCCTGAAACTCCAATAGTAACATTTACTTCAGGTTTTTCCGATCTAAATTCTTCAGCAACAGCTTCAGTAATAGGATATACCGTACTAGATCCATCTATAGATATCGTTCCAGATTCTCCTCCGTTTTCTTTATCCTGACCTTTATTATTTCCGCAAGAAATAACAGCGAAAGATAAAATTGCAATTAATAATACTTTTTTCATGGTTTAGTTATTTTTAAAAATGAATGTCTATTTGTAATCTATATTCTAAGCTATTATCTAAATTATCCTCGTAATCGTTCCAACTTACATCTGTTTGAACTTTTAATTTATGATCAACAATATATTTTGAGAGCCCTAAAGTATATTGGTTCTCTATCCCTGCTCCGGTTAAAGCTTCATCTAAAGAAACTTGTGTGTATCTAGTTACAACCTCATAGTTATTTTTAAATAAATACCCAGCCTGCATGTTAATACCATCTCCTACTTCTACCACTCTTCCTGTTGGAGTACCATCAGAATTTAAAGCAACTGGATTATCTGCTGTTCTTTTAGCATATTCTGCCATTGCAGAGAAACCTTGATATTTAAACATTCCATCTACAAAGAACGTGTTTATATCGGTTTCATAAAAACCAGTGTCTGTGGTCATATAACTTCCGCTGTTAGAACGAGTCTTTACAGCATTGCTGTTATGATCGTAACTCACCCCCAAGGCCAACTTAGGTGTTTCTTCCCTGTCAAGGTCTGCTCCAGAATAATCATCAAAATCACCAAAAGGAAGAATTTCCACTCTACCCGTATATTGGAATCCTCCAAGATTTTCTGAAGTTACGTTTCTACCTTCACCCTGAGAAACTGCTAATGCTTCTCTCACAATAACATTTTCACCTAGATTAAAATAATGATGTAGTTGCATTCCCATATCACGATCTACGTTAAATTCGCCGTTCACCAAAGAACGATCTACCGTTTGCATGTTTGCTGAAGAAATAACTCTTTCTCTGTTACCTGGGAGTTTAGTTTGCCCTGCCCATAGTTCAAAATTCCCATAGAAGTTCCACTTTAAAACAGCATCCAGAATATATCTTGGTGCGTTATTTGTAAATTCTGAAGCCCCACCAATATCTCTGTTGGAAAGACCTAACTCTACTTTATACTCTAATTTTGGAGAATATGCGAAACCCTCAAATTTTAAACGAGATCTTCTAATTAAAAAATTAGTTTCAGCATTTTGTAAATTTTCATTATCTGGAAAATCCCAAGTACTCGTATATAAAGATTGAAAACGCATTCCGAATTTCAAGCTAAAGGAGCTATCTTTTGCCACTACATTTACCAAACCTTTACCAAATTTGCTGTTAGTGATATCTTGCGCTTGTGTTGAATAAGAAGTTACTAATACAAAGAGAAGTAACATACACCATTTTAATTTCATTATCTGTTTGTTTTTGTCGGTGCAAATGTGCGACTTCAATGTTAAGTTAATGTTATGCGGAAGTTACCCTTAAGTCAAAATTAGTCATTTAAAATAAAAGCCGCCCAAAAGGCGGCTTTCTCATAAATCAAAGTCGACAAAAACTAAAGATTTTACGAAATTGCCTTAATTACTTAAGACATTCCAAATATCCTCGTTATAAATAAGATATATGTCAACTAAAAATTAAGCAATGATTAAGATATTGTAAATATGCTCGTAATAATTACGAAGTTCTAATCTTTAATTCTTTTCTTACTGGCTTAGAAACATCTGCATTTACCGGTATACCATAAAGGTCAAAATCTGCAGCCTCATGAATTTTTACATCATAAAACTCACCTGTTTTTAGGTAAATCTCTGTAGCATCAATAAGTACTTCATTATCTACATCTGGTGAATCAAATTCGGTTCTACCAATAAAATGATTCCCTTCTTTTCTATCTATAATAACTTTGAAAGTTTGACCGATTTTCTCCTGATTCAATTCCCAGGAGATCTGAGATTGAATTTCCATGATCTCATTAGCTCGCTGCTGTTTCACTTCCTGCGGAACATCATCTACCAGGTTGAAAGCATGCGTGTTTTCTTCATGAGAATAAGTAAAACATCCTAAACGCTCAAAACGCATTTCTTTAACCCAGTCTTTTAATTCCTGAAAATGCTCTTCCGTTTCTCCCGGATAACCAACGATCAAAGTGGTTCTGATAGTCATATCTGGAACCTCTTTTCTAAAATCTTTTAGTAGTTTAGTGGTCTTTTCATGAGTTGTTCCACGTCTCATAGATTTTAAGAGATCGTCAGAAATATGTTGCAATGGAATATCTAAATAATTACAGATCTTAGGTTCTCTATTCATAACATCCAGCACATCCATTGGGAAGCCTGTTGGGAATGCATAATGCAACCTAATCCATTCTATTCCTTCTACCTGCACAAGGTTTTCTAACAACTCTGCAAGATTTCTTTTCTTATAAATATCCAAACCATAATAAGTAAGATCTTGGGCGATCAACACCAATTCTTTAACGCCATTAGCCGCTAAACCTTTTGCTTCCTTAACCAATTGTTCTATGGGAGTAGATCTATGTTTTCCACGCATTAGTGGGATTGCACAAAAAGAGCAAGGTCTATCACAGCCTTCTGCAATCTTTAAATAGGCGTAATTTTTAGGGGTTGTAGTTAAACGCTCTCCTAAAAGTTCGTGCTTATAGTCTGCTTCTAAAGCCGCTAATAATTCTGGTAATTCTGTAGTTCCAAAATATTGATCTACATCTGGAATTTCTTTCTGAAGATCTGGTTTGTATCTTTCACTCAAACATCCTGTTACAAAAACTTTATCTACTTCTCCTTCTTGCTTTTTTGCAACATATTCCAGAATAGTGTTTACAGATTCTTCCTTGGCATTATCTATAAACCCACAAGTATTAATTACAACAATATTTCCTTCTTCTTCATGCACAACTTCCTTATCGTTTGCAAGAAGCTGCCCCATTAACACCTCACTGTCGTAAACATTTTTACTACAACCAAGGGTCACAACATTAATCTTATTCTTTCTTCTGGACTTTGTTCTCATAACCTAATACCTTTTTGGATTCCCGCCTATTACAAAAATAGTGGCAGCGGAAAACGGCTGCAAAGATACAACCTAAAAATCGATTAAAAGAAGATTAACGGTTTTCTATATGTTAAGTAAAATACTCGTGAAGGGCAACCACCCATTCAGCCTCATAATACCTGATAGCACTTATCACCACTACTCCTAAAATGACGAAGATCCATGAAAAGCTCTCTTTTTTCATAAGCAAACCTCCAATTATTGCGAAAAGTAAAAAAGGTAAAGCTAAAATTAGATTGGGAAGTACCCAAACATCATCAAAGAGGATGGCAATTAATTTCATTACCACGTAAAACACACTGTAGAATACAATGATCTTGCTAATAATTGCCTTGAAATTGGTTTTAGGCATCCTAATTTTTATAGTTTGAAGGTGAGACTCTTTTGTTTGAGGCTTTTTCATAAGCTAAAGCCCAGCTAAATAGAGCTGCTTCTTGATATGGTCTGGCAATAAATGTTAAGCCTTTTGGAGCCTTATTTTCTGCATATCCCATAGGCACAGTAATGGCTGGATATTTAGCCACCGCCGCAAAGCCTGCATGGTAATTATTTATGGAAAGAATTCCATCTAAATTATGTGCTTTCATTGGTACCTCAAAAAAGCGCTTCCCATTTGTAGTTAATGTATCCTGAATAGCTGCAAATTCTTTTGGAGTGGCAGAATCAGCTACTATTCCTTCAAATAATTTCTGCCCATAA